>CAZCGF010000004.1:36010-61776 GCA_964498115.1 uncultured Planctomycetaceae bacterium | reverse complement strand
GGAGGGCCTTGAGCATCTGCGGTTCACCCTGGGGACGGGAGTAGCTGAAGTCAGGCACACGGTCCTGTGCGTTGGCTCGCGCCATTGCGACAACAATGAATGCCATCATTGTCACTTTGATTGTCCTCCAGCCATTGCAGCGCATCGGCATGAACGGTCCCCGAAGAGTTGCCCGATGTCAGGTACAACGATCGATTGTACGGAATCTTGCAAGGGGCACCAAAAATCGACTGTTGTCCTGTTTCATTATCGCGGATTTTACTTGATTCAGCGTTGAGCAGTCAGCAGAATCACTCAGAGCGAGGCTGGATCGTCCAATACTTGTGGGACGGGTGGTCCCGAGCGAAACAGCCCGCGATGCGGCTCGACATGGCCCATAAAGGGAGTTATCGCGATGGAGACGACGAATGCTCGACACGCACAGGCAAGTACGGCGGGATGGATTCTGCCGGCAACGTTCATGATTGCCACCTTGTCGATGGCATCGGGCGTATCGGCTGATCCGCCGCCAGGGTATTACAACTCCGTCGATACGACCAATAGCTCCACGCTTCGCGCAACGCTGCACCCGGTGATCGACGATCACACGAGGTTCCCTTACACATCCACGTCTACGGATACGTGGAATATCCTCGAGTTGGCGGATGAGGATCCGAGCAATCCATCCAACGTACTGGACGTTTATAAGAATGCCAGCTACATCAAGGTGGGCGCAGGCAATACGAATTACAATCGCGAGCATTCCTGGCCCAATTCTTATGGCTATCCCAATGACGGCTCGACGAATTATCCTTACACGGACTGCCACGCACTGTTCATCGCCGATGACTCATATAACTCGAGTCGAAGCAACAAGCCCTATCGCTTTTGCAGTGCCGCCTGCACCGAACAGATCACGCTGCTAACGAACGGGCAGGGGGGCGGCAGCGGCGTCTATCCCGGCAACTCGAACTGGACGACGGGTTCCTTTACGACCGGTACGTGGGAAACCTGGGTCGGACGGCGGGGGGATGTGGCGCGGGCCCTGTTTTATCTTGATCTTCGATACGAGGGTGGCACGCATGGGATCACCGGCGCGGCTGAGCCGGACATGATTCTGACCGACAACGAGTCCCTGATTGCCGCGTCGAACACCGGGGTGAATGAGTCGGTTGCGTACATGGGAATTCTCACTGTGCTTCTCCAATGGCATCAGCAGGACCCAGTGGATGCCAAGGAGATGAGTCGCAATGACGTGGTCTTCAGTTTTCAAGGGAATCGCAATCCTTTCATCGATCACCCAGAATGGGTCGAGTGTATTTGGAATAACGTATGCGGAAGCGGCGACACGACGCCGCCAGCCGCACCGACCGGCTTGATCGCCACCGGTGGAAACGCGGTAGCTAATCTCGACTGGAACGACAACGGCGAATCCGATCTTGCAGGGTACAACGTCTATCGTTCAACAACGAGCGGCGGTCCTTATTCAATGATCAACGGTTCGCTCGTCGCGACGAGTTCCTACGCGGACAACACGGTGAGCAATGGCATCACGTACTATTACGTCGTCACGGCCGTGGACACGGCGAGCAATGAGTCCGGCAACAGCAATCAGGCTTCGGCGACGCCTTCAGGCGGTGGCGGAACATCGGGTCCGTGGATCAATGAGTTTCACTATGACAATGATGGAACTGACACCGGGGAGTTCGTTGAGATCGCCGGTCCTGCCGGTACCGATCTGACGGGATGGCGCGTCATCGGATACAACGGCAGCGGCGGCGCGACCTACGCGACGGTCAATCTTTCCGGAGTGATTCCCGATCAGCAGAGCTGCATCGGAACACTGAGCTTCAGCTTTTCGGCGATGCAGAACGGCTCGCCGGACGGATTGGCGCTGGTCGATGCTGCGAGCACAGTTCGCCAATTCATCAGTTATGAAGGTGCGTTCACGGCCACGGACGGCCCGGCACTGGGCATGCTCTCCGTGGATATCGGCGTGAGTGAGTTAACCACGACGCCCGTGGGTCAGTCGCTGCAACTGACTGGGATCGGCAAGCAATACTCCGACTTTACGTGGCAGCCGCCGGCCACCTCTAGCGCCGGTCAGCCAAACGGCGGCCAGACTTTTAACGACCCGTCTTGCATCGATGTGACACCCCCGGCGGCGCCAAGCGGACTTGGCGCTACCGCGGGGAACGCGATCGTGGATTTAGATTGGAGCGACAATTCCGAAGGCGACCTTGCCGGTTACAATGTTTACCGAGCGACCGCGAGCGGCGGACCCTATTCGCAATTGAACGTCTCCCTGGTGGCCGGTAGCCTCTACGCCGACGGGACTGTAGCCAACGGTGTCACGTATTATTACGTGGTCACTGCGGTGGATACGTCCAGCAATGAGAGCGCCGACAGCAACGAGGCCTCCGCGACGCCATCCGCCGCCGTAACGGTGCTCATATCATTCCTCGGCAATACCACGGTTCCCGGTGTCGGCACGGTCGCCAATGAAGACATCGTGGCCTACGACACAGGCACGGGCGTGTGGTCGCTTTACTTCGACGGGAGCGATGTCGGACTATCGTCTTTTGCCATCGATGCGCTGACAGTACTACCCGGCGGCGAACTCCTGATTAGTGTTGATTTGGACGGAACGCTGGCCGGACTGACGGGCGGTCCCAGCGGTACTTCAATTGATGATTCGGACATCGTCCAATTCACACCCACGTCACTGGGCGCCAGTACCGCGGGCACGTGGGCCTTTTATTTTGACGGGAGTGATGTCGGGCTGACGACAACCGCGGAGGACATCGATGCCTTGTTCATCTCGGCGAGCGGGCAACTGGTCATCTCGACGCTTGATGCACCGAGCGTCACGGGCCTGAGCAGTTTGCAGGACGAAGACCTGATTGCCTTCACGCCGACCGGACTGGGTTCGGTGACGACCGGCACCTGGAGCTACTACTTCGACGGCAGCGATGTGGAACTCGCGACGAGCAGCAATGAGGATGTCGATGCGGCGTGCCGTGTCTCTTCCGGTGAGATTCTGTTATCGACGCTGGGTGCGTTCAGCGTGACGGGAGTGTCGGGCGACGATGAGGACATCTTCGAGTTTACTCCGACGACCCTGGGCACTGTCACCGCTGGCTCTTACGCGGCGTTTCTGGATCTCAGCACTCTGGGGATTGCCACCAGTGCCGACGTGAATGCGATCGAGATTCTCGAGTAGCGCGCCGTCACCACAATAAGAAAAGGGGTGGGCCTAATTGGGGCCCACCCCTTCTGATGTTTCGAGTGAATTGAATCGTCTGGCTATACCCAGCCGCGGAGTTTGCAGGCCTCGGCGACGCGCGTGACGGCGACCATGTAGGCCGCCAGCCGCATGTGGACCTTCGCCTTTTCGCGGGTGGAGTAAACGGCGTTAAAGGCATCGGTCATGCGGCGATCGAGCTGCTGGTGGACGTCTTCCAGCGACCAGTAGTAGTTGTAGGTGTTCTGCACCTGCTCAAAGTAGCTGACAGTCACGCCGCCGGCGTTGGCCATGAAGTCCGGGAGGACGAGGACGCCAGCCTTGTGCAGGATCATGTCGGCCTCAGGGGTCGTCGGGCCGTTGGCGAGTTCACAGAGGACCTTTGCCTTGATCTTCCCGGCGTTGGCGGCGGTGATCGCCCCTTCGAGCGCTGCCGGGTACATGATGTCAACATCGAGTTCGAGTAGCTCGTTGTTGGAGATCGGCGATGTGCCGGGGAAGCCCTCGACTTTGCCGGTTTCCAGCTTGTACTTGACGACGGCGACGGGATCGATGCCGCTCTTGCTCATGACGCCGCCGCGCGAGTCGCTGACGGCAATCAGCTTGCCGCCGCCGAGAATTTCCGGATGGAGCGTTGCGGCGAACTGGCCCGCATTGCCGAATCCCTGAATGGCATAGGTGCTCTTGGCCGCGTCGAGCTTGATCTGCTTGCAGGCCTCGCGAACGACATAAACGCCGCCTCGCGCTGTGGCGTCACCGCGTCCCTGCGATCCGCCGAGGGCGATCGGCTTTCCGGTGATCATGCCGGGATGGCTGTAACCTTTCATGGCCTCGTATTCGTCCATCATCCATGCCATGATCTGCGGCGTGGTGTAAACATCCGGCGCGGGGACATCGCGGTGGACGCCGAGTTCGTGGCCGACGGAGCGGATATATGCGCGGGCGAGGCGCTCTTTTTCGGCTTCGCTCATTTCCTTCGGGTTACATGTGACGCCGCCCTTGCCGCCGCCGAGAGGGATGTTCACGACGGCGCACTTCCAGGTCATCCACGCAGCGAGGGCGCGCACGGTGTCGATGGTCTCGTCGGGGTGCCAGCGAAGGCCGCCCTTGGTGGGTCCGCGCGAGGAGTTGTATTGCACGCGATAGGCGTGAAAGACGCGCGTCTGGCCATTGTCCATCTTGACCGGCAGGGTCATGCGGTATTCCCGCATGGGCCAGCGGAGCAACTCATGAGTGGCCTGGTCGAGGCCGAGTTTCTTGGCGGCTTCGTCGAGTTGCTGCTGAGCGATTTGAAACGGATTCATCTCCGACATGAACGACACTCCTTCACATCACAACCGAAGTATTCCCGGGAAATCATGCGTCCGGCCGGGATCGCCCGGCGAGGATGGGACGCCTGTTCTCTCATTGCCGATGCTCCATGCGTCTAGCAAGTCGCGTTCCAGTGCCAAAGGTGGTGTTGCAGGAATTACTGAGTAGTTTCACCCCGGCGCTGGGCATCGTACTATGGCTATTGATGAGGAACAAGCGAGGCACGGGCGAGCTTGTGGCCGAAAAGTCCCGGCGACCGCGGCGTTTTTCGGGCCGGGGATGTCGGAAGGTGGAGACGATCGACTATTTCAAGTTGCCGAGATTCGGCCGCGTGAGGAGCTTCTGGACCAGCAGATAATTGACTCCGTGGTATTCAGTTAGTTCGCCGCTGATGAGAAAAACAATCGGGCTCGTGCCGCCTGCTGATGCGATCTCCATGTCCTCAAGCAGACGGTTCGGCAGTAGTCGAATCGGCAGCTCTGCCTCGGCCTGACCTCTGCTTTCAAATGCAAAGACGTAATACTCTCCTTCGCGGGCGAGCCGTCCCGGCCGGTCCACAATGCGGTAGCCGTCGGGGTACAGTCGCGGCGTGATGGGGGCCACGCTGTTTTGCGGAATGACCGACAGGTCGATTTCCTTGCGCTCGATCGTCTGACCGGGCTGGGATGGAAGGATGACGGGCTTGGGGGGCGCATCTTCCGGTTTGGTGAGCGCTTTTAGAATATCAGAGGCCGAAGGCTCGCGGGGCGGCTCCATCTCTTCGTGTTCGGACGGTTGAGTGGAGGCGGCGGCCTTTTTCTCTTTGGGCTGATCTGTTGATGCGCCAGTCGGCTCCTGTTGAGCGAGGACCGGCAGGATCAGGCAGACCGCGAACCACGATGCAACGGCAATGTGGCGAAGTCTCAGGGTCGTCAATTGGCTGGCGATTGTAAACATGTCATGTGCCTCCGCACGGTTTCATCTTCGCGGGTATTCTCATTCTATCGGCCGAGTTCGCTCCGCAGCTTTTCCGGGCTGGTCGTGGGAGCCTTGCAAACATAGTCCTTGCAGACGTAGGCAGCGGATTTTCCGTCGAGCGTCTTCTTGCCGGCGAGGAGGGGTATTCTGGCTGCGACGGATTCGGGTGTGCCAGGCTCGACTCCAGCCAGGGCAAGATTGGGAACGTATGATTGCCAGACGGCGTCGACGAGCGCCTGACCGCCGGACTCGTCGCCTTTTGCGACAATGATGGCCACTTCCCGGGGACGCCGGTGGAAGTAGTCCACGGCGCAAAGCATTCTCTCGCTGCGAAATGGCGAGTCGGTTACCTGCTTGCCGAATGCCCTAAGCGATTGCTCGGCCTCGTTTCGCAATTTTTCGTCGTCGAGAAGCGTGGCGAGGCGGAGGAGATTCATGATCTGCACGGAGTTGCCGGACGGAATGGCTCCGTCGTTGGCATCCTTGGTGCGGACAAGGGTCTTTTCGGCGTCATCTGCGGTGAAAAAGTAGCCGCCCGGTTCATCGCGAAAATGCCTGATCACAGATGCGTTGAGACTCGTTGCCCGATCGAGCCACTTCGTGTCGAAGGTGGACTCGTAGAGGTTCAGCAATGCGTCGATCAGGAAGGCGTGATCGTCCAGGTATGCCGGCGTGTGGCATTTCCCTTTGCGATAGGTTCTTTGCAGTCGGTCATTTTTGATCATTGAAGACAAGATGAAATCCGCCGCCTTTACGGCGGAGTCGCGATATTTTTCATCGCCGAGGATGCGATAGCCGCGGGCCATGCTCGCGATCATCAGGCCGTTCCAGGATGCCAGTATCTTGTCATCAAGATGGGGCGCCACGCGCTGGGCGCGGACGGTGAGGAGCTTTTTCCGGCAGGCCTGAAGTCGGGCGTCCAGCTTGTCCGTTGAGACGCCGTGCAACTTAGCCACAACGTCGGCAGGTCGCGGCACGTTGAGAATGTTGTGACCTTCCCAATTGCCGGAGTCCGAGACGTCGTAATAGTCACAAAAGAGCTTTGAATCGCTTTCGCCGAGGACTCGATCGACCTCCTGTTTGGACCAGACGTAAAAGCGGCCCTCTTCGCCTTCGCTGTCGGCGTCGCGCGAGGAGTAATAGCCGCCCTCGGGGCTTTGCAGATCGGCGATGACGTAATCGAGCGTCTCGCGGGCGACGCGGGCGTAGAGCGGCTTGCCGGAGAGTTGATAAGCCTTCAGGTAAATGTCGCTGACCAGGGCCTGATCGTAGAGCATCTTTTCAAAGTGCGGGACGAGCCAGTCGGTGTCGGTCGAGTACCTGGCGAATCCTCCGGCGAGTTGGTCGTAAATGCCGCCGTAGGCCATCTTGTCGAGTGTGAGCTCGACGAGCTCGCGCATCTTCGCATTGGGCTTGTCCTGAGAGAGACTGTGGTGATAAGCGCGGAGCATGAGGTCCATGGCCATCGACGGGGGAAACTTGTTGGTGCCACCACCGCTCATTCCTCCCTTGACCGGGTCAAACGCGCGAGTGAGAAAGTTTGCCGACTCAAGCACTTTGTCAAAAGAGGGGATCGCGTCGCCGTGTTCGACGGTAGTGAGCTGGCGAACGGCGTCGGTCAGCGACTTGGCCTGTTTGGTGATGTCCTCTCGCTGCTCGCGCCAGGCCTTTGCGAGGTATTCAAGGACTTCCTTGAAGCCCGGGCGGTTGTAGGCGGAAGTCGGCGGAAAGTATGTGCCGGCGTAGAAGGGCTCTAGATTGGGCGTGAGCCAAACGGACATCGGCCAGCCGCCGGATCGGGTGAAGACCTGGGTCGCCATCATATAGATGTCGTCGAGGTCGGGGCGCTCTTCGCGGTCCACCTTGATGCACACGAAGTGCTTGTTCATGACGGCGGCGATCTCTTCATTCTCGAAGCTCTCGCGCTCCATGACGTGGCACCAGTGGCAGGCGGAATAGCCGATGGAGAGGAAGATGGGCTTGTCTTCCTTCCTGGAGCGGTCGAGCGCCTCGGAGCCCCATTCGTACCAATCGACGGGATTGTGAGCGTGCTGCAACAGGTAAGGACTTGTCGCGTTGGCGAGGCGGTTGGTGTGCGGGTGTGTGGTGGTGGTCATACCGCTCTCCGTTGTGGCTGGGGGTTCTTTGGGAGGAGTCTGAGCGGAAACGCAGTTCATCGAAAGCACCGTGCCCAGCACGAGCCATGCCGCGCGCGATGGACGGTATGGACGGCGATTCGTTGCACTCCTGATGGCGATTCCTGCCTTCATGGTAATACGCGAGTATAGGTTCGGAGAGTCCGCCGTGCCACGAATCGCGTTGAGGTCAGGAATCAGTCGGTAAATCGACTGTGGACCAACTTGTTGAAGTTTTCAATGAGGCGGGGCAGATCGACCGTTGCGATCTGGCTATCCATGACAACGGTGCGGCCGTGAACGAGGACGCGGTCGGCACGGCCCACGTGGCAGAGCAGAATCGCGCCGAGTGGATCCTGCTCGACTGCGCCGGCGAGGGCGACATCGTCACGCCGATACATGGCGAGGTCGGCGCAGGAGCCGGGGGCGATGTTGCCGAGCTCGGGGCGATTGAGTACCGCGGCGCTGCCGAGGGTCGGAAGCGTGAATGCTTCTGCCACGCTCATGGCATCGGCGCCGCCAGCGACCCGGGCAAGAAGCATCGCTTGTCGCGCCTCCGCAAGGAGGTGGTTACCGTCATTGCTGCTACTGCCGTCCACACCGAGGCCCACGCGAGCGCCGGCGGCAAGCAATCGACGAAGCGGCGGAATCCCGCTGCCGAGGCGCATGTTCGAGCAGGGGCAGTGCGCCACGCCGGTATGGGTGTCGGCAATGCGGCGGATGTCGCCGTCGGACAGATGAACGCAGTGGGCCAGATAGACGTCGGCGCCCAGCCATCCGAGCTTGTCGAGCCACTCGATGGGGCGCATCTTGAATCGCTCGACGCAGTAACGTTCCTCGTCGAGGGTCTCAGCGGCGTGGGTGTGCAGCAGGGCGCCGCTCTGGCGGGCCAGAGCGGCGGTGTCGCGAGAAAGGCCCTCGCTCACGGAAAACGGCGAGCAGGGGGCCAGATCGATGCGGCGCATGGCGCCGGGCTTCGAATTGTGAAACTTCTCCAGCACGCGCTGACAGTCCGCGAGGATGGTCCTTTCATCCTGCACGCAGACATCCGGCGGCAGACCACCCGCCGACTGGCCCACGCTCATGCTGCCTCGGCAGGCGTGGATTCGCATGCCCAGCGACTCGGCGGCCTCCAGCACGGCCTCAATGCGGACGTCGGTGCCCTGTGGAAAGATGTAAAAGTGGTCGCTGGTCGTGGTGCATCCGGAAAGGAGCAATTCGGCAATGCTGATCTGACTGGCCAGCTTGACCGCCTCGTAGTCGAGATGCTTCCACTTTTGATAGAGTGCCGTCAGCCAGCCAAAGAGCGGGGCGTCCTGCACGCTCTTGAGCCCACGGGTGAGGGATTGATACAGATGATGATGCGTATTGATGAGGCCGGGAATGACGAGATGTCGTGAGGCGTCGATCACCTCGGCCGAGGGGGGGGATGCAGCCGAGTCTATCTCCATAGAAGGCCGAACATCGGTGATCATTCCCCCGTCAATGAGGATGCTCTGATCGTTCAGCACGACCGGCATGGCAGCGCGGTGACAGATGATCGTCGCATGATCGATTCGAAGCATGGCCGGTGAATTGTACGCGCATTTGCGAGGTCGGGGTATGGAATGGGTCCCCCTTGCAGGCTATTTCTTAACCGGAGAAATCTCGCGATGGAGGGCTGATTCAAGCTTGGATAGTTCGCTCTGGCCAAGAGCGGCAAGTACCACGCGGTGCTCCTGTGTGTCGACCAGCTTGACCATGCCCGTCTCCAGCCCGGGGTCGTCAAAGACCCACTTGATGCCGAGCTGATCGGCGAGCTTCATGGTGTCGGCGAGGCTCGCGGCAGTCACGTCAAAGGTCACGAACAGGACCTTTTCGCCCTTGTGTCGTTCCTGAAGCTCCTTAAAAGCCGGCGTGACCTTCGCGGCGCGCGGGCAGAACTGGTGGTGCATGTTGACGACGATAAATCGCGGATGGTCGAGCGGCGGGAGAACGGCGCCGGAATCGAACGCGGGCCTGAAGTCGCGAAGGTCATCGCGCTCGGAGGCCTGCGCGATCTGAAGCCGCCGAATGTCGTCGCGAAGCGAGGCGATCTCGCTGCGGCTTTGATAAACTGTGATCCCAAGGCCCACTACACCGGCGGCCATGCCGATTGCAGCCCAGGTTACGAGTCGGAGTTGGCGGGGGGACGGCTGACTTGACAGCAGTCCGCCGGGACCGGCTTGCGCGGAGGCGCGGTTCGTTCGTCCATTCACCGCACCGCCTGCCGCCAGGATTTGATCGAGCTTCGCCCGAACATCGGCGGAGGCCTTCGGCTCCGGCAGGTTGGGGCCGATTCGCTGGAGCAACTCATCGAGCTGCCTGTCGTTTTCCATGTCCTGCGGCGTCATTCAACCATTCCTTCTGGTGCGTCGAGCTTCTCGCGTAGTCGCAAGCGCAGTCTGTACAGCCGGGACTGCACGCTCTTTTCCGTTACGCCGAGCGATTGGGCGATCTGCGATCTGGTTCGCCCGTGTCGATAGAATTCATAGAGCAGCCATTGATCGTCCATCGTGAGGTCGCTTACAGCGAGCATCAATTGATCGATCGACTCCTTTTTTATCGCAGCTGACTCAGGTCGCTGCTCATCAGAGACTGCGGACCGCAGAGCCGATCCGTTGCCGTCGGTCGTTGAAGTCTGCGTTATCGCGTCGCGCTTTGACACTCGCCAATGGCGACGAATCAGATTCTTGGCGACACCGCGAAGCCAGCCTTCCTGCTCCGACTTCGTATTCGGCAAACCCGCATGGCTCAGGGCGACTTCGACCGTCTGTTGCAGGACCTCCTCGGCGGCGGATCTGTCCGAACCAATCCCGTAGAAGATGTATCGGTAAAGTGCATCGCAGCCAGTGGCGAGGAGGTCCCTCAGCGCGTCCTGATTTGTGACCAAAGTGCGCGGAGGATGTGCGGCTGTATCAGGGATCGCGGCATCCTCTCGCTGGCGGTACAAGTTGCTTCCATTCCAAATGGGGTGACGGCGCGGCTCCAGGGTGGGAGCGCCGCGCCGTCACCGAGTGGATTTCGCCCGATGGTGTCGAGCGAAGAGTGGGAGACGCGTCAGCTCTTCTTGGCCGGGGGCTCGATTTCCTTGACGGCTGCTTCGATCTTCGTCAGAGCGAGCAGGATACTGGCCAGGTTCTGGTCGGGGACGACCTGCTGGGCAACCTTGTATTGCACCGGCTTGTGGCAGGCCTTCGACGCGTCGGCGGCCTTCATCGGACAATCGTAAGTCTTGTCCGCGACCACCATGGTCAACGTGACGGCGTCCGAGGCCTTTCGCGCGGCGGCAGCCTTCTTGGCCGCAGCGGCCTGATCGTCAAAGCTGAAGCACGCCAGACGATACTTGACCTGTTTGCCGTTCTTCTTGGCCATGTCCTTGGCCTTCATCGGGCAGTTGACGCACTGGTCACCTACGCCGTAGCTGACTGTTGTGATCTTCGAAAGATATCCGTCCAGTTCCTGCGCGTAGGCCTTGGCCAGCGCCTCGCGGGTGTCGTACTCCTCATCGCCGATGAAATAATGGACCGGCTTGCCGGCTTCCTTGGAGAGCTTCTCTGCCTCGATCGGGCAGTGCCGGACTTCATCTCCGACGACGCAGCGCATCTTGGGTACATCAGCGGGAAGTCGGGCCAGCATGCTCAAGGCTGCTCCAGAGGAACTCTTGCAGCAGGATTTGCTTGAGGAGCACGACTTTGTGCTCTTGCACTCGGCGCTTTTTTCTCCGGCAATCGCGCGGGCGCCAATCAACAAGAGACCGGCGACGGCGAGGGTTGCAGCGATTCTTCGCATTTCAAAACTCCGTTTCTTTTTGGGATTGTGGGTGTCCAGCTAAGTCTTCAGGCGCCTTTCCGTTCATCCGAACCGGGCACGGCCGTACCCGGCGAACGAGCCGTTCGTTCATTCCTATATGCGCGCTGAGGCTTGGGGGACTCGTGGAAATCTCCACGGGGTGTGGTGGAGGCCCTTATTCGAGGGTTTCGAGGAATTCGCAGAGGATATTTGTGAATTCGTCGGTCCGCTCCAGAGGCATCATGTGGCCCGATTCGGCGACGATTTCCAGCCGGGAGCCGGAAACGGCGGCGTGCATTTCGCGATGGACGTCGGGTGGGGTGATGACGTCATGCTCGCCACAAATGAACAGAGCGGGACAGTCGATGGTGGCAAGGGTGGGAGTCGAATCGGGACGATCGGCCATCGCCTGCAGCGCGCCGATGACGCCCTCGGGCGGCTGGGAGGACATGATCTCGTACCATTCCTGCTTTAACTCAGGATCAACATTCGCGGCGAAGAGCTTTTCGATCATGGCGTCGGCGACGGCTTTGCTTCCGGAGGAGCGCACGCTCTCGATCATCTTCATCCGCCCGGCGCGGGCCTCCGCCGAATCGGCATTGGCGCGGGTGTCGACGAGAGCGAGTGCTTTGATGCTGGCACGATGCCGGCGGAAGAACTCAAAGGCGACGTAGCCGCCCATGGACAGGGCCACGACCACGACCGGCCGCTTCTCGCCGATGTCGTCGAGAAGCCCGGCGAGGTCGTCCGCGTACGAAGTCATGGAAGGCTTGCCGGATACGTCGCTCTCACCCAGGCCGCGCAGGTCGGGGATGATGCAACGATATTCTTCCGGCATTTGGGCGACGGCCGGCTCCCACATTTGACCGGTAAGCGGGAAGCCGTGAATGAATAGAATCGGGTCGCCGGTCTCGTCGCCGGATTCTTGAACAAAGAGCGGGGAGCCTTGGCTTTGGTCTGACATGACGATGGTTGTACGTCAGACGAATCCTGCGTCAAGCTTTGCGGCTATTTTCCGGCATCGGAGGGAGTAAGCGGGTCCTTTACCGCTTCGCCCTTGATCCGGCGATGCTCAATGTCCTCCATCCAGCTTTCCTTGCCGTCCTGGTACCAAGTCCAGCGAGAGAAGAACTTGTCTTTGCCGTCGAACCGGATGAGACACTTGTCCATGTGTCCCTTGTCGCGCGAGGGCAGGTTTGTGGCGTCGAGGTAGGTGAAGGTGATGCTGCTTAGGTCGTCCGCCATCTCAGTGGCGACGAGGCGCGGCTGATTCTTCGCGACGCAGTAGTGGGTGAGCATCAGGCGATCGCCGTCCATGTGGATCATTGAGGCCATCCACTCGTTCGGATGCGCGCCGTAGGACAGGTCCATGAGACACGAGCCGCCGGCAATGACACGGTAGCTGATTCGCTCGGTCCAACCCTTGGTGCTCTTGCCTTCCCAGTCGCCGCTGAGTCTCTTCATATGTTCGAAGGCCTTGCGGGCCTTGTCGCCGCTCGGGTTTGGCTGTTTCTCGGGCGACTCTGCTCGAAGCAGGGGAAGTGCACAGACTAAGACCACCAGCGCGAAAACGGCGGCATTCCGATTCATGGCTTTTCTCCTGCGGCTCTTGACTTGAGGACGGCATCGGGACCGTCACGCATCGATCCAGCGGCTCGCCAGGATTTCAGTAGATTTTACCCAGTCGCGGCGACGTGAGTACACGGAGACCAATGTCGTTTTTTTCCAACGGCGGAATCGCCACAAATGGATCAAACAACGTTACTGAGGATGCAGAAATGAGAGGTGGAGCTCGGCGTGGCGGAGGTTTAGCGTGATTCGCTCCGAGTCGGGCATGACTCCCCATGCGGGACTCTTGAACTTTGCGGGCTCGCCGCTTTTCAGGCGATTGAAAGCCTTTCGCAGGCGGGCTGCGCCGTCGTCGATGCTGAGATTCTCAGTTGCGAACGTGCCGTTCTTGACTTTTGGAATCATCACGCCGGCCGGCATCCCGTTGCGGAGATACTTCTTCTTCAGGAATCCAAGAATCACGCGGATAGGCCACGGCGGCGGACCCATCGGAAATCCGTCGTAAGCGTAATTGATCCACTCGGCGACGTGGCCCATGGCCTGACCCGCGGTCCAGTTGCCCGTTGTGCGGAGCTTGCCGGCCTTGTCCGCGGCGACAATTCCGTCGATGTCAGCTAGCACGTCATCAACCGTGTTGAATCGAAGCGGGCGACGATCAGTCACGTGTTTTGTGCTAATCATTTGCGTATCCCTGAGCAAATAGCAGGAATTGGGTCGGGCGAACCAAGTGCGGCCAACCACACGGCGAATCAATTATAGGCAGGATTAAATACGCGTTGAAATTTCAACTTTGATGAGTCAGGATTGTGCGAAGGGCCGGCTATTTGGCGTTCCACGGGTCGCCGGCGATGGCGGCGGAGATGCAATCCAGGACTTTCAAAGCGTCTTCCTGATGCTTCTTGCTTCCGGCGGATCGCGGACTGAGTCTGAGCTTCGGGCAGTCTTTAAGAGAATTCGACGAGGAGGCCTCGGCCATCTTGCGGATGGCGTCGTCCACCCGGCCCAGGAACCGGTCGAGCGTGGGGAGATAATCGGCGGCTGTGTCGGTCGCGAAGAATCTTTCAATACCTACCGCAAGCAGTCGCGACATCAGGGAAATCAATTTTGCCTGGGTTGCCTTACTCGCATCGGGATAACACCGAACCGCCGCGTCAATGGCGATTTCCTCATTCAGTTCGTCGCGGCCGCCGGCCTCAAGCCGCGAAATGCGCGCCGAGAGAACGGTAGCCAGCGCGTCGGCACTCTCGGCGCCGCTCTTAAAGGAGGACACATTCGCTTTGAAGTCGATCGCCTGATAAATGACACGGAGGGCGATTCCGTCCTGCTCCGCCGCTCCTGCGCGACCTAATGCGGAGAGCAACGATCGGCAACGGGAGGCGTCGTCTTTGAGCTTGTCGTGCAACTTAACGATAACGCGAGCCGCCATCAGCCTGACTGCGGCGTGGGAAGATTTGAGCGCATCGGCGAGCGTGTCGGCGGTGTCGGGATGATCGAGGTCGGACAGGATCATGACGCCATCGGTCGCGCGATCCAACGACTCACTCGACACAAGGCCGGCAGCCTCGTTTGCGCAGGTCCTTGCATAGGTGGCCAGGCCTGCCGGGCTGGCGCCGGGGATCTGAGCAGTCTTGGTGATGCGATCTCGTGCCTCAGCGCGGCTGTCCGTTGACTTCGCGCCGGTGAGCCGACGAAATCGCAAGGCGACCTCCGCCTCCATGGTCGCCGCCTGCGTGCGGGAAATGTCCTTGCTCTTGATGATGTTTTCGAGCGCGTCCTGTGCGTGGGCGGTACCCGGCAGAGCGAGGAATAGACCGACGATGGCGAGCGAGAATGTGCCTTTGTGCATTGCTTTTACCTGATGATTATACCGCCGCCGGGCCAAGCCCTCATCGTGATGCGTCGACGGTCTGCCGGCGTAGAGGGCGTGTTCGCTTGCAGGCATGTTATCTTAACGGGGCAACGCCATTGGTGCGATGGCACCGCAGTTTCCCACCTATTAGACCGTATCAGGCAGCGGCTTGGCATGTCAAGGGCTCGCCTGCCAAAAAACGTTTGCCAACCTAGAGTTACGGCGATTGACGAAAGTCCCACGTCTTGAGTCATCGGGCCCTCGGTAGTATTATCAGTCGTGAAGGCCGGGCACCATTTGATCTTGCTCGCCGTGGGGTCCTTCATGAAAGCCAGCAGCATTCCAGCTCCGGCTGTTCGACGACTCAGTCTCTACCTCCGGGAGTTAGAGGCGATGCGGACGAGCGATCAGCGAACCGTCTCGTCCAAGCAGCTGGGCGCGGCATTGCGCGTCACTCCTACGCAGATTCGCAAGGACCTGGCCTATTTTGGGCAATTCGGCCAGCCGGGGATCGGCTACGACGTCAATGAGCTGACTTCAGAGATTCGCCGCATCCTTGGCACTGACCGCACCTGGAACGTCATTCTTGTTGGAGCGGGTAACCTCGGCATGGCACTCTCCGCCTATCGGGGTTTCGCGCGCAAGGGCTTCAAGTTGTCAGCCGTCTTCGATGACGACCCATCCAAGGTCGGCAGGCCGGTGTCGGGCGTGCCGGGTTTGCAGGTCCTTTCCATGCAGGAAATCGGCCGAGTCGTGGAGGAGCGTCAGGTGCGGCTGGCGATCGTGGCGGTCCCTGCGGAGGCGGCTCAATCGGTGGCCGAGAAGCTCGTGGCCGCCGGCGTGAAGGGGCTTCTCAACTTCGCTCCCGTAAACCTGAATGTGCCCGCCGACGTGGCGGTTTCAGCCGTCGATCTGGCGGTTCAATTGGAACAGCTTTCGTTCCAGGTAATCTGCGCGCGGTCGGACTGACCCCTCGCTAATCTGGCATCTACTTGTCTGAATATCAGGGCTTCTTGAAGCGCAGGAAATAGTTCTCGGCGAGGTATGGCGCCGCCGGGGACTGCTCCAAATCGAATCCTGCTGAAGTAATCTCATCAATCACCGTCTCTCGGCCAGCGCGGACGTGGCCAAGGATCCAGTCTCGACTCTTGCCTTCGATGCGTTCGAAGTCGATCACAATGAACGCGCCACCGGGCTTCAGCGCTCGATAGATGGAGGCGAGCGTGCTGCGCGGGTACTCGAAATGATGGTACGTGTCGCTGGTGAAGGCGAGGTCGATCGAGTTGGGTGGAAGCGCGACCGAGCGCTCTGTACAGAGAACAGTCGACACATTGGTGATCGACTCATCACTTGTGCGTTGCTGAATGAGGTCGAGGAACTCGGGAACGATGTCGACCGCGATCACCTTTCCATTTTGACCGACGGCTTTGGCGAACAGGAGGCTGAACAGGCCGGTTCCGGCCCCAATATCGGCCACTATATCGCCTTCACCGAGGCGGCAGTCGGCAACGATCTCATTCCGAGCCTTGTAGATCTCCCGACTTTCGCTTTCGAATCGGCCCATCCATTGGGGGATGTCCGGGTTCGCGTAGTCGGAGTTAATGCCGGGCTTGACGCTTTGCTCATAGAGTGCGGGATCGCATCCGCCTCCACTGCGAATCAGCCAAACGGTCAGGCAAACGATCAGCAGGATGGCCAAGGGCCGGTTGGACGCGGTTGCGGGGGTTTCGCTCATGAGGGCAGTTTGGCGTGAATACCGGGCTGGTCAAGTCGGACGATAGAGCGGTCAGACTTGACGTGGGAAACACTCTCCGCGGTCCTGGCAGGCAACTAGACCCAAGTATTGACAGGATCGAAGAAGGAAGGGCTCAGCAATAGGTCATTCAGACGGGTATGGGAGTTAGGCGCGATCCGGCCAATCGTTTAGCATGTGGAAGTTGCGAGCCGGAGCGGACGGTTGGGCGATCGATAGCGGCGAATGGACCGGCGACGCTGAAGCTGATTCAAGTCGCCCGAGGCCGCCCTCGAAGCATTTTCACCCCATAAAGGGAGAACCCGGATGACGACGAAGACTCTGATTTCCATGGCGGCACTTACAGCGGTTGCGTTTGTGACCAGCTCTGCGAACGGACAATGGGGCCAATTCGGCGGCCCGGCGCAGGACTTCAAGGCGAGTTGCGGGACGCTGGCCATGGAGTGGCCCGACGAGGGACCGAAGCAGCTTTGGAGCCGTGATCTATGCGAGGGTTACTCCGGCATCGTCATAGACGGCGACGTGCTCTACACCATGGGCCGTGAAGGCGACAAAGAAACGGTTCTGGCGATCAACGCGAAAGATGGCAAGACGATCTGGCAGCAGGGGTACGAATCGCCGCCTCGCGAGGGGCATGTCAGGGAATTCGGCGAAGGCCCGCGCGGCACCCCGACCATCGACGGTGATCGGATCTATACGATTGGTGTGTCGGGAAAGATGCACTGCCTGAATAAGAAGGACGGGGAAATCCTGTGGTCGCACGATCTGTGGGAAGAATACAAGGGTAACTTCCTGAATCACGGTTACTCGTCGAGCGTCTTTGTATATGGTGACACGGCGATCGCCCTCGTCGGCGGCAAGGGTCATTCGATCGTCGCTTTTGACAAGAAGACGGGAAAGGAAGTCTGGAAGGGGTTGGACTTCGATAACAGCTACTCCTCGCCCAAGCTCATCAAGGTCGATGGCGAAGAGCATCTGGTCTGCTTCATGGCGTCGGAAGTGGTCGCCATCAACCCAAAGAACGGGAAGCTGCTGTGGAGTTTTGAGCACAAGAATCGATGGGGCCAGAATATTTGTCAGCCGATTATCGGTGACGATCACATGGTCTTCATTACTTCGGTCGACACCGCGGGCAGCAAGGGACTCAAGCTTTCCAAAAAAGACGGCAAGTTTGAAGTCGAGGAAGTCTGGGCGAATCGCAAGGTGGCCGTGCATCACAGCAACGCCATCCGCGTCGGCGACTACATCTACACCTCGACCGGCGGGCAGGGGCCGGGCCTGTTCTTCGCGGTGAACGCGAAGACGGGAGACATGGCTTATCGAAAGCGAGGATTCTCGAAGGCCACGTTGTTGATGGCAGGGGACAAGTTCATCCTGCTCGACGAGGATGGCAAACTCGGACTGGTCGAGGCGACGCCGGAGAAGTTTGATATCCTTGCGCAGGCGAAGGTGCTTGATCGCGTCTCGTGGACCGTGCCGACTCTTGTGGGAACGAAGCTCTATCTGCGCGACAAGAAAAAGCTCGTCGCACTCGAACTGGGCAGCAAGGCATATGCAAAGGCAGCTGGCGGAGAAAAGGCCGCTTCCTGACCACACAGCAACCCAAGAGCTTGAATAAGCCTTAGTCGCATCACCTCGGCCGGCGTCTGCCGTCGGTCAGTCCGGCAGCTTTGCGTAGAGCACCCCATCTTCAATCCGGGTCTCGTAGCGAACGAGCGAGACCGCTTCGGAGAGGGTGCACTGACCGGATGCCAGGTCGAATTCCCAATGGTGCCAGGGGCACGTTACTTTCCCGTCCGCGACCTCTCCTGCCGCGAGGTTACCGCCGGCGTGCGGGCAACTGTTTGGCGTGACCACAAATCGATCCGGGTCTGAAAGTCTGAAGACAGCAAGTTCAATGTCGCCAACGGCGACGAATCGGGCGCAGCCCTGGCGGCAATCTGCAACTGGAAGCAATCGAGTCCATTCACGCGACGGCATGGCCGGCGATTGTCGCCTATTACATGTGGTCTGCAATGGCCATCGCGGACTCTGCGCATTGCCGTCGAACAATTTGCTCCTGAACTTGCGTTGCCAGCGGATTGCTTGCGGATCGACGCCTCGTGAAATAGCCTCTCAGCCGGAAGCAACGGCGCGATCGCCGCTTAAGAATTGATCCATCGAGCCTCTGACTTGGATACGAAACTGCAATCCGGGCTTGCTGCTGAACAGGCCATGGCCGTTCATGTGGCGATTGTTCGCGTATTGCTGGCTGCCGCAAGTCTGATTGTCGTCGTTCTGGACTGGTCACTTCCTGCCTTACGCACACTTGCCTCTCACAAGTCTGCATTCCTGGCGGCCGGCCTCCTGATTGCATACGCGGGCCTGATGTATCTCGCGTTGCGAGCTGACTTCGTTGGCGTTGAGAAGTGGTACAGAGCATCAGCAGCGCTGGATGTACTCTTTGGGGCCGGCCTCATCCTCGGAACGGAAGGATATGAGAGTCCTTTTACCATCTGGCTGGTGATTGCCGTCGTCGCATCGGCAACCAGTGGTCAGCGAATGTTGCCATGGACGACCGCGCTACTGGGTTTGCTTGCCCATTGTCTGATTGCATTTATTCCACAGGTCGAGCCGCTCGATAAGGCCATCTTTATCGTTCGAACCGGATTCTTGTTTGGTGTGGCTGGCGTGCTCTCAACGATTGGAACGTATCAGACCAGGCAATCGTTGATTCTCGCATCGCTTGAGGAAATCGGCAGAAGGTTGTCCGATGCAAGGACCCAAAGATCGGCCTGTGAGACATTGTTGGAAGTTATTATGTCGAGGTTACGGCCCGATGGGGCCAGCGTGACGTTGTCAGATGGCGAGAGCTTCGATTCTGGCGATATCGATCAGTCTCCACTTCAAAACACTGTGATCCTTAGCGCCGGTGGCCGGTCGTTCGGAACGCTGAGAGTTTGGCGACGATCGGCGCTGGCGCGGACCGAGGATTCCGTGGTGAGGCTCTGCTGCGATCGGGCGGCGTCCACGCTGCTAAGAATCGATCTTTCGGAATCGCTTGTTCGTTCGGCGGCGGCTGCTGAGCGGCTGCGGGTTTCCGACCATCTCCACGACACTTATGTGCAGACCCTTGCTGCGATAGACCTCAGGACCGCGGCCATTATTCAACATGCCGCCGCTTCAAACGATCCGTCCGTGGAAGAACTGCGAGCGATCAAGGATCTGATTCGCGTGGCAGGGAGGCAGGCCCGTGAGATTACGGAGATTCTTTGCAATCCGCTTCCGCCGGGCCCGGATGCCGTGCGTTCGGTCTTGTCGGAGCGATGGCTGGGTGATTCGGACGTGGAAATCGCGCCCGATCTGGAGCTGTCCGACGAGCGATGGCGCGTTATTGAAATGTTTGTGCGCGAGGGGCTGAATAATGTCGCGAAGCATGCTACAAAGGCTCGCAAGATCAGCCTTCGCATCGCCAGAGAGGATGGCCGGACGGTTTGCACGCTCTCCGATGACGGGGCAAAGTTCACGGCGCCGGTACGGCTTGGCCACGGCCTGTCTCGTCTGACCCAGATTGTCGAGCAACAGGGAGGGCGGCTATCATTTAGCCCAGTCAAGGCGCGCGGAGCAGTCCTCCGGGCAGAATTCGAGGGAGTGGGATGAGAACTGTCCGCGTCATACTCGTGGATGACCATGCAATCGTCATAGAAGCCCTCGAACGGGTGCTGGCGGTTTGCAGCGAGATCGAGGTCATCGGCCGTGCCCGGAGCCTGCAGGAGCTGCGAGTGATCCTGCAGCAACAAACGCCGGACATCATCGTCCTTGATCTTCGACTTCCCGATTCCAAAGGGGCAGATACGATCATTTCAGCGAAGGGTATGTGCGCGACCGCCAAAATCGTCGTTTTTACCGGTTCAGCCGACGTCACCGAACAGATCGCTCGGCGCTGCGGTGCGGACGCATTTGTCGATAAACAAACTGCCTCCGACCACCTTACGAGGACCGTCCTGAACCTCGCCGCGATTGATTCGGCGGCCATGCCGCCCGAGTCGCCTTTAAGCGCCCGGGAGCTCGAAGTAGCCCGTCTGGTCAGCGAAGGTCTGACGAACTCCCAGATCGCAAAGGCGCTGTTTGTTTCCGAGAATACCGTGAAGACCCATCTTTCCCATATTCTTGGAAAGCTCCGCCTGAACCGCCGTGTCGATCTGGCAAGGCTTTGGTCGGCTCGGCGTGAGCCCCCAAGCGAGGGTACCCCTCAAAATCACCCGAACGGGTGATTTGCCGAAGACGGCCCCCCAATCATCCCATCGGGCGACGCAGAAAACCCCTGATTTAGCCGAGAATTAGGCTCGAGGGTGACGGAGAGCTCTCGTCTCTTTCCGATTGGTTCCGCCGGTCAATTGCATGTTTCGACAACCAGTCGTCGAACGCACTTGGACTTGGAGCGAGTTGTCACAATCAGATGAAGTCTAAGGATGGCCTGATGCGTCTGTTCATTCGGTCCGTCGGTATTGTGGTCTTTTTCTGCGTATCGCGGGCGGCGCATGCTGATCTTGTCGTTACTTATAATCCGTACAGCGCGGTGAATTGGACGACGGATTACCGTTCTTTGGCCCAACTCCATGACCACGTAGGGGTCAACGTCTCGCAGACACGAATGTACGACGCGGCGGGGTACAACGCTCACAGTGTCATGCATTACTCCGGCGTTCCGGGCCACCCGACGGCTTGGACGTCGGTACATTGGCCGCTATCGGCCTATATTGCCGGTTACCCAACCGATGCGGCGTTTCTCGCCACCTGTCAGAATCTGAAAACCCTCATTCCAAACACCGAACAGATCGGCGGCAATGATCACATTACGGCGCCATTTCTACTGACATATATTTCCAAATGGGACCCAGCCTACTTCCCGCAACAGGAATGGTGGCATTTTACCAACACGCAGCAATGCATCGATTTGATTCGCAACAACGGCGGAATGCCGTTCCTCGCGCACCCTATCAACATGCCGTCTACCACCTACTACAACAATCTGACGGGCTTCGCGGGAATTGAAGTCTATTCCAGTCACTTTGCATACAATTACAGTACTGGTGCGACGACCTACGACGGGAATGCCAGAATGACTCTGGTTTGGGATACTTTGCTTCAGAATAGGTCCACTTTGATATGGGGAATCGGCGTCAATGACTGGTATGGACCTCAGTGGAATGATCAGGGGCAGTATCCTCAGATCAAGGATAGCGGCAAGACGATTCTCCTGGTGCGAGACTGGAGCCTTGACGAGCTACGCGATGCATTAACGCGCGGGGCCTTTTTCGCGGTCAAAGACATCGGGATTATTAAGCGCCAGTATCCCGTGATTAATTCAATTTCCGTCCAATCGCAGAGCATCATCACGATTTCCACGCCGGGCTCTGTGAGATGGATCAGCAATGGAGTGGTCGTTTCCGAGTCGTCCGTCCTAAACCTCAATACGCTTCCATTGACCGCGGTGTACGTGCGTGCCGAAGTCTCCAACGAATTCGGCACTCTTTACTCGCAACCCTTCACCCTGGGCCAGGGGACCGCCGGTGATCCTCCCAATCCCCCGGAGCTCGCCGCTGTGCAGTCGTTCGTGGCTGAAGTTCTCAATCCCGGACCCGATGCACTGAGATATGATGCAAATGGAGATGGTTTGCTCGACGGCGCCGACATTCAGGTCTACATGGACGGATTGATCTCTCCGCCTTTGATCAGTTTTCCGTCTCGAGTATTGGATGATTCGTTTGCGGCGGAAATGGACGCTTTGGATTGCGGGGATGATGTGCACACTTGTGCCTGCCACCCGCCGGAATGACCTGAATTGCCTGCCCTAGGGATTGACGAGGGCATTGGTGAATTCGGCGATATCCGCTCCATCCAGAATCGTATCCCCATTCATGTCAGCCGCGTCAATGTTGCACTCGGTAAAAGACCCACTGTCAATCAGGGCCGTCGTAAACGGCGGAATGTCACTCAGGTCCAGGACCACGTCGCAGTTCAAGTCGCCGGGCATGGCGGCGCCGTCGATAATCAGATTTGTCTCGCTCTGATCTTCCCCAGTTTTGAATACGGCGTCGCGAACGACGACGCGTATCCTCGCCTGATTCGTATAGACGTCGGGCACAGTCCACACGAACGATCCGTCATCCGGTGTCGCCGAAGCGATGATGGTGTCGTAGCTCGCGCCTCCGTTCGTTGACAACAAGATGTCCGCCTCAACAGCGCCGACGTCGTCGTCACTGATCCATTTGATTTCCGCCATTTGGCCGGGCGTCAGCGTTTCGGAACCGCGCAGCGTCTGGAGATAGGCAGTCGGGTTCGTGCCGCCGAGGTTGACCGGGACGTGCATGACGATGCAGTGCATGACTCCGGCCAATGTCACGATGGCCTGACAATTGATTTGCACGATCGTCTTGCCGGGCAGGGCGGCCTGCCAAGCCGCGAGAGCCTGTGAATTGTGCGGGGAGACGGTTGCGTTCGTGTAGGAGGGGATAAGGACCAAATCGTTGCACATTACGACGTTGGTGTACGTGTAGTGCGTGCCGCTGACGCTTCGGGCCGGGACGCGAAAGACCGTGTATCCCTGGCCCGCCATATAAATCGCCGCGTTGTCACAGATGACATCCTGCGTAGAGCCAACATTGCTGGGCCAGTCGCTGATGATGACCTTGTCATCCGCAATCACCTGCATCCACATGTCAAGATGCTGCGTCGAGTCGATGCTGGTCGGAAAGGGCGGGAAGATATGCGTATCGACGTTCTGGTAATCCTGCCAGATATCGTGCACCTGTGTGTGCGTCAGACCGGGGTTCTCGTTCCAGATCAGCTCAGTTGCATACGAGCGGTCGTTGGCGTCGAGGTGATAATTGCCGCCGCCGTGGATGAGCTGGTGTTCGTAATACGCGTGCTTTTTGATAGACGAGAAGTAGGATGGCAGGGCGTCGTCGTTCGGCCTGGGGCGGTTGTAGTCATGATCGATGACCGCTCGACACTGGCCGAGGTAGATGTAGCGCGGGCCGTAATCACGGATCCAGATGGTGTCGGTCGTGCGAACGACGAACGACACTTTGCTCATGTTGACGCCCCATGAGGTGAAGGCGGAGCTCACCGAGGTCTGTTCGCTCGCAGTGTCCACAACGCAATAGACCTTCGCCCCGCCGGACGCGGCGTTGGTAGTGATCTGAAGCGCCATGTTCTTGAGGATCGTGTCGATCCCGTTGGTGGCGTTTTCCCAGGCGATCAAGATGCCTTCCATTGGCTCATACTCGGCCACGCAGTGGATCGGGCCTACCGGGGGAGGCGTGACCGCGCGCGGGGCGGCCGAGGGATGAGTCGCCATGTACTGCTGCTCGGTCTTTGTCAGAGACCTCGGAACATGCACACCTTCGGGATATACCAGTTCGCCGTCCACGAGAATCGGACCGTCCTCAGCCGTGGCAAACCCGTTACAGGCAAGAATGGATATGAAGCAAACGGAAAGAAAACGGGCCAATCGGCATCGCATGAGCTAACTCCGGACGGCGCGGCCTGTTGCTGGATCGACCGACGGTCCCAAAATCAGTGAATCTTCGGACTTCGGCGTCCTCTCACAGGGCCTGAATCGGAGAACCCGTCCATGGCCATGATCTAGTCTATGGGATTTCCACACAACCGTTCAAGTCGCCCGGCGTGAGTCTGCCTACCTGAACTGTGCATTTCCCGGGATCTGGCGTCGGGGCTAAACAATGTCGCGGTGGGCGGATAACATCGCTCCCATGACCACCGAGACTGCTCATCTCCGGTGCATTCGGCCCGAGTGTGCGGCAACGTACCCACTCGATAAGATCGCGTACGCCTGTCGGTCCTGCGGATCCTTGCTGGACGTCGTGTATGACTGGGACAAGCTTCCGGTCCCAGGGACGCTCCGCTTCTTTTCAGAGCGCTGGGCCCGCCGAGATCAGCCGCTCGATTTCTCGGGAGTCTGGCGATTCCGCGAGCTGCTCCCATTAGCCGGCGATGCGGATCTCGTGACTATTGGCGAGGGTCAGACGCTACTTCAGGCCCCGAAGGTCGCGGCGCTCGACCTGCCGCTCGCCGCCGGTCGCGTCCATTTCCAATACGAAGGCATGAATCCGTCCGGCAGCTTCAAGGACAACGGCATGGCCGCGGCGTTCACGATGGCACGCCGTCTGGGAAGAGGACGCGTGGCGTGCGCATCCACAGGCAATACAAGCGCCAGCCTGGCCATGTACGCCGGGCTCACAACCCTCCAGGACGGTAGGCCGATGCGCGGTATCGTCTTCGTTGGGGCGGGCAAGATTGCCTATGGCAAGCTCTCGCAGGCGCTCGACTCCGGTGCGCTCACCTTGCAGATCGACGGCGACTTTGACGCCTGCATGAAACGGATTCGCGAGGTCGCCGACCGGCTCGGGCTCTATCTGATGAACTCGATCAACCCGTTCCGGCTCGAAGGACAAAAGTCGATCATGTATCGCGTCCTGGAGGGCCTGGGCTGGGATGTGCCGGATTGGATCGTTGTTCCCGGCGGCAATCTCGGCAACACCAGTGCATTCGGCAAAGCATTCATTGAGCTTAAGGAACTCGGACTCATCACCAGAATACCGCAGTTGGCCGTCGTTAATGCGACCGGGGCTAACACTCTCAACGAACTGGTTACGCGCCGGGGCCTCAAATGGAATCGGGGCCACTGGGAGCAACCTGCCGTCGAAGGACTCTACGACGAACTGACCAAATCCGGGAAGAAGGCCCGGACAGTGGCGACCGCTATTGAGATTGCGCGGCCGGTGAACCTTCCCAAGGCGCTGCGGGCCATCGAAGCCATGGACGGTATTGTGTGCGAGGTGTCGGACGAGCAGATTCTCGAGGAAAAGGCCCGGATCGGACGATGCGGCTATGGATGTGAACCAGCGAGTGCCGCGTCGCTTGCCGGCCTACGTCAACTCGTTTCTCGCGGCGTCGTTGACAGGGATGCCCGCGTGGTTTGCATCCTGACGGGCCACGGCCTGAAGGACCCAGGGGCGACCGTCGGTTATCACACCGGTCTGACCATGAAGGACGAGTCAGCCGGCGCTCAATTGGGGCGGCTGGCTAATCAGCCACTAAAGGTCGCTGACGATCTTGAGGCGATTTGCGCGATCATTGAGGAGCGCGCTTGAC
>CAZCGF010000004.1:0-35910 GCA_964498115.1 uncultured Planctomycetaceae bacterium | reverse complement strand
AATATGAGCGTGGGCGTGAACCTCATGCTCAGGCTCGTTCAGCAAGCGGCCGCGGCGCTCGATGGTTCGTACGACGTCGAGATTGTCGAGGCCCATCACCGATTCAAGGTGGATGCCCCCAGCGGCACGGCGCTGGCGATCCGAGACGCGGTCAATGCCGGTCGCGCCGATGCGGGCAAAGGGCCTGGCAATGTCGTGCACGGTAGACAGGGGAACACCGGGGAGCGAAAGGCCGGTGAGATTGGCATGCACGCCCTGCGAATCGGCGACACGGTCGGCGAGCACACGATCTCTTTCGGGGCGCTCGGCGAGACCATTTCAATCAGTCATTCGGCCCATTCTCGCGACACGTTTGCCGGCGGCGCACTCCGCGCGGCGGCGTGGATCTCCGGGAAACAACCGGGCCTGTACGACATGCAGGACGTGCTGTTCGGTCGAGCGTAAGCGGTAAAGGTGCCGGGCGTCAGCGATTCAAGCCGCGTTCCAGCCGGGCTGTCTTGTCGGTCGATGGCGGGATGGCGTCCATCACCATCTGCATGAAGTCATCGAGCGAACCGATCGTCGCGTTGTCCAGCTCTTTCTGCAGAAAGTCGGCGCGAAGGTGCGCGAACCGTTGCTGTTTCAGGCTGTCCACGATGTGCGGCTGGGCCTCCTGAAATGACGCGTTTTTGCCCGGTTTGATCTCTCCCGTGCGCACGATGAAGAAGCACTTGTCTGCCTCGACGATGTCGCTCGTACCGCCGGGTGAAAGCTCAAAGAGCTTTCGCGACGGTTCGGCCCAACGTCCCTGAAGCGGGCTACGCGAACTGTCAGAAGCGGCGGTGATGGAGCCCCAGGCCCCACCGTCTTCGCGGTGCGGACCCATGGAGTATTCCCGTGCGACCACGTCAAATGCGTCGCCGCGAGCCAGGGCGGCAGCAGCATTTTCAATCTTCTCGCGTGCCTTCCGTGTGGCTTCCTGCTCGTCAGCACGAGAGATTGGCTTGCGAAAGTCAAGAAATGCCTCCACCGGCACTTCGATGAGCCACATCTCGCGCTGCTCGGGCCTGCTGAATTCCGCTCGATGCGACTCGTAATACTCCAGAAGCTCGCTGCGCCGTGGCTGCGGTACCATGGGAAGCAGTCGATCGCGAAGATAACTGTCAATCACAATGGCCCTGCGAAGCCGCTCCCGCACGTCCGTTCGCGTCTTACCGTGTTTCGAGAGGAATTGCTCATAGAGCGTCTCTCTTCCCTGAAACTCGCGATTGATACGATCCTTCTCAGTCTTGTCGATCGCCTTTTCCAGTTGCGGCTTGATATCGTCGTTGATCTGGGCCGATGCCCGTCGCCAGATGAGCTGCTGGGCGACGTTTTCCACGATCTGCAATCGCACGATATCCGCCGCGCGCTGGTAGTAAGCCTGGGCGGGAAGCTCTGTGGCCATCTTCTCCAGTTTCGGCTGGATCGGTTCGAGGATGTCCCCGACGCGAATCGTCTCGCCATGAATCGGAAGGGTATCGGCGAAGATCGCGCCGGGCGGCGGACGCCGTAGCGCGGACTTCGTCGATTTGTTCGGCATTTCCTCGCTGTGACGGGCCTGGTCTGATTCCGTTGCGGCGCGAGACTCATCCGGTGAGGTTTCGCCCTCGGCGCGAGCCGAGTCCGCCTCCTCTGACGTTGAAGCCGAAGACGCCGATTCCCCGTTCCACCATTGTTGCATGGTGATGCGATTCCCGGCGGAATCGGTACAGCCGGCGGCCCAAACCGTCAGGAGGCCCGCGATGATCCAGCGTATCGCCATAAACGAGGAATCTAACGGTTAAATCGTGGAATCTCCAGCCGGCGCGTCGGACCTGCCCTCGTAATCGCATCCTGCCGCGGGTGGCATTATATTGCCGATGCCGGTCGTTGCCGGTTTTTCTTACAGGACGGCGTGCAGCAAAGAACCCATGTCCGACTCTATCGCCACCGTCATCATCCCAAACTACAACGGCCTGGCGTTCTTTCCGCGGCTCATGCAGTCCCTCGCCGAGCAGTCTGAGAAGCGGTTCGAGACCATTGTCGTGGATGACGCGTCCTCCGACGGCGGCGTCGAATACTTGCGCAACAACTGGCCGGCGGTTCAGGTCCTCGTCAATCGGGTGAACCTGGGCTTCGCGGGGACATGCAACGTCGGCCTCCATGCCGCAAAGACACCGTATGTCGTGCTGCTGAACAACGACACTCACCTTGATCCAAACTGGCTTGCCGAGGGTCTTCGGCCATTCGATGTGCCGGATGTCGGAGCGGTCGCGTCGCTGACCCTATTGGCCGACGACCCTGACATCGTCGACACGGCGGGCGATGTCTATTCGGTGGTCGGGGGAGCGATGAAGCGGGGGCATCTTGGCACGCGCGCCGAGATGGAGCGGCTGCCGTCCGACGCGTTCAGCCCATCGGGCGTGTCGGCCTTTTACCGGCGCGGGGTCGTAGCGCAGGTCGGCTACCTCGACGATTCATTTCAGAGCTACTACGAGGACGTCGATCTCGGGTTCCGCCTGACCCGGGCCGGATACCGCTGCGTCTTCGCGCCGAAGTCGATCTGCTATCACCACCTGAGTTCGTCGTATAGCCCTAGAGGCTGGCGATATCACTTCAACTCGGCGAGAAACGCGGAGGTCGTCTGGTGGGCCAACATGCCGCGCCGACTTCGCTGGCGATACCTGCCGTCGCATTTTCTTTTCCTTACCCTTCAGTGCGGCCACAAGATTATCCAGGGCGTCGGCCCGGCGTACGTATGCGGCAAGTTCGCTACGTTTGCCCAGGTTGGGCATATCCTCAGGAAGCGTCGCGCGATTTCTGAAATATCGCGGATCAGCGATGAACAGCTTGCATCGCGACTGGAAATTGACTGGTGGGGGCTTCACGTGCGCTCGCGGCGGCCTGGTGGGGGCCCACGATGATCAGCGTACTCACCGTGAATTACCACTCCGCCGCGGAACTCGCGCAGCTCGTCGAGTCGCTGCGCGCACATCGGCCCGCCGAGCCGATCGAGCTGATCGTCACGAACAACTCGCCCTCTCAGCGGCTGAGCTTCCCGGGGAGCGACCCGGCCGTCACTGTGATTGATGCCGACAATCCCGGCTTCGCCATCGGGATCAATCGTGCATTTCGCGCGTCGAAGGGCGAGTTCATCATGCTCGCCAATCCCGACTTGCAGGTGACTGACCATGCCCTCGATTCCGGCGTAGCCTTGCTGAAGTCTCACTCGGATGTCGGTATCGTCTTGCCTCGACTCCTCTATCCCGATGGTCGAGTGCAGCCGTCAATCCGGCGGTTTTACACCTGGCCCGTCGTGTTCTATGCCCGATCGCCGTTGCGCGCCATGGGCTGGCAACCTGAGTTTTTCCGGCGGTCTCTTTGCGAGGAACTGACCTCGCTGCCGGCGAACTCGGTGCCGGTGAATGTCGATTGGGGCATCGGCGGGGCGATGTTTCTTCGGAGGGCGGACTGCGAATCCAGCGGTATCTTTGACGAGCGATTCTTTCTCTACTTCGAAGACGTGGACCTGTGCCTGCGCACCTGGCAGCGCGGCAAGCGCGTGATCCATGCCCCCGGCATCGAGTGCATCCACGCCCACCGTCGCTCCAGCGGCAACCCCTTTACCGCCGCCGGCTGGCACCATTTCCGCAGCATGATGCGGTTTGTCAGCAAGCACGGTGGACTGCCCCAGCGGCCCGGCCGGTAGTCCGGCTCTTTTCAATCCCTCTCCAATCCGCTCCAATACTTGGCTTGACTCAATAGAATTCGAATTGTTCGGGAACACTCCATGCCAGCCAACCAAGCCGTCGTTAAAAAGTCCATCGCCCGCTGTCGCGAACGCGGCGTCATTATTCCCACCTTCGCCCAGATGCGAGATCCGGCGAAGATTCCGCAGAAGATCAAGGATCGTCTCAGGGGGGTCGGCCTTTGGGACGTGGACCCGGTCAACCTCTTCCGCATTACCTGGAAGAACGAGCCGGTCGAAAAGGGCGGCCTGTACAACGACGGCAACTGGATCGAGTTTCCCGCGAGCCTTACCGGCGTTCCCGCACGCATCGTCGGCATCGTAGGCAAGTGGTTTCCGACGGGTGCCCACAAGGTCGGGGCGGCCTTCGGCTGCATCGCGCCGCGACTGGTATCCGGCGAATTCGACATCACGGCGCAGAAGGCCGTCTGGCCCTCCACCGGCAACTATTGCCGCGGCGGAGCCTTCGATTGCGCACTATTGGGGTGCCACGCCGTCGGCATCCTGCCCGAAGAGATGAGCCGCGAGCGATTTGACTGGCTGCACAAGATCGGTGCTGAGGTCATCGCCACGCCCGGCTGCGAGTCGAACGTCAAAGAGATCTACGACAAATGCTGGGAGATAAGGAGCACCCGGCCGGACTGCGTCATCTTCAACCAGTTCGAGGAGTTTGGGAACGCCTGCTGGCACTATCACGTCACCGGCGGCATCATTGAGGAAGTCTTTCGGCGAATTGCCGGGCCGCGCGATCGACTTTCAGGTTACATCTCCGCGACCGGCTCGGCGGGAACCATCGCGGCGGGCGATTTCCTCCGCACGATTTCGCCAGGCGTCCGCGTTGTCGCCACCGAGGCATTGCAATGTCCGACCCTGCTGCAATGTGGCTTCGGCGGCCACCGCATCGAGGGCATCGGCGACAAGCACATTCCGTGGATTCACAACGTACGCAATACCGACGTCATCGCTGCGATCGACGACGAAGCCTGCATTGAGCTCATGCGACTCTTTAACGAGCCGGCGGGGCACGAGTTCCTCACCAAGGAGGGCGTTCCCGCTGAAATCATTAAGTCGCTGCCGCTGGTCGGCATTTCCGGCATCTGCAACATGCTCGCGGCGATCAAGACGGCGAAAATGTTCGAAATGGATGCGCGGGACGTCATTTTCGTTCCCCTGACGGACTCGATGGAGCTTTACGGCAGCCGGATAGAGGAATGTCGGCAACAGCGCGGCGCATATACTGAAATGCATGCTGCCCGGCACTGCGAGCGATACCTCCGGGGCGCGGCGGTGGAGCACATCCGCGAACTGACCTATTTCGACCGGAAGGCCCTGCACAACTTTAAGTATTTCACCTGGGTGGAGCAGCAGCAGCGGAGCGTCGAAGACTTGCGGCGCCTGTGGGACCCCGACTTCTGGACCGAGACGTTTGAGCAGGTCCATGAGTGGGACAAGCAGATCGAGCAGTTCAACCATGAAACCGGCTTGCTCAAAGGCTGATGCCAACTGCGGGGCACTGAAGCACTTCGCGATAATCGCCGTCCACATAGGCGTAGAGCTTCGCCTCGCTCACGGCCTCGCCATTCACCGCAATCACCAAGTGGGCCAATTGGGGATAAATCGCGATTCCGTCAGGCATTGCGGCTTCGCGATCCGCCGTGCTAAAGGCAGCGTCTTGGTCGGGATGTGAGTGATAGATAATCCGCACAGGATCTGCCGATGCCAACGACTCAGCGATAAAGCGAAGGTCAGGGAAGTCGAAGGCATATCCGTTGGCCGAGCTTCTCGGAAATGACTCGGGGTCCGATGCATGTAATCGGTCGATGGCATTTTCGCATTTTCGAAGCGAGCCCGAATCGAGGATCATCCCGCAGCATTCCCGCGGGTATCCCTCCACCGCGTGCCTGAAGACCTCTCGCCGAAGAGATTCATCCTGCAGAAGTGTCGTTGCTCGATGAATCATCGTGTGACAGCGTTCATCTCGGGACAGGCGCCGCGGCGCGAAACTCCATCATTCGGCGAGTTTCCCGGACAACCATCCATAGCAAAATCCAGACGAGCAGACCGGCGCAGATCGTCCCCGGCGACAGGCCGAGCCAGGGTCGATGCAGGGCCTGCGAAACGCGCTGGACTGCCTCATTGTCGAACGGGCCGATCCAGACCCAAAGAACATTGACGCTCGCGGCAATACTGACTGCGCAGAATCCTGCCAACCATCGCCACGTCGGCATCGCCGACCACGCCCACATGGCAACGACGGGATAAAGGTATCGCTCGTGCATCTGGGTAGAGGTTACAAAGAAGGCAAGGGGAATTAGGCGCACGCACCAACGCAGCGTACATGAGTCAGTTCCGCGGCTCCAAAGGCGATAGAGGGAGAAACACACAGTGACAAAAAAAGCGATCAGGCCCACCTGCCGCGCCGTTATGCCTGCGAATAGCGCTCGATCGTCACGCACGTAATACTCCAGCAGGTTCTCGTGGAGGTGAGATTCAAAGAGTGGTGAGCCGAGGAACCACGCCGAGAATCCATTCAAATGTGTCAGCGGATAGAAGCCAGGCGCGCCAACATATGCATCCCATACGCCGCCAGGCGCCTCGTGGAAAGGTACCAGTATCGCCAAAGCGGTGATCAATGCGGCGAAGCCTCCGGGGGCCAGCGACCGGCCTCGCAGCGCAGGATCACCCTTGATCAATAGGATGATGAAGACGGGAAGAAAGATGATCGACTGCGGCTTGGTGAGGACGGCCAGTGAGGCAAAAACACCCATCCAGCCCACGCGCTTCCGAGTAAAGCACTCCAGCGCCGCCAGTAAAAAGACGACCGGCAAAGAATCCACTGCTCCCCAGACGGCTGAGTTATGCCAGACATTCGGCAACAGCGCATATATCAAGCCGACAAGTGCCGCAAACGCCATCGTCGTGCGCCTGCGAACGCCGTAAAAAAGGAGTAGCGCGCACGCCACGTCCGCCATCACCGCCGGCCACTTGAAGAGCGTGTAGGCCGCCTGCGCCTCCGTCGTCCTGGCCCTGTCGGCCACGTTGGCAATAACCTCGGCATCGAGCGGCCGACCTGCCACAGTTGGATATAACGCGGCTAGAGCTCGACAAATGTAGATTTGAACGGGCGGATAATTTGAAAGCCGTCTCGCTCCGCCGGTGGTCTCGACAAGGCTGTAAACGCCCGCAAGCCCATCTTCTTGGGCTACATATGCCCAAATGATGAATTGCTCCTGATCGTGCATGAATCCCGGTGCGTCCAATAACGGCAACCTCACCGCCAGCGCGACCAAAACGATGCATACTGGCGCAAGAAGCGCCGTCATCGAAGGTCGATTCATGGGTAAAGTCAGGGCGTGAGGCGAGTCAATTGGGCAGTCTTGCATTCAGCGACAGTTTATCGGTCGGCCGTTTGAGTGAACAGCCCGCTCGCAGGCTCGCAAGGGCGAAGCTATACCCGAGCCGGGATTGGACCGATTAGAAGCGCAATTCCGCGGACTCGTTCAACGGGTCCACGGCCGAAAGAAACGGCACCTGCGTCGTATCAGTCCTAGAGGGGGCGTTCCTTGGACCTTGCAACACTCATAGGTTTCATCGCGAGCCTGGGGCTCTTCTGTTGGTCGCTGGTCAGCGGAACCGGCGGAAATGTCGCAGGCTTTTGGGACACGCCCTCAGTCGTTCTCGTCATCGGTGGAGGCATCAGCACCACGCTGCTCTCCGTACGGTTGGAACGATTCCTCGCATGCATTCACATTCTCAAGAACGCCTTCTTCATGAAGCTCGAGCAGTCCGAGGTCCTCATCAAGACGCTCGTTGGTCTGGCTGAGACAGCCCGTCGTGAAGGCATCCTCGCGCTGCAATCGCAGGTCGAGCAGATCAAGGATCCCTTCGTCGCCAACGGGCTTCAGATGATCGTCGACGGGACAGATGCCGCAACCGTACAGACGCTGCTGCAATTCGAGATGGATGCCATCGACATGCGTCATGGTGAGGGCAAGCAGGTGATCGACCTGCTCGGTAAGTACGGCCCGGCCTACGGCATGATCGGTACTCTCATCGGCCTGGTCATCATGCTTCAGAACATGGACGACCCCAAGGCCATCGGTCCCGGTATGGCCGTCGCCATTTTGACGACTCTTTACGGCGCCGTTTTTGCCAACATGCTGTGTCTGCCCATGGCCGACAAGCTCAATCTTCGCCATTCGCACGAAATGATGTCGCTGACAATTGCACAAGCGGGCATCCTCGGCATTCAGGCGGGCGACAATCCGCGTGTGCTGGAAATGAAGCTGGCCGCATTCCTCGAACCGAAGCAGCGAGCTCGCATGAACGCCGCCAAGGCGTCGTAGTGAATTACCCATGGCACTGAAGAAAAAAGAAGCGCCTCAGGGCGCACCGGAATGGGTCGTCACATATGGCGATATGATGACGCTCCTGCTCTGCTTTTTCATTCTGCTCGCGGCGTTCGCCAACTTTGACAAGCAGGACAAGATGTTCATGACCGCGATCGAGTCGATCCGCGAGGCCCTCGGCGCCCCCGGTCAGACGGGCTGGTTTCCGGATGATGAGGTCGATTTCAAATCACTCCTGGTACGACTTCAGAGTCTGATCCCTCCTGACAAACCCAAGAACGAGGGATTCAGTGACGAGCCTGGAATAGATGGAAAGTACTCGAGGGTGAAGGCGGTTCGAGATGGCGTCGAGGTCGTCGTCGGGGGCCCCATCGCCTTTGGCGCTTTCAGTGCCAAAATCGAACCGGAGGCCGACGCAATCCTGACCAAAATCGCCCCCGAGCTGATCGGCAAGAGCAACAAAATCGAGATTCGCGGCCATGCCACCAACGAACCGCTTCCGCTGGATTCAGGATTCAAGGATCCGCTAGACCTCGGATACGCCAGGGCACGGGCCGTTAGAAATCGCCTCGTGGAAGCTGGTGTCGATCCACGCGCCTTTCGGTTATCGACTGCGGGCGCCTACGAGCCGGTCGTCAGTCAGACCTTTGACGACATGCGCCGTTCCGCCAACCGCCGCGTCGAGATCATCATCACGCAAGCGCTTCGCGCCGATTATGCCCCGACCCAGCCTAGCGCCGATGCGATCGCCCGCGATGCTGATCGGGCAGCTTCACCTCCCAAGTCAAAGTAACGACCGTACACTCGTTGCTCGTCGCACTCGGTGGTTCTCTTACGCGAAGTTCGCCAGAATGAGTCGGATGATTCCCTTGTCCGCCGACAGATAGCGGCCACGTAGAATCGCCGTCCGTGCTCCCAGTTCCGGCGAGCGTCCTGCATTCCGGTCTACCACGGCAACAGCGCGCACGAAATCCTCGACGTCGCGGACCATTTTCCCTTCCTGAAAGGCCGCGTAGGACGCAAGCCAACCAGCGCTGCAGATTGCCAGCAATAGGGCACGCATCCCGTCGATGAAGCTCAACCCGTAATAGCCCGCGCCGAACGCAGTGCGCCCCGCCAGCCGAGCGCGAAGATACCGCGTCAACAGCTCGTCAGCGTCTTTCTGGAGAGGTGATTTCAACAGGAGTGAAACGTCGGCGTGTTTCACTTCTAGGCACTTCTCCCAGAGCCCTGGAATCATGCCGTCGTCGGAAGCGAATCTCCGCGCCCGACCTAATTGTCCCCAGCGATATCGAAAGCTCGCGAAGAATCCCCGGCGTGCCTGTTCGAACCGCAGAAATTCGCATTGAGCGAAGATCGTCATCCGCAGGAGTCGCACTTGTCGCGCGGTGGGAGGCGGCGGCGGGGCGGATTGGATCTCGTCGACGGCCGCCGGCAAGTCGTCGAAGAGCAGCGACATCAACTCGACAAAACGGTCTTCGTCGAACCCGCTCAGCTTCGCGGCGGCGAGCGTCTCGGTGATCGACGCCATGCCGACCAGTCGACGGGCGTAGGGGACATTCGTGTCTCGAAGCCACTCGTCGAGCCGTTCCAATAGGGCGTCTTCCTCCGCTGCGTTGAGGGCCCGATCGTTATTTAGTTGAGTAGCAGGGGGGCTACCGGCGAACATGAGCGGTGCCGCTTCGTCGAGCTCCCTTGCCAGGCGCTTCACTTCTCGCCCATGCGTGGAAATCTTGTCGCCCTGATTCCGTCCGGCTGATGGGCAGTCAAAGCGAAGACTGACTCGAAGCTTCTGCGCATCGCGATGGAGCGAAAAGGGATAGAGCTGACAGGCCAGGGGCTTGGCCTCCGAGCCATGGGCCGCGTGAATGCGGCACTTTCCGGCCTCATCGAGAAAGACACACGCCCCATTGGGCGCGTGATTCAGTACGTGCTCGCCGCCCAGTTTGACGTAGGCTGGACCGGCAATCTTGTCGCCCCATTCCTGTCGGTCGATCTCGCGCCGGTCGCGCGGCGTCAGATGTACGACCAGCTCGCGGCAGCAATTCGCGCAACCGTGGCAGCTCCACTGCTGCACCTTAATCTCGGGAAGGATGACGGGCAGGTTCATTGAGAAGTTGAGGATAACTGGTCGTTTCCAGACAACGAGACATCCATCGCTCGGGCGATCAGCCGCCGAAACCCCTCCAGTTTCTTGTACCCCTGAATCGTGAACCGCGGCAGGCGATACAAATCACTGCCCTTCATGATCAAGCCCCGGTCAGACGTGAAGACAGCCTCGTACCCTGCTGTACGGGCGAATTGGAGCACCCGGTCGTCATACCAGTTTCCGGGCACTGCCATGCTGAGAACCGGTCTGCCAAGCCACCGCTCCAGCTTGCCGCGGGAAGTCGTTAACTCCGCCGACAGCTCTGAATCTGACAATTCCCTCAAGGGGCGGTGTGTGGCCCCGTGCGCGCCGACGTCAAACACCATCGGATCGAGCCGCTGGATTTCATCGCGCGACAACCGAGCCTGATCCGGTCGGTGCGGATCGAAGACACATGCCGACGCGTCGGTGGTAATAAAGAGCGTCGCCCTCATGCCGTACTTGATCAGAAGCGGTTGGGCGAGTGTCAAGACGCTTCGGTTTCCGTCATCAATTGTTATGAATACCGAGGGGCCGGTCACGGGAGTACGGCCCGTCGCATGATCGAGAACTTCCTGCAGCGACAGGCTGCGAAGTCCGCTGTGACGAAGTTCCGCAAGCTGCGCCTCGAACTGGTCCGTACCGATCGAGTAGATGCGCTCGTCGCCCGACATCGTGCCGAATTCCGCGGGCGAAACGAATCGATGGTACATCGTGGCCAGTACGGCCGGCTCGGAAACTCGCTTGGATGACGTCGGACGCTTCGCAACGGCCTCGGTCTCCGCGCTTAACAGAAACGGCGCAGACATCGCGAACAATGAGAGCGTGGCAATGGCAGGTACCAGGGTTCGCAAGCGTTACTTCTTTCCCAAAGGCCGACTCTGGTATCTTAACGAACTGCCTGACCTCGCCGAATATTCCAGGTAGGTGGTCAACTCCCTATCACCTAACCGGCCAAGTCCGCCTGGCTAGGTGCCTTGCGCTCTAAGCTGTGGAGTGAGTTGACTCCGGGATCGCGGCACCCTCGCGCGTCCATGAGGCGAGTCGGCGCATGCCCTCAAAGAGATGCCCGCACTGCCGTTCGATCATCTCATCCGGAAGCGGTTGATCCAGCGGGATCGTCTCTGACGCCGCCAGGGCCTTCGCGCCATCGAAGTCCACAAAGGCGAGCCGCGCAGACATGTCCGACCGCGCTCGGCCGAATGCCGCACCGGGAAGGATGGCAACGCCCGTCTCGGCAACAATACGATCGCACAGAGCCGTGCCGTCCTTAATGCCGCGCTCAGCGAGATCGGCCGCGACCCGGGAAAAGTCCAGCCAAAGGTAGAACCCACCGGCCGGCGCAAATACCTGAATGCCCGATTCCTGAAGAATCGCGACGCTGCGACGAGCAATCTCTGCGAGCAATCTCCGGGCGTGCCAGAGGTAGCGCTCTATGTCCACACCGCAATGAAAAGCCGTCACGGCGGCATACTGGATGGGTGCGCTGACGGAGGTATAGGTTTCACTGGCCACCGCCGCGATGGCGTTCACCAGCCAGGAAAGGTCCTTCGGAAACGCGAATGTCCCGAGCCGCCAGCCGCCAGCCCCGCACCACTTGGAGATGCCTGAACTGACAATCGTTCCCTCCGGATAGAATCGACCGATCGAGACATGCTCTCCCTTGAAATGCAGTTGCCCGTAGATCTCGTCGGAGAGCACGATGATATTGTACTTCCGGCAGACCTCCGCGATTCCCTTTAGCTCGTCAGCCGAGTAGGTCTGGCCCGTCGGATTGCTCGGATAGTTGAGAACGAGCAGACGCGGCCGATGATCGTCGCCGACAATGTCCAGCGATTTTTCCAGTTGCTCTGCCGTAAGCTGCCATCGCGTCGCATGGGACGTGTGAATCAGGCTGATGCGCCGACCGATGATGCGCGCCTGCGGCCAATACGATACCCAGCAGGGCGGTACCAGCAGAATCTCGCCGTAATAAACGAGCTGAAGAATGAACATCAGCTCCTTCGAGCCCGGTCCGACAATGACGCCGTCCGGGTGAAACTCAATCTGATCTTTGCGAAGGTGATAGTCGGCGACGGCCTCGCGAAGTGCGGGCAGCCCCTTGACCGGGAGATAGTCCTTCTCAGGCGCGGCCAGCCGCAATGCTTCGACAACCGACGGCGGCACAGGAAAGGGTGACTGCCCCAGACCGAAATCAAAGACCGATCGACCCAGACGGCGGAGTTCTCGACACTTGTCCTTGATCGCTAACGTCGCAGACTGGCCCATGCCGCGAACATTAAGATTGAGACTGACCGGCTTTCCGTTATCCATGGACTGGGCGCTCTCCGGGGCGGTGTTAATGTAAACCGCTTGCCGAGCACAATGATAACGCGCCCGACGATTCCTGTGGGCCGAAATTTCTAACCGGCGGCAGTTCGGCGACGCCTCTTTCGATGGAAACGCCGCCTAACCGACTCGACCGACAAATGAACTAGTCACCTACGCCGATATCATTCGTAAACACCGCCATCACGAGGTGTTCCTCCTCGGTCTTGTGCTGCTCGACATAGGCGAGAAACATCCCGATGCGGGCGATGGCATGGCGAATCAAAAGCCCGTCCTTCGGTCCAAGCTCTCCCAGGGCCGCGTCGATTTGCTCAATAAGCCGCCTCATCTCGACGTGTTCGTGGGAGAGCCGCTCGACTTCTTTCGTCAGCGTGGGACGGAGCTGGAGAATCTCCTGCATGTAGCCGCCGGATTCCTCAAGCTCCATGTGTTGATTCAAATGTGTCGCCAGACCCTGGAAACACTTTCGCAGGTCCGGAAGCCAGGCGGCGCGGCCCGTCTCAGGCGGGATGGCGAGCGACTTACGAAGCAGGAACATCTGTTCTTTAACGTGGGAATGCTCTTCACTGATCCATTTGGCGACTTCTCGAGGCTTCATGGGTTAGGTCTCCTCAGGGTCACTCAGGACCGTCCATTTCACTTCGATCTGACTCTGGAAGGAATCGCGGCGCATCCATCCCCTCGGCCGGGTCAAGCTGATCCAGCCAGTAGGCTTCGTCGTTGCGCCGGTAAACCATGTACTTGCCCCGGTTGCTCTCATCCTTGGCCCGTAAATACCGCAGGTAAATATGCTTTTCGTCCACGGCCATGATCTCGACCTTGCCGGTTTCGTGCGACATCACATATCGCGCGCGCCGCGCCAGCCCCGAGCCGTGTCGAAGGGCTTCGCGAAAGATGTTCCAGCCGCGCACGATCGGCACTTCATATGGCTCGTTGCCTGCCGTCGGCCGGCCCTGGAACAGGTAGTAGGGCGGACAGCCGATCCAGGAAAGCTCGCGATACATATCCGCGAGGACCATCGGGTCGTCATTGATCCCCTTGATGAGCGGACATTGATTCACGCAGATGACGCCGCACTTGATGAAGCAGTCGATCCCGTTCACCGCTGCATCGGTCAATTCCCGCGGGTGATCGAAATGCGCCATCAGATAGATGCGCTTTCTTGGCAGCGAGTGCTTTCGAAAAAGTGCCTGCAGCGCGGCGTCATTCGTCAGACGCCAGGGATCGAACGCGGGCATCTTCGATCCGATACGGATAATCCGCACGTGATCGATGGCCCGCAGCGCCTCGATGATCTCCGTCAGTCGGCGCGTGCTCATCAGCAGGGGGTCGCCGCCGGTCAGGAGGACATTTGTGACATTTGGATTCGAGGCGATGTAGCGGATGCCTTCGGAGACGTCGTTGGTGACCTCATCGTTCTCATCCATGAACAGCCGCTTGCGAAAGCAGTAACGGCAATACGCCCCGCACACTTCGTTGCACAGGAGCAGAACCGTGTGCGGGTACTTGTGCTGTACCCCTCGCGTAATTGTGACGGCGGCCTCGTTGCTGGCGTCGAGCTTGCCCCAGTCGCTCAATTCCTCTTCGCGGGGAATGATCAACTGCTTGATCGGGTCATTCGGATCGTCCCAGTTGATCAGGCCGAGGTAATAATCGTTGGCCCGAAAGACGTACCGCTCGGCAACGCGTTTGAGTTTCTCGCGCTCGTTGGGCGGAATGTTTGGAATCTTGTCGATGTCGCGGACATACTTCACCCGCTGGGGTGACTGGATGCCGCCGCCGGCTTGCGGTAACTGGATTTGTGTCATGGTCCGACTCCGGTGTTTCGGGCCAAGTGGCTTCGCACTGCCGGAAGCCTCATCGGTTCATGGGTCAAGCCCTCTTCAACGACCGGCCTTATTGATGGCCATACGGCGATCCGGCAGCGATGTCGCACAAATATAGGGCAGGCCTGACCCCGAATGAATTCGATCCGAGCCCTGTGATTCAGTCTGCCGGCGATCGGCGTATGTATTGCCGTAAGCGCGGGCGTCAAAAAGTTCTATCTATAGGGATTCTAGTCGAAATTGGAGAATTCGCAAGCGCAATCCGCTTTGGAACGGGCCCAGAAGCTGAAAATCAATCACATGAACTGGCGCAAGACGCCGTGGCTGCGACAATGTCTCGGGAATCTGTCCGCTTGTTTTCTGTCGATTCTGCGCAATTCGGACTTGCCGGTTCCGCGCTGTCTGCCTGCCTTTTTACTTGCGCACGCGTGATGAATGCAACGGCGGTCACGATGATTCCGGTTGCGATAAACGTTCGCGCGCTCAGCGCCTCGCCCGCAAATCCCCAGCCGAGCAGCACTGCGACGACAGGATTAACGTATGCGTACGTCGCCACGCGCGCCGGGTCGCTGACCTGCATCAGCCACATATACGCCGTGAATGCGACGATCGAGCCGAACACAATGAGATAGATGAGCGCGCCTATGGACTTGGGCGAGATCGCCGCAAAGTTCACCCGCGACCACTCACCGACGGCTGTGCCGGTCACCAGATGCAGCGCGCCGCCCGCAATCATCTGCATCGCCGCAGCCAGATAGGGCGAACTCGGTCGTGCGGCAGTCTTTGAAAAGAGCGAGCCCGCGCTCCACACAACGCACGCCAGCATCAGGCCGCCGGCGCCCAGAAGGTCCACCCGCTTGCCACCCGCGAAACTGTCGGGCCCGGTCAGCACCCCGATCCCAATAAGACCGAGAATGAGCCCGGCGATCACCATGGGCGTCGGCGCTTTGCCGCCTCGACGAAGCCAGTTCATCAGGACCATGCACATCGGGACGACCGCGATCAGGAGTGCCGTCAGACCGCTGGCAACGCGCGTCTCCGCCCAGACCACGGCCCCGTTCGCGATAAAAAGAAGCGCTCCGCCGATGATGGTCGCGTTCCGCCAGTGAAGGAGCGTCGGCGCTGTCGAGCCCCTCCGCGCCCACGCGTAAAGGACGGTACCCGCGGTCGCGAACCGAACGCCCGGCATCAGAAACACCGAGTCGATCGTTTCCAGGCAGAACTTAATCCCCAGATACGTGGAACCCCAGATCACATATATGGCAAGATAGGCCAGGATCACCTTGACAAGGCGGGGGGCGGGAAGGGCACTTGCATCCGTCGTCAAATCAGCACATCACTTTCCAGGACGATTCCAGCAATCTGCGTCAACGCCATGATAGCGCGCATCCGCGAGTGCCGCCGACTGGGCACATCGCCGTTCTTCAGACATATGGGATACGGTTTAATCGTGAACCACGAAAAAGGGCACTTCGCCTCCGGTTTTCAATACTACGAATGCCGATGGCGAGCGGTTCAACATGGGCCGTCGGGCCGCGATCGGAAATCGCTTTCTTAAGCCTTCGCCATCGCAGGTTCGAAGAGCAGGGGCTCTCGGCCGACCACGGCAGCCTTCTCCAATTCCAAGAGATGCTGCTTACGCCACAATCCGCCGCCGTATCCTCCGAGCTTTCCGTCCTTATTCACAACCCGGTGACAGGGAATGAGGATCGCGATGCGATTGGCGCCGTTCGCCGTGCCCACCGCTCTTTGAGCGCCGCTGCTCCCGGCCCGTCTCGCAAGCGTTTCGTAGGAAATGGTCTCGCCGTAGGGTATTTTGAGGAGTTGGCCCCATACCCTGCACTGAAACTCCGTTCCGGGGTACTCCAGCGGCACCGAGAACTTTTTGAGCTTGCCCTTGAAATAACGGTCCAACTCGCTCCGCAGCACCGTCAGTAACCGATTTGTGCCCGGCACGATCGGCCTTGCAAATCGTTTTCGCAGAGTCGTCATCTGTGCCTCAAGCATCCGCCGATCCGAAAACTCCAATAGGCAAACCGCCGAATCCGTCGCCCCGGCAAGCAGCGGACCGACCGGGCTCTCAATCATCGCCGTCAAAATGCAATTCTTGGTACTCATTCGACTGCGGCCCGGCGGCTTGCCGAAGGCCCGGACATACGCGTCTCGGAACCCGCTTGGGGAGTCGAAGCCCGACCCGATGGCGACATCAGTCAGATCGCCGCCTTCACGAATCGCCGCGAATGCCCGTCCCAGTCTTCGGGCCCGATCGTACGCCTGAAAAGTCATGCCGTAATTCTCCTGGAAATAGCGCCGGGCACGTGTTGGGTCAATCGACATCGCGCGTAAGTCCTGATCGCGAATCCGCTCGTCCGGCTGCGACTCCACGCGCAGGAACAGCTTGCGCACCCATTCTGGCGGCCGACCGTTGGTGTCCATCGGGCGGCATCGCTTGCACGGACGGTACCCGGCGAACAGGGCCTCCTTCGCAGTCGCAAAGAACTCAATATTCTTGGTAAGCGGCTTCTTCGCCGGACATGAGGGTCGGCAGAATATGCTGGTCGTTCGAACGGCCGTAAAGAAGATACCGTCGTACGATGCGTCGCCGCGCGAGAATGCGCGAAGCATCTCGCCCTGCGTGGGTCGCGCCTTTGCGGATTTCTGATCTGACCTCGTCGTCATGCCCGTATCTCGCTACCCGGCGGGACTGCGAATGTCATTCGCACTCGCCACAGGAGAAGCCTACGTCAGCAGTCCCCCGCCTTCCACCGATTTCTGAGCGCGGTACTCAAATCGTTGTGCGCCGCCGCCGCCGGGCTCTGCGTCGGTAGGGGCGAGGCGCCAAAAGAAAGCCCCAGGCGATTGCCCGGGGCTTTGGGAGTTATCGTCGGACTTTCGTCCGTTCTTAGGCGCCGCAGCCGCCGCCCGCGAAGGCCTTGGCCATCCGCTCGCCGATCTGCTCCGGCGTCAGGTCTTCCGTGTGCGTTGCCACCGACCACTTGTGGCCGAATGGATCGGTGACCATGCCGTACCGGTCGCCCCAGAACATGTCGGTAATCGGCATAACCGGCGTCGCACCCGCCTTCACCGCCTGATTCACCACAGAGTCAACGTCATTGACGTAAAGATGAACCGTGATGGGCGAGCCCCCGAGGCTCTTGGGCGACTGGCAGCCCATCTGCGGGTTCTCTTCGGCGATCATGACGCGAGAATTCCCAAGTTGGATCTCGGCGTGCATGATCGAGCCGTCCGGGGCGGGAATGCACATGACTTCCTCAGCGCCGAATGCCTTCTTGTAGAAATCCATCGCCGCCTTGGCGCCCTTCACGACGATGTGAGGGGTGACCGAGTTAAATCCTTCGGGGATCGGGTTTACCTTGCCTGCCATGTTTTTTCCTTTCATGTAGAACGTTTTGTGTTACTTCATCGACTTATCTGCAAGGCGTCCCTGCCCGTAGGTCGGTTCCGTCTTGTGTCCGCTATTTCTTTCGCTTGTATTCGATCTGGAAGACCCGGTAGTTGTCAGAGGCATGCAGATCGAAGCACTCGAAGATCCGCGTGTCCTTGTCCTTGATGGTCGTCACATACTTCACCGTTCGACCAATCACGTTCAGCATCGGCTCATCCATCTCACCGAACATGCGGAGCACATTGCTGCCCGGCTCCATGCTGCCGCTCATTGTCAGCACGTTGGTCTGAAGGTTCGAAAGCCACGTGCCCGTGTACAGGTTGCGATAAACGTCGTACCCCAGCGTGCCCATGCCTTCGTAGGGAACCTTTTTCATCTGCATGCCCGTCTCATCAGGCATGAGCATCTCGCCCTTGTATTCTTCGAGGAGGAACCGCTTGCCCATGATCCACTTGACCTCGGATACGCCCTTCGTCTCCATGGGCGGCGCCGACGGGTCCATCCACATGCGGAACGTGACGTCCCACGTTCCAGCGTGAGAATCGAGCACCTTGTGATGCTTGCCGGGCTTGGTCGTCTCGATCCAGCGCTTCATCCCTTCCATCATCTGCTTCATCATTTCCGGGTCAGGCGCGCCGCCCGGCTTGTCCTCGGATACGGCGGATTGGCTGAAAAGCGCCACCGCCGAAGCGACGATCACAGTGAACATGCACAATTTGGTCTTCATCCGATTTGTCTCCTCAATGCCAGATGTTTTTTGCCCGCCGAGCCCGGTATTCTAACAATACTCCCTGGGCTTAGCGATTGTAAAAACACGACAGACGCTTACTCGGTGCTGCCAAGCGGTTTATCCCGGTCAGTGCATCCTGTCGTACAGGAAACGCACATGATTGCAACGGCGCCCCAAGCAGGGCTCACGCAAAGTCGTCAGACGTCCAACACGTCAAACTCTTGAGGCGCCTTGGTAAATCGTAAACAGCATGGCGCATCAACGATTCTCGCCCCTAGCTCCAGGATTGCGCCGGGATTGCTTCACGCTGCCGGCGCGGGGCGTTTTCCGGAAATCGCAAATACCGCGAGGCCGCCCAGACCGCCCGTCACCGCCGAGCCAGCAGTCCCAAAAGCCAGCACTGCAGCCTCTGTATCGCCGAGCGCAACCGACACAGCGATGCCGATGATCGCACAAAGCCCGCCGACCAGTGCGCCGCCGCCGAAGCCGCCGCCCTTCGATGTCGCCGCCGACTTCGCCCACAGCGCGCCAAAGAGCATGGAGATCGCCATGCCGCCAAGGGCAAAGACGTTCATGCGGATGAATTCGTTGTAGTGTCCGCCGACCACCATGGCGATCTGAAGCACCGTCCCGATCGCCGTGTACTTGACCATTGCTCCGTTACCTTGATTCCCTGTACTCATGGCATTCTCCTCAAAATCTTCACTCGTCACTTCCGATTCCGCTCTTCGTCCGCCAGGGCTTTGCAATCTATGGACCCGACGTCCGCGCCGAAATCACATCATTCCCACCGGCCTGCCGATCGGCCGTCGATACCGTGTCCAGCAATCGAACCGTCCCATCCACGAAAGTTGCCGCCAGTCGCGTCCCGTCCGGGCCGAATTCCAGTGCATAGGCGGATTCTTCTGAGTCGATCAACTTCGCAACGCAAACGCCACGCCTCACATCCCAGAGTCGAACTGTCTGGTCATAAGAGGCAGAGCCAAGCCGCGAGCTGTCAGGTGAAAAAGTCAGCCCATAGACTTCTCGCCCGTGTCCGTTCAAAGTCTGCAGGCACTCGCCGGACTTCACATCCCAGATGCGAATGGTCCGGTCATTTCCCGTGGAGGCGAGCAGCGAGCCGTCCCGACTGAAGCAAACCGACAGCACTCTCGCAGAATGGCCCTTCATCGCCGCCTTTTCATCGCCGCTCTTGGCATCCCAGAGATGGACCGCGCTGTCATTACCCGCCGAAGCGATCGTGGCGTCATCGGGCGAGAATGCGATGCGGTAGGACCCCGCCTCTTTCTTGTCGATCACGAGAATCGTCTCTCCCCGATCCGGGTCCCACACTCGAATCGTGCCGTCATACGACGCCGTGGCGATGCGATCACCCTTTGAATTCCATATGACGCAGGGGCTTCCTCCCGTGTGACCTCGGAGTTCGTGGATCAGCTCCTGTGTTTCGAGATTCCAGATGAGAACGGTAGGATCGTTCGTCACCCCGGCCAGTCGCTTGCCGTCCGGACTGAACGCGGCGCTTGTCGCCTGCTCGGGCAGGTTGATGAACGAAGCCAGTTCCTTCCCATTGGACAGATCCCATACTCGCACGCTCATATCCGAAGATGCGGTCGCGATCCGCTTCCCATCCGAGCAGAATGGCGCGCTCCAGACTCCCTTGGCGCACTTGATGACCGAAGGCGACTGATCCTTGACTGCCCATCGCTTGATCCGCTGATCGGCCCCGGCAGATACCAGCGTTCGGTCGTCCGCGCCAAATGCCAATGAGCGGACAACGTCTCGGTGGCCAACTGCCTCAAACTCAATCGCCCCGGTCTTCGAATTCCAGAGCCTGATTCGCCCGTCTGCCCCGGTCGACGCGATTCGCGACCCGTCACGGCTGTAAGCAACGGCGTAAATCGTCTGATCGTGGGCATCCCATTGGTTGATCTGCTTACCGTCTGCCACGCTCCATGTCGTGATCGTCTTGTTTCCGCTGCACGCGCAAAGCTCCTTCCCGTCCGGGCTGAAGACCACGGCGTTGTAGGGCGTGTACCTGCCGCCGCCGTAGCCCGGTCCCAGCTTATGCAGCTCAGCCCCGGTTTCGGCGTCCCAGATAATCACGTTGTTGTCCCACGACGCCGAGGCAAGCAATTTTCCGTCCGGGCTGTATGTCACGCATGGAACCGGAGGACGTTCGACATGCCCCTTAAGTGTGCGAATCTCCTCGCCGGTCTTAAGGTTCCAAACTTTGGTATAGCTGAGAATGGAAGTCGCCAGTCGCTCGCCGTCGGGGCTGAATGACGCGGAATACACCTGCGTCTTCTCGTGCTTAAGCTCGCGAACCAGTTCGCCGGTCTCAACCTCATAGACACGCGCAACACCGTCAGACGATGAAGCGGCAATGCGCCGGCCGTCCCTGCTGAAGGCGACATGCCAAAGTGACTTCTCATTCGCTTTGACCCGTCGAAGTTCCTTCCACGAATCTGCTTTGCGCAGTATCGTCGTCCCATCCGCGAGCGCCTCGGCCAATAGCTCGCCATCCGGGCTGATCGCCACCGATATGACGGCCGCTCCCTGATCGACGCTGGTTCGGACGCTCTGATCCATGGCCGCTTTGAGATAGCGCCACTCCCAGTTACGAAACTTGGACGGTGCGCTGCTGAGCCAGCGATCGACCTCCGCGACCTGACCCGACGTTAGGGCGGCACTCGCAGCAGCAATGTGGGCCAGATAAGAAGCGAACAGGTCATCATCCGCCCCGTGAGAGGTTGCCGTCTTCGTAGCCGACACCGGCCGCTGTGCCGGAGCTTTGTCTGGCAGCAGGCCGGAGATGTCGACCGGCTGCGTCGCGGGCGTCTTTCCAAACCGCTCCTGCAATTTGTTGATCGTCCAGGTATTGCCCGCGTCAAAGTGCTTGCGAAGTGTCTGCGAAGCCTCGTCGTCGCCATAGCCCATGCCGACGACCGTGATCCGCGTTCGCTTCGAGTCCACGGAGTCGAGGTAGATCACCGACCACATGTTCTTGATCGCTTCCTTCATCGGGAAATTGGCGGGAGGCTTGGTCGCCTTGATCGACAGCATGTGCGGCGGATCGAAGCTGAGAATGGTGTTCTCAATCGTGCTGTCATCGCCGATTACGCCGTTCGGGTCATAGGTGGTGCGCATTTTCCCGCCGACGCGAAGGTCAATCTCCGCGTGCGGCACCATCCACGACTCAATTCCCTCCTTCGTGGTGAACGCATCCCAAACGACCTCGATCGGCGCATCGACAATTCCCTCGCTACGCAGCGCGTTGCCGACCGGATCGGCGGCATGACTGGATTGAGGCAGACAACCGACGAGTATGGCGAACGTGAGATAACCAATAAGAGGTAGCCGTCGTTTCATCTCATCATCCCTATCCATTTCGTGCAAAGGAATCAAAACGATTCCATGCCTACTTAGCCGAGTTAACTTGTGCCGCGTTCTTAGCGAGCAATCCGTACACGCTGTTCAGAAACACAGGGTTGTTCTTGAGGAAGTAGTCGAAGGCATCGTCCCATTCCTTCTCTCCGGGACGCCACCCGGTGCAGGAAAGCCTTAGCTTTGTTTTGCCTGTCCCGATGGGTTCGAAATAGTAAGCGCTCCATGTCCCGCCCTTGCGCACGTTAGGAAACTCGGGAGGTGCGCTGCCGCTTGTGCACAGCATTTCGCCGGGGATGAAAGCCAGGACTTTGTTCGGCGCCCCTGGCCAGAACGAATAAGCTCCGCCGGGTCTCAATTCGACCAGCGGCTCCTTCGCACCGAGCATCTTGAAGCCTTCGGTCGTCGCCAGCAGGTTCCACACGGCCTCAACCGGCACAGGCACGATCATCTCGAATTCCTGCCGCTTGATAGGGCTGTCCGTCGAGGTGACCTTCACGTGCCGGTCATCCCATGTTTTCGACTTCGCGGTTGAGGCGGCCGCCGCCGAGTAATTTGCGTCCAGATACTCCTTTAATTGTCGAAGAACATGGCCCCACGCGACGTCGAAATACTCAAACCCCTTGTCCCAGTCGGCGCCGTCGCCCCAACCGTGCTGCACGAGCCTGACGCGAACCCGGCCGTTACCAAGGTCTAGGAATCGAAGCACCACCTGCGTCTTGGCCCCCGCGTAGCGCAGACTCTCAACGGCGGGCGGAAACGTCCAGTCGAAGGCCAGCATCTCATTTTCGATGAAGCCCAGTATCCGCGATCCCTCGGCGCCGCGTTTGCCCTGCTTGTCGGGCTCTTCCATGCTCATGTAGAGGTCATATGCTCCGCCGAGCCTCAGTTCGATTTTCGATTCAGGCGTGAAGAATTTGGCAATCCCCTCCGGCGTCGTCCATAGTTTGAAGACTTGCTCCGCCGTGCCTTTAACCTCGACATCCTTTCGGATCATCCGAGATTCGCCGGCCTGCGCGGCTGCCGAACACCCGATCCCCGCGAGATAGATCGCGACGCGTTGCCACTTCAAAAATTTCCGATTCATCGCATGTCCCTTTCGTGATTTCATCCGACGGACTGCTACGGCGTCGGCCGGCTCACTCAAATGTTGAACACGTTTCATGCCGCACTTTTCGCTTGCAGGCGATCGAAATAATCCCGCAGCTGTGCCACGGAGTCGTCATAACGCCTCACATCGCGATGGCCGCGGGCCTGCATGATCCCGCCCTCCATCACCGTCAAAACGAATCGTGACATTCGCTCGAAATCGATGTCCCTGGGGAGCTGATCCGCCGCCTCCCGAAGACAGTTCTCAATTGCCTTGCACCAGTTCGAGAAGTTCAATTCGATCTTGGCGCGGACTTCCGGCTCACACTCAGTCAGTTCCAACGCCAGATTCCCGATGGGGCACCCAACGGTGCATTCCGTCATCACCAGCATTTCGCGGTATCCGGCCAGCACCGCGAATACGCGATCGATCGGATCCTTTGAAACGGCAAACGCGGGGTCCATGACCATCGGATGGAGCATTTGCTCGTACCATCCCAACACCGCGAGGAGCAACTCGTTCTTGGATTTGAAGTAGTAGTAAAGGCTGCCGCTGTTCGCCTCCGCCTTCTTCAGGATTTCCGCCATGCTCGTGGCGTGGTATCCCTTCGTGTGAAAAAGCTCCCTCGCCGCAAGTACGATTCGTTCCCTCGTACTGATGTGTTCCTCGGGCATACGCATCCTATTAGTTGAACAGTCAACTAATATATCGCCGCGCAGCGATCAGTGCAAGCCAATATTGCTGGATTTCTTGCGTGGAGCCTGCTGCCGCCGGGGGGGGCCTACGGGTCTAGGCGTGTGAAAGACTTGGAAGCTGTAAAGGACCTGATTGAGAGGGCCTCATGGCGTTTGAACGACCTAGGGTCAAGAACTGCCTGCAATGGCGCCGGAAAGCCTCAAAACGCTCTGCAAGGCGTTAGATCGCCCCTGGATCGAATTGAATGAATCAGTCTAACAAAATGAGCACCCGCAAAAGCAAATGGCCGGACACAGTCCTGGCTGTCTTCAGACCCCAGTAGGTCGCTTCGGGTGTTGCGAATCCTCAGGCTCCGAGTCCTAGGAAATAGAAAGGCCTCGGTGGAAATCCACCGAGGCCTTGATAGATACTGAACTGTAACGTCAGAACAAGTCCGACGTCAGATTCCAACCGAGCGACTTACCGGCGGCGGCGAATGAGGGCCAGAGCGCCGAAGCCGAGCAGGGCCAGCGAGGCCGGCTCAGGAACCTTGTTCACGAAGTGCAGCGAGAACTGCTCGATAAAGCCCGTGTCACCACCGGCATTGTCGGTGATGTTCAGGGTCCACAGGCCAGCCTTGGCGGTCTGATCGAGACCGCTGAGGGGGTTCTCTGGTCGCCAGCTGCCGACCGGATTGTTGACGTTCGTTCCGGCCGAACCGGTGTCGTACACAAGAGCCGCTTCGTCATCAAAGATGAAGGGGGTCTGTGTGGCAGGATTGCCGAGGTTGTTGTTCGAGAAGCCGAAACCGGTTCCAGAAAAACCAGGGCGATCCATGAGAACAACCTGGCCACCGGGCCCAGTGAGGGTCAATTTGAGGTCACCCTGCCAAGTGTGGCGGACGATGACGTCAACGTTGAGGTCCCAGATCAGCGGACAAGCCGGATCGTCATTGGGGACCATGATCGAAACGTTGCCACCGGTCGAGGGTGCGTTGTCCGGAATCGCAACCGACGGCGTCGGGCGAACCACATAGACCTTCGGAGTCTGATCCGGGCAAACAACGTCTGCCATCGCGGGAACGCTCGTTAGGGCGATGGCGCCCACCAGAGCCAAACCAATGATCGTCTTCTTCTGCATTTTCCTTACTCCTATGTCGAGAGACCCTGTCTTTCCCACTTCATGCAACGCCGAGCCGCACAAGCAGCCCACGGGCCAATTGCATCAATTTCTACGATTTCGAATCTTGAGGACGATTCAATAGCGGGAAACGGGTCTGGGCTATTGAACGCCGGCTCAATGCATGAAGAGCGCCGTAGCGCTACCTTCCTCCACGCAAGAAGCAAGCTTAACAGAACGCACGGTGCAGTTCAAGCGTTTCGAGGGCATTCTTCTCTTTTCCAAAAAATTTCACAACTCTCCCGCCGAGGCCCTTTTTTGTGCCCCAATCAGGACCGGCTGCCCGAAAGGTCGGTCCCAGGACGGATTGCCCGATTTCCCATGACCGGGGCGTTCCGGCTTTGGTGGCAACACGTTATTATCGCTTCCTGTTTCAGATTAGGCGGAAGTCTGGGGGGTACCTCGCGGTGCGAATCAAATGACCAAAGCTCGTAAATCCTTATGGTTCAGCAAATGCTGGTTGCTGTTTGCGATCGGCCTCCCGGTGGCAGGTCTTTCCTGCGATCGCTCAAAGACGCCGAAAGCGGACACCCCCAAGGCATCGCAGGCTCCGGCTGCGGTGCCCAACACAGCCAAGCCCAGCACGCCCCAGTCGCAGGATGCTGCCGAAACCGGCTCGGCAGGGGACGTTGTCCAAAATGAGGATCGGCCGGCCCTATCGACTTCGGATTCTGCCCCCGTCGTTCCCCGGACCGTCCCCAAAGACGTCTCCGCTGATTCGAGTCCGGCAAGGTCAACAGTGGCCAAGCCGCCTGAAAGGCTTCCGGATACGAATGCGGCGACTTCCCTTCCAGACCCCGAGACGCTTTCACCTGCGGCAAGAGAGATTCCGCGGATTGATCTCATCGGCCTCCCAGCCGCGCTTCGCACCGATATTGAGGCCGCCTACTCCGCAGCGTGTGCCTCTCCAGATAAGCCCGATTTGCTGGGCGAATTGGGAATGCTCTACTTCGCCGCAGATTCTCATCTCGCCGCAGTCCCTTGTTTCAAAAAGGCCAGGCAATTGGATCCGAACTCGCTTCGCTGGTGTTACTACCTTGGCTTGGCGGCCCTTGAGGCCTATGACGATGACCTGGCGAAGGACGCCTTCGAATCGGCCCTGAAGGTGGATTCCCAATATGCCCCGATCATGATTGAACTCGCCGACCTCTTGCGAACCGGCGATCCGTCGCGTGCGCAGGATCTCTATACTCGCGCGATCGAGGTATCGCCGAATGATGCAAGAGCTCACCTGGGGCTTGGAGAATGCGCCATGGCGGCAAAGGACTATTCAGCCGCCCGAACCCATCTGGCACAGTCGCTGAAACTAAGCCTGAACTATGCCGCCGCGAACGGCGCGATGGCAAGACTGCTGAAGGCGACCGGCGAGGATGAACACGCTCAGAGCTTTCTGGAGCTGGAGCGAGCTGGCGCCAAAGCGCCCCTGGCGAATGACCCTCTGCTGGTGGACCTGCTCGGAAAAGCGCCCGGCGGAGATGATCTCCTGGTACTTGCCGAGCGGCTTTCGCGGGCCGGGCGCATCGACGATGGAATCGTCTTGCTGAGAAACGCCACGCAGCGCAACAGCACGGATGTAAGTGCTCGTCACGCCCTGGGGGTCTTGCTCACCGCAAAGGGAAGATTCGCAGAGGCCGTGCAGGAATATCGCGCTGTACTGGAAAAGAACCCATACCACCTCAATACCATCGTCGATCTCGCCCAGGCCCTGTCGCGTCTTGGGAACTATTCCGAGGCTGAGCAGCTTCTCCGCGACATCCTCAGCGGCAATGCCAACGATGTCCGCGCGTCCATGTTGTACGGCCACCTTCTCCTGCAGGTGGGGCGGTGTTCGGATGCGGGCCGATACTACGAGGGACTCGTCAAAGCGCAACCCAATATCGCCGAATTGCACCTTCGGCTGTCCCAGGCAATGGTCTGCATGAAGAAATATGACGTCGCCGTCAAAGAGTACCGCCGTTGGCGCGACCTTTCCGGCAAGGGCCAGTCCGGTCCGCGGGACTATGTCTGGCAACTAATCCGCCTTCTCGCCGATCAGCGTCGCGCGGAAGTCGCAAGCACTCAAGTCAGCCAGTTGCTGCAACTAAGTCAATTGACCGAACTCGCCCACGCATTTGAAACGGGCGGGATGAGCGACGCATCAAAGGCCTGCGCGGCACATTTGGAGCTCATTGCAGCCAACGCGGCCAGGTTTGCCGCGTTCGGCGCCTATCGCGAAGCCGAGCGGATCGCCCAGGTCGGGCTGATCGATCACAAGCATGGCGAGCCCAAGGTCGTCGCGCTCCTCCGCGAACACGCGATGTCCAGCCCCGACGTGCCCGGCGTTCGCCACATCCTGGCTTCAACGCTTAGCGCCGCCGGAGACAAGCAGGCGGCGGCGTCGGAATGGCGCCAGTTAGTGACGGCCGCGCCCAGTTTTGAATTGGCCTATCTCGCCTGGGCCATCGATCTCATGGACGCTAAGCGCTATAAGGAGACCCAGGAGTTACTCCGCGAGGGCCTGAAGAACAATCCTGATTCGCCCCTGTTGGCCAATGCCCTTGCATGGGCCCTCGCTGCCCCGGATGACGAGTCGGCCAGGAATGGTGAAGAAGCCGTCGCCTGGGCGACGAAGGCATGCGAAGCTACGGGCTATCAGGACCCCGAGTTGCTCGACACGCTCGCTGCGGCTCATTCAACCGCCGGTAATTATTCTCGCGCGTCTACAGTCCAACAGGATGCGATCAAGCTGGCCACAAGAATCGGCCTGACAACTCCCCTCGCCACATTTCGAAAAAGGCTCGCCTCTTACGACAAGAAGATCCCAATCTACGAAATCTCCCAATCAAGTAGCAACTAGAGAATCCCCGAAGCCAACGAATAGCGCGGCATTGACGCGTTCATCGCGTTAGATAGGTGCTTCCCAAACTTCAAATCGATCGGGACCGGAATCAAGACTCGCTCGGTGGACTCGGCAGCGACGGTTGACTCGCCGTGGCCTGTGCCGGCGGCGAGATCGAAACTCGAAACGGCTCGTCGTTGATCAGGCTCAGCGTCCGCTGCGGGAACGGGATTTCGATGCCCTCGTCTCGGAATCTCTCCGTAATGGTATATCTCAAGGCGAGCATACCTGCCCAGCGCTCCGCGGGATTCGGGAACCAGCACGCAAGCGAAAAGTTAAGGCTGTTGTCGCCGAACTGAGTAAAGAACGCGTCCGGCGGCGGTTCCATCAGTACCTTCGCCTCGGCAAAGGCAATCTCGAGAAGTAGGTCTTTGACCCTGCGAGGATTGGCGGCGTAAGCAACTCCCACCTCAACGATCCCGCGGATCGGCTTGTTGTACAGCGTCCAGTTCTCGACTTTTTGATTGATGAACTCACCATTGGGGACAATCATGTAGACCCCGTCCGGTGTACGAATCGTCGTGGACCGCATGCTGACTTTGGTGACTTCGCCGAGCTTGTCGTGGACGATCACAACGTCTCCGACCTTGACGTGCCGCTCAAAGAGCATGAACAGACCGCTGATAAAATTCACGATCAGCGGCTGAAGGCCGAGGCCGATTCCAAGACCCAACCCGCCGAACAGCACGGCCAGAGCGCCGAAATCAAGCCGCAGCGTCTGCAGCGCGACATATACGCCGATCGCGATCATCATGTAATGCAGCAGCGTATTGATCGTCGCCTGCGCGCCGCGATCAATGGCTGGATGATGCGGGTAGAACTGCGAATTAAGCGTCTGGCGCACGGTGCGCGAGATGACGATCGTGAGCAGCAGTGCCGCGATCGAACCGCCGATACGCCACAGCGTGACGCTCTGATCTCCGTGACTCCACAGCTCAAGATCTAGTAGCTGCTTCAGTTCATATGGCCGAATACCCCAAATGCTCAGGGAGCTCACGATGACCGCGGCCGCGAGCAGCCACCTGACCACGCCGACAAAGGCCCGCACAAACGCGGATGATTTCAACTCTTGCTTCTGCCCGCCTGCCGCAGTCCCTGCCTCTGTGGAGTCAGGGGACTCGTCCGCTGGAGCGACCAGTTCCTCCGCGGTCGAGGACTTCGGGCGAATCTTGGCGATATGGTCCGCGGCCCACCGCGAAAACTCCTCGGTCAGATAGTATATGAGAGTTGCCAGAATGATCAGGGCAATGGTGGAGGAAAGCCCCATCGTGATATAAATCGCCAGGGCCTTGAACCCGATCAGGTGCATGCCCAAAAGCGCCAGTGCCAACAGCACCAAAAATGGATGCGCGGCGCGAAGCACAGTCACCGTGCCCGCAAGACGCCCGCGGTCCGCACGAGGAAGAACGTTGAGCACCGTCTCTCGCCGAACCAGAAAAACGAGGGCCAGCGCCGTGGCCACAAACACAAACCACGCCGGGAGCAGCTCAACCGTCAACGGTGCAAGTTCCATCGCCCGCAGCAGAATGGCGGGACCGAGCAGGAAGAGGGCGAGCAGGACGAGGGCATATCCATTACGGCGATAATGTCGCGCAACGGCCCCGCTGCAAGGAACGAGGCGATATCGCGGCTTGGGCGCCTTGAACGCGCCATTGAGTATTCCAAAGCTGATGGCCGTCCCGCCGATGATGATGGCGATTGCACGCGCGAAGTTGTAAGGCGCCCCGGTCAGGTCAATGGCCGTCGCAAATACGATGATAAGAATCGAGACGACCACCGCGGGTATCACTGCCCGCGCAACTCGGGCCCCGTGGAAACGCAGTCGCTTCACGAAGGTCATCGCCTGCGCCGCTTCCTCTGGTGTCGCCTCGGCGGGCCCGTCACTAAGCCCGCGATCGACGATCGCCTGACAACGTGAGATGCCCGCGAATCCAAGATAGACGGACACGATCAGCGAAAGGGCCAGCACCAGCCAATCGACAATGGTGATGACATCCAGACGCCTCCGTACCAGTTGACCGACGTCACTGAGCTTGTCCGGCAGTCGGCTCTTGATGACGTCCTTCGTCTCTTCAGTGGCGTCCCGCAGGGCCCCGGGGTCCACGATCGTCGGTCCCCGCGTGATCAAATGAACCCAATAAAGCCTGCTTTCGGCCTCTTCCCAGAGGGCGGCATTCTGCTGTGTGACTGCGACCGCGGTTCGGAGTCGATCGATGACATCCTCTTCGTCCTTGAGAATTCGGTTCAGCGCGCTGCGGATATCCAGCGGAACCTGGTCCACCTCCTGCTGACGCTTGATCGTCTCGACATCCATCGAGTCGGCCGTGAGCCTGTCGAATTCGGCGGAAAGTTCCCGGTACGAATCATTAATCTTCATACCGAGCAGCTCGATCTGGCGGCCCTCCGAAATGCTCAGGTCCAGCAGCCCCCGAAACCTGGACAAATCGCGCATCGACTCACTCAGCTCGTTGCCTGCCTCCCGGTATGCGGAGAGCACCTCTGATGACGATCGTCGCGACAGTGAATCGCGAAAATCTTCCCAGTACCGCTTGTCGCGACTGACCATGTTCTCGCGTGTCGTCAGCGCGGTCTGCGGAAAACGGTCCTTGATGTCGTTGGCGTATTCCTTTTGCAGCGTCGCAATGAACTCATCGCGAAGAAGTTGAATCTGATAAAAGGTCTTTTTCAGCGGAGGGACAGTGGGGTCTTCAATCTTGGACTTGAGCCGCTCCGCGCTGCTGCGGCTCTTCTCCTCAATCAGTGCGTTCATGCGCTCGCGCAGCGCGACCACCAGCGGACGCATCCCATCCCGTTTGAGCTTGTTTTGCCCCAGCTCCTGCTGAGTGCGCTTTTCCTTCACCTCCACGCTTGCCCGCGCCGTCTCCAGCGCAGCGACTCGGGCCGCAACGGTTCGCCGGCGCATCTCGACGATCTTGCGGGCCAGATCCGTGTCCGCCGCCTTCATGTCGACTTCAAAAGAAGTCTCGAGTTTCTCTTGTCGCGCGGCGGCAATCTTGAGGTCTTCGCTGATCTTCGCCCGCTGCGCGGTGAAGCCCTCGCGGAGCAGGGTTTCCTGCTGGGTCAGCGTGCCGTTGAGCGCATCAATGCTCTGGTTGTATTCCTCGTACTCCGCCTTCGCCTTCGCTACGTGGTCATCGGTGATCTCGTCCGGCAGCGGACGATTCTCGACCTCGGCAAGCTTGCGCTTGTAATCGGCCAGCGTCTCCGTAAGTCGCCGAACCTCCTCGTCTTGCGACATGACACGAATGGCCGTCGTTTGAGTGTCGAGTTCCGTAAGCTGCCCCAGAAACTCCTGCATCCGCGACCAATGCTCGAGGCGCCATCCATCGAGCTGAGCTTCCGGGTCGGCCTCCGGCTGTGTCGTTGGTTGAGACGTGGCGGGCTGCGTCGTGGGGGCCAGCGCTTCTATGCTTGCCCGGACCTCAGCGATGACCTTGGCGAGGTCCGCTTCGGTGCTCGGCACCGTCTTGTATCGCAATTCGAGTGGTAGTTCCCTGATTTCGTCCGGCTGAGCCGTCGGAGAAGCCGGACTGGTCGTGGTCGGCTGTTGCCCGGATGCAATCGAAACGGAAGTGAGGAAAATGACCGCAGCGACGAAAAATTTGAAACTTCCTTGAACACTCGTCAACAAGCCGAAGGCCGAATTCACTTCCCTCAGGCGTCTCAGTAGTGTCCCGGGCATGATAGATGAGCGAAATTGGCGCGGTCTGGCGGATGTGAACTCAGTTCTACAGTATGTGAGCGACCTGATGCATCGCGTCGGAATCAATTCGTTACTCCAAACAGTGCGAATGCCGAGAGAACTCAAGACACGCGCAGTGAAAGAACCGTGTGAGGGCCGGGATTATAAGCGACCGGCCGGAATATGTCTCGCCGCTCCAAAAAAAACGTCGTCTTCTTGCGCAACTTGGCGGTTTGAAGCGCGGATACTATCTTGTCCCACATGCTCGTCATTTCCACGACGCTCTGTTATCCCAACGCAGCACACCCAACGCTCGGTGTTTTTGTTGAGCGTCGTTTGCAGGCGATCGCCGAAAAGATGCGCGTATGCGTCATCGCCCCGCAGCCGTGGTTTCCATGGATCCGCCCCACGAAAGCCCCGACCGAGATAGACAACGCGCGAAAGCCGCCGCTCTGGCAGCCGCGCATGTTCTACTTTCCGAAACTGGCCAAGCATTGGGATGCAAGATTCTATGAATCCGCCCTGGTCTCCGCCCTCAATCAAATCTCGGATCAGCGCACCATTGGTATCATCGATGCACATTTCGAGTGGCCCGATGGAGTGGGGGCCTTTCGCGCGGCAAAGCGACTGGGCATCCCGTTCGTCTGTACCCTGCGTGGCAAGTTGGTCAGCCAGATCAAGGATGATCGCAAGCGTGAGCAGATCGTCGAAATGCTCCACGGCGCAGATGCCCTGATCGCCGTCTCCCAATCGCTGGCCGACCTGGCAAACGAGGTTGCCGGCAGGCAGCTCGACATCGCCGTCATCCCCAACGGCATCGACGCGGCCGCTTTCCACCGCATCGACCAGGATCAAGACGACAATCAGCCCGCGCCGCATGCGAGATTGGCCCTGGGTTGGCCAGCCGCGGCGAAGGTCTGTGTCTCCGTGGGACATCTTCAGGAGCTAAAGGGATTTCACCGGCTTGTCTCAATCTGGCCGGCCGTTCGACGTCAGATCGGCGATGCCAGGCTCGTTCTCGTCGGCGGCTCGGCGGGGGAGCCGGATTACGAATGGCGGCTCAATCGCCAGATCGTCTCGCTCAAGATGGCCGACTACATCACGCTCGCGGGGCGAATCCCGCCCGAGCAGGTGGCCATGATGCTCAACGCCGCCGACCTGTTCGTCCTCGCCAGTCGGTCCGAGGGCTGGTGCAACGCGATTGCCGAGGCCCTGGCCTGCGGCTGCCCGGTCGTCGCGACCGATGTCGGCGGGAACCGTGAAATCTTGGTTGATCCCTCTCTCGGGCTACTGGTTAACCAGCAGGCCGGCACGGAACTGGAGCCGTGCATCGTCGACGCCCTAAACCGATCGTGGGATCGCGCCCAAATCGCGGAGACAGGGGGGAAGCGGACATGGCAACAGGTCGCCGAGGAATGCGTCGATGTATTCAATGGCGTCTTGAAACGTGCCTCGCTTCGCACTCCGGGTAATGAATGATCGCCGATCGCAACATCATCTGCATCGCCAGTAACTGGTGGTATGACCCCACCAGCAAGCACCACGTGATGAAGCTCCTCGCCGAGCGCAATCGCGTCATCTGGGTCAACTACCACGGCTCTCGTCGGCCGCGTGTCGCCGTGGCCGATGCGCGGGCCATCGCCGGAAAGCTCACGCAGGTTGTGCGGGGGCCGCGGCGGGTGGCCGACAACATCACGGTCGTAACGCCGCTCGTGATCCCGCTTCCGGGCAGTCGCGCGGCGCTGCGCCTCAACAAGGAGCTTCTCACCCGACAAATCAGGGCCGTGCTGCGGACTCTGCCTTCCGCGCCGGTGCAATTGTGGAGCTTTGCCCCGGATGTCGATTATCTCGCCGGACGATTCGACGAGGAGTGCCTTGTCTATTATTGCGTCGATGAGTTCAGCGAGTTCGCCGGTTACGACAAGGCGGGGATTATTCGCGCCGAGGCGGAGCTGGCCGGCCGCGCCGATTTGACGATCACCACTTCGCAGTCGCTCTACGACGCCAAGCGCGGCCTTTGCGACGAGACGGTGCTGGTGACGCACGGCGTCGATTTCGAGCACTTCGCATCCGAATCGGAACAGACCGTTCCGGCGGACATCGCGCAGCTTCCGCGACCGATTGTCGGTTTCTGGGGGATGATTCAGGACTGGGTCGATCTCGACCTGATCGCGCGCGTGGCGCGTGCGCGGCCGGAGTGGTCGATTGTTCTCATCGGTGAGTCTTTGGTCGATACGGGAGTTCTTGCCGCGCTGCCGAATGTGCATCTGCTCGGGCGTCGTCCTTACGCCCGGCTGCCTGCTTACGCCGCCGGATTTGATGTTGGCATGATTCCGTTTCGGGTCAACGAGCTCACGCGCGCGGTGAATCCGATCAAGCTGCGCGAGTATCTGGCGGCCGGTTTGCCGGTGGTGTCGACGCCGCTGCCGGAGGTGGAGTCTTATCGGGATTGGGTGCGGATCGCCCGGTCGCCCGGGGACTTCGTCGCGGAGTGCCAACGCGCTGTCACTTCCAGCACGCCCCAGGCTGCCACGGCGCGGCGGGAGGCGATGAGAAAAGAGACCTGGCGGGCCAAGGTGGCGACCATCTCAAGCCACCTCGAACAGGTTCTGTGCGCCAAGTCGCCGGCGACTACCCGGTGACGGCGTGGCCGCGCTGGCCGATGACCGGCAGTTCATAGACCGCGGGGTTGAGCTTCTTGAGGACCGACTCGACGCGCCCGGCCTCCTGGCGGCGGATGTGCTGCTCAAATTCGTCGCGGAACTTTTCAACGATCGTGCGAATCGGGAACGCCGCCCCGTCGGGCAGGCCGCAGATTGACAGCCCCGGCATCATGCCCATGTTGCGGGTCACTTCACAAATCAAATCGAGATCGGCAATGCGCCCCGCGCCCAACGCGATGCGCAGGGCGATCTTGTACATCCAGTTCGTCCCCTCGCGGCACTGGGTGCACTGGCCGCAGCTTTCGTGCGAATAAAATCGGGCGATGTTCGCCAGGACCTGCCGGATGTCGGCGTCGTGCGGGATGACGATCGCGCCGGCGGTGCCCAGCCCGAGCAGGCCGTACTTGCGGACGTCGTCGAAGTCGAGTTTGCAATCAAGCTCCGCCTCGGTGAGGACGCCGACCGAAAGCCCGCCGGGAATGCAGCCTTTGACGCGCTTGCCGTCGACCATGCCCCGGCCGTAATCGTCGCCGAAGATGAGTTCGCGACAGGAGAGTCCTAGCGGCGCTTCATAGCACCCCGGCCGCTTGACCGGACCGCTGACGGTATAGAGCTTGGAGCCCGCCGAGCCCTGAACCCCGATGGACTTAAACCAGTCGGCGCCGCGCTCGATGATGTGCGGCACGCAGCAGATCGTCTCGACGTTGTTGACGACGGTGGGGCGGTGGAAGAGCCCCTCGATGGCCGGAAACGGCGGCTTGATGCGCGGCCAGCCGCGCTTGCCCTCCAGGCTCTCGATCAGCCCGGTCTCCTCGCCGCAGACATAGGCCCCGGCGCCGCGATGGATGTAGCACTCGAGATCGTAGCCGGTGCCGAACAGGTTCTTGCCGAACAGGCCTGCGGCGTAGGCCTCGTCGAGGGCCTTTTGCAGGATGTGGAACTGCTCGTGGAACTCCACGCGCATGTAGATGTAGGCGACGGTCGTCCGCGTCGCGTAGCCGGCGATGATGATGCCTTCCAAAAGCTGGTGCGGGTCTTCCTCCATGAGGACGCGATTGCAGAAGGTGCCCGGCTCGGACTCGTCGGCGTTGATGCACAGGTAGGTGACCTTGCGGTCGGCCGGTAGGAAGGACCACTTCATGCCGGCCGGGAAGCCGGCGCCGCCTCGGCCGCGAAGATTGCTGCACTTGACGATCTCGACAATCTCGTCGGGCTTGTAACTCTTGAGGGCCTTTTCGGCCTGGGCATATCCGCCGCGCTCGCGATAGGTCTTCAGGGTGCGAATTCCCTCGACGCCGCGGTTTTTCAGCAGGATGGGTTCAAACTTCGCCATTAGGACCGCCTGTGGGCTGGACACGTCTCGTCGAACTTCCTAAGGACCGGCAGTATAGCAGTTTCCGGCGCTGTGCAAACGGAGCGAAGGGTTGCGAATTGAAGGTGACAATAGGCCAAAAAAAGGGGCCGAGGGGCTGAGGGGCCAAGGTGCCGAGGGTGAAGAAAATCTCGCTGCTCGCGCGCAAGTCGTGCAAAATCGAAGGTGACATATAGTGACACAGCGCTCCTGGAAAACGTGCCAACGGTTGTGGCGGGCACGAGTTGGGGCGCTTCGCTATTTAGGTGGTTTTTTAGTGAAAACGGCCTGACACATGGAGGAGCAAAGTGTTCAAGGGACGAAGGGGTCGAGTGTTTGGAAGTGGACATCGCGCGCTGCCTCGCGGGGCATGATTGGATTGAGCTCCATTCGTGAATGCTTGCTCCATGTGCGCGCCTTGGGTGGGAGTTTGAACTGTTTGATCCGTCGTGAGACATGATTGGCGTGAAGT
>CAZCGF010000003.1:51403-67699 GCA_964498115.1 uncultured Planctomycetaceae bacterium | reverse complement strand
TCACTCTCCGACTAATCAAGCCTCCCGGTACCGGAATACCGAGCCCCCGAAGCGTCGGGAACCTAGCACCCTTTGATCCTGCTTGTCAAATCACAGGCCCGCGGAAACCCCTATTTGGCCCTTTGGGCCAAGATTCCGGAGATTCAGGTCTCGATGTGGAAAACAGACGTCTCCGCCCCCGCCAAGCCACTCATTCACCGTTTTCCACAGGAAGAAAATCCGCACTAAAACGTTCGCTGCGCACCACTTGCGCGATCCTGACTCCTCAAATGCGACGCGATCCGCACGGGGATTGTCCTGTGTGGGCACCGCGAGCCGCCGTTTCAATACTGAGAATTGAAGGGGCACACACCCTGATTCCGCCATTGCGAATATCAGGCAACATACGCTGCTGGCGCCCGTGAAAAGGCCGCCGATAGCTACTCAATTCGACGTCGCGAGACACGCTCGCCCAATACGGAAGGTGAGTTTCTGCCCTTTTTTTCGTTATCATCCTTGTCGGGTGGAACCCTCGGGCATGTCGCCCGTAAGAGGATGGGCGAGCGAGCTTCACTTGTCGGAAGATTTTTTTCAATCGTTTGGCAGCCCCGAACGACCGTCGTGCTTCATTCGTTTGCGTTGTACTTCGATCCGGCTGATTAGAATTACCCGCTAATAACCGTCTGCTTTCCAAGGAGTTCTCTATGAACAGCAAGTTACTCGCCTCATTCCTGGTCGTCGTTTTGACCGGTGTGGTGCAGGCTCAAATGGATGCCCGCCCGATGCCGCCCAAGGATGCGAAGCCCACTATGCCGGCGGGTGCGGACAAGGAGAAGCCCGAGTTCCCGCCCTTCGATGAAGCGATGAAGGATTATGAAGAAGTTCCGACGGCCGAGTCGCCCTTCTTCCCGCTTTGGTACAACAAGAAGACCGACTCGCTCCGCGCACAGATTCCCGCAAGCATGATCGGCCAGCAATTCCTCATCGCCACCAGCATGGCCGGCGGTCCGGTCGCTACCGGCTTCCAGATCGACCATTTCCTCGCCTACTTCGATCGCATGGACAAGAACCTCGTCCTCATGCGGGTTGATCCTCGGTATGTCGAGGGCGAAGGCGATCAGCCGCTCTCCGACGTCATCAAGCGCAGCTACGGCGGCGACGACATTCTCAAGTCCATCTCCATCCTCACGATGAAGGGCTCGGACCCGATCATCGACCTGGATTCATTGTTCAAAGGCGACTTCTCCGGCATCGGACGCTGGGGCATGGGACAGGTCAATCCGCAGCTTTCCAAGTGGGCCAAGTACAAGACATTCCCGCAAAACGTCGAATTGACGGCCGACCTCGCCCTGATGAGCAACGGTTCCGGACGACGTACCTTGTTCCATTACAGCCTCTCCAAGATTCCCGAGTCCTCCAAGGGTTACAAGCCCCGCCTCGCCGACGATCGCGTCGGCTACTTCATGACCGTTCGCAAGGACTGGACCAAGGAGCACAACGCCAAGACGCTGTTCGATCGCTACATCAATCGCTGGAAGCTCGAAAAGCGCGACCCCTCGGCCAAGCTCAGCGCCCCCAAGGAGCCCATCAAGTGGTACATCGAAAAAACGGTGCCGCTCAAGTACCGCCGCTGGGTCAAGGAGGGAATCCTCGAATGGAACAAGGCCTACGAGAAGTGCGGCTTCCTCGATGCTGTCGAGGTTAAGCAACAGGAAGACTACGACCCCGAGACAAAAGACCTCGATCCCGAGGACGTTCGCTACAACTTCTTCCGCTGGATCGTCACGGGCCGTGGTTTCGCGATGGGCCCTTCGCGCGATCATCCGCTCACCGGCCAGATCTTCGATGCCGACATCGTTTTTGACGATGCGATGGTTCGCTTCTACGAGATGGACTACGCCAACATGACCGGCAATGACGAGGCTTGGCGTCCCTACGAGCCGATCGCCGAGGACTTCTTCCGCACTCACCCCGAGTGGTCCTACAGGTCGCCCTTTCAGAACCTTCTGCCCAATGTCCGCCTCAAGAACGATCCGGAGGCCGAATTCCGTGCGAACCTGATGAAGCACATGCAGCGCCGCGGTCGCCCCATCTGCGAATGTGCGGCCGGAATGGCCCACCAGATGCAGTTCGCCGGCATCGCCCTGGAAGGTCAGGGACTGGGCCGCAGCAACGAAGATTTCATGGGACAGGTCATTAAGGAAGTGGTGATGCACGAAGTCGGCCACTGCCTCGGCCTGCGTCACAACTTCAAGGCCAGCACCTGGCTTCCCATGGAGGAAATCGAGGCCCACAACGAGGCCGGCGAGGCCAACGTCGGGTCCGTCATGGACTACAACCCCTCGATTGTCGTCGCTCGCGACCAAAAGCAGGGTTCATTCACCACCCGCTCGATCGGCCCCTACGACTATTGGGCCATCGAATACGGCTACCGCCCCGTCGGCGAGCCCTACAAGAGCGAGGAGGATCTGCTCAAGAAGGTCGCATCGCGAGTGGCCGAGGCCGGCCTCGACTACAGCACGGATGAGGACACCATGTGGGTCATTTCTCCTGACCCGCTCTCCAACCGCTTCGACATGGGCCGCGACGTCAAGAAGTTCGCCGATTTCCAGATCAACGTCGCTGAATCGCTCCTCAAGGACATCAGCGAATGGGCGGTCAAGGACGGCGAGTCCTACAACCGGCTTCGCCGTGCATTCGGCAGGCTCCTCTTCGAGCGCGGAAGCGTCTGCGAGTACGTCGCCCGGTTCGTCGGCGGCGTCATCGTGAACCGCGACCACCGCGGGGATGAGGACGGGCGTACTCCCTTGAAGGTCGTCGATGCCAAGACGCAGCGGGAGTCGCTGGAGTTCTGCTGCAAGAACGTCTTTGCCGAGGATGCATTCCAGATCAGCCCCAAGCTCCTCGCGCTTCTTGCGCCGGGCCGCCACTGGCACTGGGACAGCGACGAATTCTCGCTCCGCGTGGAGTTCAACATCCACGATTTCGTGGCCCAGAGTCAGTTCGGGGTCCTCTTTAACCTGATGAATCCGTTCACCATCGGTCGCATCCACGACAACCAGCTGAAGTTCCAGGAGGACGACGAAGTCTACACCCTGGCCGGTCACATGACCTCCCTGAGTGATTCCATCTGGTCGGAACTGCAGGAAAAGTCCCGAAAGGGCACCGACGAGAAGCCCATGATCTCCAGCTTCCGCCGAAACCTTCAGCGGATGCACGCCGGGATGCTGATCAACCTGATCCTCAGCGAGCCGGGCGCGATCGTGCCGGCCGACGCAAACGCCATTGCCCGGCTCTGCGCCAAGCGGCTCTCCGATCGGATTGCCAAGTGCCTCAAATCGGGTGATGCCGACCTCGCTACCGAGGCCCATTTGAGCGACGTGCAGAAACAGCTCGACAAGGTACTGGACGCCCAGTACTCGATCGGCGTCTTTTCGGGTGGCGGGGGGTTGTTCTTCCTGGGTAGGACCACCGATGACGCAAAACCCGTAACTATCTTGCCCAGCCGTTGATAGAGTTGTTCCTGGGGGCGGCCACCCCGCCCCCAGACGACGCGATAGCTGCCTGCCGGACGCCGGCGGCAAACGCCCCGAACCCCTCCGGGTTCGGGGCTTTTTTTTGCGCTGTGAAAATCTTAAATTCACCGCCGAACAAACGCTTGACATCGCAGCGGAGAAGATTAGAGAATTGCGCTTTGACCGGACGATTGAATCATCCGGGAGCGGTCGTTTCTTTAGAGCGTGGAAGATTTTTCTTCCGGGACATTGGACTTCACCGCACGTCGGCAGGGCGTGCAGAACGCGGCGCCGCAACCGCGAACATATTATTCAGCGGCAATTTTTCTCCTTCAGGAGTGGACACTGATGACACACAACGAAAACGCAACAGCCGACTCCATGAATCTGACCGATCACGAGAACCTCGTCGAAGTGATGTTTGCCCGCAGTACCGCCGAGGCCAACGATTGCGTTCGGGCCCTCATTGAAAGCGACATCCCGGCACGCATGGAAGGCAGCGGTCGCCCCGGAGCCGGCTACGGCATCGCCGTGCTCGTTCCGCCCGACCGAATGATCCTCGCCTCGGAGCTCCTTGCGGCCAAGGCCCATGACGACGAGGAGGACGAGGAAGAGGAAGGTGAGGACAGCACCGATGAAGAGGTGGACGACATCGACGACGACGAATTCGACGACGACGATGACGATCTGGACGATGACGAAGACGAAGATGATGACGACGATGACGAAGATGAGGACGACGAATTCGAAGTTGGCTACGATGATTAGCCGATAGGTGAGGAGATGCGCTGCGGCCGCGCAATTTTTGCCGGTCGCTTCGCCGATCGCCATTCCGATCGGCGTGTTTGCAAACGGCCGGGCCGGGGCACGCATCAAACCTCGCCCAGCCAGCTCGCCGAGAGGACGTGACTCATGGATACGCCCGCAGCAACCACCCCTCGGCCCAATTCTGACGCTCGCGAAAACGCTCAGGACCGAAGAGCCGACAATCGGCGTGAGTCCCCCGTGGACCGCCGTGCAGGCCTGGAACGCCGCCGTGGACCGGGCCGACGCCGCTCCGATTCGCGCCGCAGCGCCGAGGAAGGCGAGCTTAATTCCGAGCAGTTTGAATTCGTCATGGCCATGGACGAATACAAGCGGGCCAACAAGAAGCCCTTCCCCAGTTGGACCGAAGTCCTCGAAGTGCTAAAATACCTCGGATACCGGAAGGTCGCCGATGTGGGAGAGCACGTCGATCGGCCCGCCTCTGAAGATTGACCCTCTTTCCCGATGCCGGGGGATTCAGGCATGCCGACCGACAATTACGAGGTCGTCGACGTCCTCATGCTCGTGGGCAACATTGTCCCGATCGCCCTCTATTTCCTCATCCTCGGTCTCGTCAACAGCCACGCCAGACCCTGCCTCATCACCAGCCGATCCGACTTTCTCGCCCTGACCGGCGTTCTGCTGCCCGTCCTGCTCTGGCCCGTTCCGGAGTTTGTTCGATCGGGCATGTACGTCCCGCTGGCCGGCGGCATGCTCCTGGCCGCTACAGTTTTCTATTATCTCCTTCCCAAGCGCGATGCGGGATTCGTGATTTACAACATTTCCCTCCGCCAGTGTGTTCGATTGATCGAGCAGGCCACGACGCGACTCGACCTCGCCGGACGTCGTCAGGGAAACTGCTGGATGGCCGACGACGGATCACTGCGCATCGAGCTGCGCCCGTTCCCCTTGCTGCACAACGTCGCGTTGCACGTTGAGCCGACCGACAGCAAGAGCGAGGCCCTCGTTCCGCTGATCGGCATGGAGATCGACCGGCAACTGTCCACCGTCTCCCAGCTTCCTTCCAACATGAGTGCCGGAATGGTCCTCGCCGGCGTGACCCTGCTGCTCCTGCCCATGTGGATGGTCAGCCGCCACGTCGACGACCTCGTGGACGCGATGTTGCACCTCTTCGGTTGATGCTCGATTCCCCGCCGGTGCTGAGTCTCGAAGTTCGATTCAGACGCTGGGCAGGAATGATTCCAACTCGCCCTCTGGTTTTGGGAATCTCTCCGGTAGAATCCAGGTTCTAGAATGCGTCGAGCCCGTTGAACTGATGGGTGGATCGTGGAATCCGTGCCGTGAACCGAACCAACGCGATCAAGCTCTCCATTACGTGCATCCTGTTCCTCGTTGGGGGCATATTGGTGATGAATTCACTTTCCAGCCCCGACGCCGAGCCGGTCGCTGCCGATGCCCGACCAGTGGACCTGGTCTGCACCAAATGCGAGAAGCATTCAACGATCAGCTATGACGATTACGCCAAAGCGCCCATGAAGAGCGCCGCCGGGAACTTGGGCCGCGTCGCCGGGGCAGGCCGATCGGCGGCGGCCCAGGCTCGCCGGGCAGATTTCACCTGTCCTGCTTGTGGTGAAAAGTCGGCCCAGCCGGCCAGCAAGTGCGCCAGGCATTCGTTATACTATCCTCGATACACCGACACCGGCGCCAACGGTCAATGCCCCCAGTGCAGCGTCGGCGGCTGATCGACACGTCAATGCAGCGGCGAGCAGACAGGACAACGGGCTCATGCGACGATCCGCGTTCACCCTGATCGAGCTCTTGATGAGCATCGCCATCATTTCCGTGCTCATCGGAATTCTCCTTCCCGCGCTGAGCGGCGCGAAAGAGGCCGCCAACGTGGCTTATTGCCTCTCCAACTTCAGCACGCTCACCAAGACCGCGGAAATGTACATGGAGGACCTGAGCAAGCGAACCCTGCCGTGGTACGTCGCTGACTTTGGCTTTCGCGGAATCAACACAGTCAGCGAATACAGCTTCGGCGGATTTCAGCACACGACGCCCAGCCCGGATCCGAGATTCAGCATGCTGGACACCATGCTGCTTAAGACCAGCGAGCGCCCCTTCAACAAGTACATTGCCAAGGGCGCTGACGGCACGTCGCCCATCAAGGCCTACATCTGCCCTTCGGATAAATCGTGGATCACCCCGCTCGTCGGCGACACGCTTCCAGAGAATCTGTCCCCGACGGACGCATATTCATCGTGGCAGGTACAGGGCAACAGCTTCGCCATCAATTGGTACTGGCTCAATGGCCCGCCGTGGTACGGAGAAGAAAGCTGGTACGGCAATCTCGCGGCCTTCAGCCTCACCGGTGAAAAGATGCTCTCCAGAAAGACCGGTGGGGAGGCGGCCAAGTTCGTGCTATTCACCGAAAGCTGCATGAACTACTACATGTACGATGCACGGCCGCGCAGCGGTAACTACGGCGAAAGCAGGCTGCAGAAACTAGGCCCCGGATGGCATCGCAAGTACTCCACCTATTCGCTCGGCTTCCTCGACGGTCACGCCGAGTTTCGGTACGTGGACACGCGCTATTCCGACGACACCGGCTTCGACATCTGGCCGACCATTCGCTAGCTTGAGTCCCGTGCCGGACTTCGGCTTTAGTGCATCGCTTTGGAAATCGTGAAGATCGGCAACAGAAGGGCCAGAACAAGACCGCCGACCACCACGCCAAGAAACATAACAATGGCAGGTTCGATCAGGCTGGTCATGGTCTTGATCGCGACGTTCAGTTCGGCCTCGCAGAAGTGGGAGACGTTCTCCATGACCGTGCCGAGACGCCCGCTGCGCTCGCCGGCCCCGAGCATCTTGTTGATCGCCTTGGGCACCTGTTTGTAATCGACCAGCGACTCGGAAAGCTGCTGCCCGCGTTCAAGCCGCTCGTTGACGTCCTTCCACATCGCCTCGTACTTGGGGCTGCCGCAGACGCCGGAGGTGAGCCGAACGCTGTCGAGCATTGAGACGCCTGCCTGGATCATGGTGCCCAGCGTTCGAAGGCTCCGCGCAAGATAGGTCTTGTGATACATGGGGCCCACGAGCGGCATTGAAAGCTTGATGGCATCGAGCCTGATGCGCCCGGCCGGCGTGAGAAAGTAATAGACAGCCGATCCGCCGCCGATCACGACAAACGCGAAAAAGTAGAGGCCGTATGTCATCAGATTGTCGCTGAACAAGAGCAAGTATCTGGTCAGCACGGGGAGCTTGTCCTCTCGCCCGGCATAGATGGCGTTGAACTTCGGCAGCACGAAGGTCATCAGAAAGATGGTGACGCCGATGGCGAAGACGAACATCACAATGGGATATGTCACGGCGCTCTTGATTTTCTTCTTCAACTCCGCCTGATCCTGAATGTGATCCGCGAGCCGGCGAAGGATGGGTGCCATCATGCCAGACGCTTCCGACGCCTTGACGAGACTGACGTAGAGATTCGGGAAGACTTCCGGATGCTCGGCAAGCGCCGCGGAGAATTCGCCACCGCCCTCGACGCGCTCAATGACGCCGTCCAGCGCCTCGGCAAAACGCGGCGAGTTTCCGTCGTGACGGCAGGCCTCGAGCGCTTCTGACATGGAAACGCCCGTCTCGGTCATGACCGCGAGCTGCCGGGTAAAGAAAATCAGGTCGTCCGGGCGAAATTTCTTCTTGTTAAAAAAACTGGACGTCCGCGCCGTTGGTGCTGCTGCTGCGGCGGCGGCCTTGGTCGCCTTGCCGCGCGCCGTCACCTTGACGACAAAGCGGCCCTCATTGCGGACCAGCTTCGCCGCCTCGACGGGGGAGGCGGCTGTGACGTCGCCCTCCACCATCTTTCCGGTATTGTCGCGCGCAACGTATGCGAAAACAGGCATCAGCGTCTCCAGATCAGTCCGATTGTTCCGCCCACGGAATCGACTCGCTCGCCTTTCTGTTGGCAGCGCGTAACCCGGCGCGAAGCTCTTCCGTGTCCGCGCAGTCGCCGATGAGCCGCGACAGTCGCGCACGATCGGTCGTCGCCGCGAGGGCGGATTCCTTGTCAATGCGACCGGACTGGACGAGCTCCGCAAGATTCTGCTCCAGGGTATGCATGCCCAAACTGCGGCCGGTCTCGATCATCGAGTTAATCAGGTGCGTCTCGTTTTCGCGCAGCGCGCGTCGAATGCCCGTGGTGGCGACAAGAATCTCGGTCGCCGGGATCAGCGTTTCATTCATCTCGTCGCGCAGGAGGGTCTGACACACGATGGCTCGCAAGGAGGCCGCGAGCTGGACGCGAATCTGCCCCTGCTGCATCGGAGGAAAAACGTCAATCAATCGGGCCAGCGTCTGCGACGTGCTGGACGTATGCAGGCTTCCGAAGACAAGGTGGCCGGTCTCGGCGGCCGTCAGTGCGGTGGAGATCGTCTCCAGGTCGCGCAGCTCCCCGATCACGATCACATCGGGCCGCTGTCTCAAAACGTGCCGCAAAGCCGAGCCGAACGTCGGGCTGTCCGAGCCGATCTCTCGCTGTTCGATCAGGCACTGGTCGTTCGTGAAGGCGAACTCGACCGGGTCCTCGATGGTGATGACGTGCGCGGCGCGCGTGTGATTGATGTGATCGATCAGCGTCGCCAGCGTGGTGCTCTTGCCCTGTCCCGTGCCGCCCGTGACGAGAACGAGCCCGTTCGGATAGCCTGCGAACGAAAGCACCTGTTCCGGAAGATTCAGTGATTCAAACGTCGGAACTTCCCCGGGTATGGAGCGAAATGCCGCCGCGAGGGTTCCGCGCTGATAGTGAATGTTCGCACGACATCGACCCGCGCCGGCCAGCTCGATCGCGAAGTCGAGGTCCTTCGCTTCATCAAGCCGCTCAATCTGGTGCGGAGTCAGCAACGCCTTCAGATGCGCGTCCAGTTCCACGGCCGGTACTGAAGGTAACTCCAGCGCTTTCCACTTTCCATTCACATGAATCGTCGGCGGCGCATCGGCCACGAGGATGAGGTCGCCGGCGCGCTCGTCGATCAGCCGCTTAAGCAGCCCGCGGACATAGCCGTCGTCGCGGGTGGGGCAGTCGGCGCCGGCGCGCGTTGCGGCCCGGCTCTCGGTATCGGTACGGGGGGGCTCATGCAGCACAGACACGGAACACCTCCTCGACAGTCGTGATACCTGCCTTCGCCTTCAACATGCCGTCCTCGTAAAGGGTGCACATCTTGGCGCTCAGCGCCACCTTGCGAAGCTCCTGGAGCGGCGCTCCGTCGGAGATGGCCTGGCGCAGCGCGTCATCGGGAATGAATAGTTCGTGAATGCCGACACGACCCGAATACCCGGTGCCATGACATTTGGCACAGCCCTTTCCGACCATCAGCGACTCGACGTCGTACCCGAGCTTTTGCATGGCGTGTCGGGTGTTGGGCGTCGGCTCCTGCGGCTCCTTGCACGATGGGCAGATTTTTCGCACCAGTCGCTGGGCGAGCACCGCCTCCAGCGCGGCGGCGATGAGATACCCCTCAACGCCGATGTTGTGCAGTCTGGTGATGGCGGAGACGGCGTCATTGGTGTGCAGGGTTGAAAGCACCATGTGGCCCGTGAGCGCGGCCTGGACCGCCGTCCGTGCCGTGTCGTCATCTCGAATCTCACCAACCATGATCACGTCCGGGTCCTGTCGCAATAGGGCTCGCAGAACCGTGGCGAACTTCAGCCCGATCTTTTCGTTGACCTGAAACTGGTTGATCCGGCGAAGGTTGTACTCAATGGGGTCCTCGACCGTGCAGACGTTTCGTTCCGGCGAGTTGATCTCCATCAGCGCGGCGTAAAGCGTCGTGCTCTTGCCCGATCCCGTCGGCCCGGTCACGAGGACGAGCCCGTGCGGGTGCAGCAATTGCGTGCGAAATGCCTTCAGCAGGTCGATGGAGAAGCCGAGCGTCTCCATGTTTACCAGAATCTTCGAGTTATCGATGATTCGAATAACGACCTTCTCGCCCTGCATGTTGGGCAGCGTGCTGACGCGAAGGTCGATGGGGCGGCCTTCCATCATGACGTGAATGCCGCCGTCCTGCGGAAGCCGGCGCTCGGCGATGTCGAGCCCGGCCATGATTTTGATGCGCGAAACAACCGGCGCCATCATCTGCGCCGGCGGATTGAGCTTTTCATACAGCACGCCGTCGACGCGATTCCGGATGCGCAGGCACGTCTCATCGGGCTCGATGTGAATATCGCTCGCGCCTTCCTTGACCGCGCTGTAAATCAGGAAGTTCACCAGCTTGATGACCGGCGAATCGCCCGCCATGCCTTCGAGGCTGGTGATGTCATCGACCTTCGTCTCAATCAGCTCGAAAGTGTCGGCCGACACGTCCTCGATGATGTCGTCAATGACGAAGACGTTGGCGCTCTTCACGTACTGGGCGAGAATCGCCTGGATGTCGGCGCCTGAGACGGCGACGACCTGCACCGTATGGCTGGTGATGCGCCCGATCTCTTCGAGCAGAAACACGTTGGCCGGTTCGCTCATGGCGACGGTCAAAACGCCCTGAACCAGGAACAACGGCAAGATGCCGTGCTTCTCAAGAAACTCCCTCGGGATCAGATCGATCACGCGCGGATCGACCAGTCGCGGCGTCAGCTTGGCGTAGGGAACGTTGTACGCCTCGGCGAGGGCCTCGACGACCTGATCCTCGCCGGCAAGCCCGAGTTCGATGATGACTTCGCCCAGGAGCTTCTTGTTGCGGCTGGACTGCTGCTCTTCGATGGCGCGCTCAAGCTGCTCCTCGGTCAGCAGCCCCTTCTTCAGAAGGATCTGCCCCAATTGCTTCTTGCCTGCCTTCGCGAGCGTTGATTGCATCTAAGCGGCTCTCTCCGTTACGGGTCACACGAACATCACGCAAAGCTTCTGACGGCGGCATCGATGTCGGCGCAAACTTCAAACCTTCGGGACAATCTCGTGATCTCAAGCACTTTCTGGACCGTCTGGTTCAGTCCGCACAACCGGATGCGGCCGAGCCCGTTCTCGCATTGGGACTGCAACTCCAGCAGCAGCTCAAGGCCGCGGCTGTCGATGGCGTCCGCCTCGGCGAAGTCGACAACGACATCGTGCCGACCCTCCGACTCGAGTTTCTTCACGTGGTTCGCGAACTCCTCGGTGTTCTCGCCGGCGAGATCTTCAGTGACGCTGCATACCGTCACGTTTCCATAATGGGTGATGCTGGTCGGCATCTTCATGGGCTCCAGATTTCAAGAACGACGATCCCCATCAATTCGGATTCAGCACGGCGTGCAGCGCGCCCAGGTGCGAAATGGTCGCGTCACTGCCCGAGCACGCCCGCGCCTCCTTGAAGAGCTTTTCGAGATCGAGCTTGACGAAGAGCTCCGCCAGGTGCGGGTCGAACTGCGTTCCGGCACACCGCCGGACTTCCGAGATCGCCACGTGAAACGGAAGCGCGGCCCGGTAAGTCCGATTGGTCGTCATCGCATCAAAGCAGTCGGCCAGACAGATGATCCGCCCGATCATCGGGATCGCTCTTCCCGCCAGGCCGTCCGGATATCCGCGACCGTCCATCCGCTCGTGGTGATAGAGAACGCCGGGCATCAGGTCGCGTGTCTGTCGAACCGGCGAGAGAATTCGCACGCCGATTTCGGGATGCTTCTTCAGCGCGTCGAATTCTTCGTCGGTCAGTTTTCCAGGCTTGCAGAGAATGGCGTCCGGCACGCCGATCTTCCCCACGTCGTGCAGAAGTCCGGCGAGGTACACCCGCTCGCAGTCCGTCGGTGACAGCTGCGCCGCCCTGGCCAGTGCGCGACTCAGGAACGCGACGCGCTCGGAGTGGCCGTAGGTGTACGGGTCCTTGGCATCGACGCTGTTGACGATCGAGTGCAACAGGCCCATGAGGAGGTCGGTCAGGTCATCGTAAAGCGTCTGGTTCTCGAGGAATGACTTGATGCGATCTCCGACGGCACGAAAGAGCTGCACATCGACGGAGGTAAAGTCTCCGCCGTCGGGGCAGTTCAGGGCGAGCATCACGCCGAGAAGCTTGTGATGATTCCACAGCGGCAGGGCGACCGCATGCCGAAGCCAGGAACTTGCCCAGGCTAGCTCAGGCCGCGAGGCTACGTCGTTGAGCAGCACATGGCTGGGCGTCTTGACCGGGTCCAGCTTGCAGGCCTCGGCAAGTTTCAACAGGCTTAGCGCGTCAGCGTCAGCGTCGAGTTCGCCGACACAGACCACGCGATCGCTCAGGGAATTCGCATCGAGTGTGGCGGGCACATTTCGAACTTCGCCGGCCGACTGAGCCTCGGTCAGGACAAACGCAATGGCCGCGGCTCGCGACACCTCGTTGACCTGCTCGCCGATGGTCCGCAGAAGATTCTGCGGCCGCTGCGGCAGGGCCATTTGCGTGCTGATTCGATAGATGAGGTTCAGTTCCTCGTAGGTGTTCTGCAGGTTCTGCACAAGCAGGTCGGACTCATCGCTCGCGACGTCGATCTGGCGAGCCTGTTCGACGGTGAGCCGCAGTAGGTCGACAACCGACGCTTCCTGTTCGTCGGAAATGCGTCGCTCGCCCTGCGCGCTGGTCTGCATCGCGGTCAGATCGAGATTGCTCGCGCTGCACAGCCGCGCAAACGACTCGCCGCGAAGATCAGACTTGAGGTAAGCGCCGACAACGGCCCCCAGCGGTCGCTGACGGCGGTGGATCATTGCGACCGCGAGCCGCAGATCATCGGGCCATGGACCGGGGCCGTAGTCCATCGTCGCGACCGTACCGCCGGCGGCCAGTTTCTGCGTGCATGCGCGGACATAGTCGGTCACGCCGGCGGCGAATGCACCCTTGCGCGACCATAGCGTGTTCCAGAACTGCGAGCCGTCCTTGTCCCAGAGTATGGCCTGTCCGTCACTGCTCCACAGAGAAAGCCACAGACCGGACTGACGCCAGTGAAGCGCAAGTCGATCGAAGCTGCTCGCTGTGACGGGCCATGTCACTCTGGGTAGCGGGATTCGTCCCTGGCTCTCCAGTGTGGTGGTCATGCCCTGTGATCTTCTCGTGTTAGACGGCACAAAAAACCTCTCGGCGACTAGACGCCCGCATTCAGGTCGGACGCAACGGCGTTGCCCGCGCCTTCGATCACTTGTCGGACGGTGCTCAGTACTTCGCGCGGCGAAAACGGCTTGACGAGAACCTTTTTGATGTTCGTTCGGCCCAGTTCCTGCTCGTTCAGCGAGAACCCTCGAGCCGTCAGCATGATCGCCGGAATGTGGCTGGTGCGGGAATCGGCTCGCATCTTCGCGCAGAGCTCGAGTCCGCTCAGCAGCGGCATTTGATAATCGGTGACGACGAGGTCCGGAATCTCGGCCTGCGCGATCTCCAGCCCTTCGGCGCCGTCGGCCGCGGTCAGAACCTCGAAATTTGCGTGCCTGAGTTTGGCCGAGACAACATGCAGGATGTGCGGCTCATCATCACAAACCAGGATTCTTTCAGCACTCATAAAGTATCCCCATGTGCGATTCTTGAAGATCAGCCCTTGGCGTTCTCCGCGGCAAGCGGCAGCACGATGCCGAAGGTGCTCCCTTTGCCGACCTCGCTGGTCAGCGTCAGCTCGCCGCCGTGGACCGTCTCCACGATCTGCTTCACCAGGTTCAGCCCAAGGCCCGTGCCCTTGGCCAGTTGCTTGTTGGCTTCAACTCGGAAGAACTTCTGGAACATTCTGGGAAGGTCTTCCTTGGGAATCCCCAGTCCCGTGTCGGTGACCTCGATGCGAATCGCCTTGTTCTCATCCAGCGGCAGCATGCGAAGCTGGACGCTCCCGCCGCTCGGCGTGTACTTCACCGCGTTCGACAGGAGATTGAGAATCGCCTGGTAGATCAGGTCGCGATCCGCCATCACCTGATACATCGTCGGCGTCAATTCTTCGGTCAGCGTGATGCTCTTCTCTTCGGCGGCCGGACGCATCAGATCGCACGCTTCCTTCGCGACGATGGAAAGCGACACCGCCTCCTTGCTGATGCGGACAGTCCCGGCCTCGATGCGGCTGATGTTCAGCATGTTGTCGATGAGTCGGCCCAGCCGATCGGCGGAAGCGTCGATGATTCCGTAGTATTCGTTCCGCGTCTTCTCGTCGCTGGCCTCGCCGTCCACGAGCATTTCCACGTACGCCCGAATCGACGAAAGCGGCGTCCGAAGCTCGTGCGCGACCTGGGCCACGAACTCGCTCTTCATACGCGCTGCGAGCCGGTCCTTCGTGATGTCGCGCATCAGGCAGACGACCCCGTGCGACTCGACCCCGGCCACTCCGCCGGAGGTCTGCGACCCGATGGGGGAGAGCGTCATCGCAAAGACGCGGTCGCCGATGTCGATTTCAATCCGCCGTTTGGCGACGCGCACCTCAGCCTCGCGCGAGTCGCGAATCGCGGCGACAATCTTCTCGTCGCTGATAATCTCCGAAACCGGCACGCGAGTAGACTGGTCGCCCTTGATGCCGAAGAGCTCCTCCGCGGCCGGATTCGCCTGAACGAGCTGATCGTATGCGTCGGTGACCAGCACCGGGTCCGAGATCGCCCGCAGCACGGCCTCGGCCTGCTGCTTCTGCACGCCGGCAAGGCTCAGCGCGAGTTCCATCTGCTTCTGGTCGGACCGGATTCTCTGCAACTGGCCGCTCAGCGACGTGGCATGCTGTTCAACCGCCGACCACACCTGCTTGAGTTCGTCGTCGATCGAAGGGGGCGGGGCGACATCCGCGCGCTCGCGGCCGATTCGATCCAGGGCGATGCGCAGTTCCGTGATGCGGTCCTTGCGCGCACGCCACGAGAACATCACGATCGCAATCGCCAGACCGTTGAGCGTGAACATGCCGAATTGTGCGCCGCGGCTGAATCCGGCCACCCAGAATCCAAACACCATTCCAGACAGCAGCCAGCATGCGGCGATCGCCAGAGGTACAATCGCGTGGATCGCCCTGAGTTGAGTGATGTACGCCCGAACGCCTGCCGGCTTTCCTATCGCGGCGCGATAGGGCGTCGACGGCGTCAGCTCCGGCCGCGGCGCGTCGAGCTCCGCGCGCGGCGCATCGCCGGTGACGACATCGTCATCTACCTGCGACCAGGGTTTGATCTGCGTCTGCGTCATGGCTCCATTCCGCTGACATCGTCGGGACAATCGCCCGCGAATTCGGGATTGGCGGCTTCGACCCTCATGGACAACAAGTTCAGCCGTCTTGCGGCCGGCTCAAAATCAGGTTCCAGCTTCAGTACCTGCCGGTAGGACTCGCGCGCGGCCGTGACATCGCCCTCGATTTCCGCGGCCTCGCCGACGAGAAAATGGGCCGCGGCCAGTCCCGGTTCCTCCAGAATGGCGCGGTTGCCGGCCTCGCGCGACCTCGTTGAGTCACCGCTGCGAAGAGCCACATATGCAAGCAGCACCCACGTCTCTGCCGTCATGGCGCTGTTCGCAATCACATGATCGAGCGACTCGATGGCCGACTCGAAATCGTTGGCCTCCACCGCTGCCCGGGCATACACGCGCCACGCCGTCATGTTCTCCGGGTTTTCCTTCATCACCCGGCGAAGAGCCGCCATCGCCTTCGTCGGCTTCGACGTATTCAGGTAAGCGTCGGCAAGCATGAGCAGCGTGCTCGGCCGGCTCGGTTGTTCGGCGCTGGATGCGTTCTCCGCGGACGGTTCGATGACGGCGGCTGTTTGCTCAGCAAGCGGCTCCAGGACGCGGATGGCCTCCTCGTACCGGCCCGCCCAGTGCAGCACGTTTCCGTACTCCGTCTGAAGGTTTTTATCTCCGTCGCAGATGCGCAGTGCATCGCGGCAATACTCCACAGCGGGGCCCCTGAGGCCGACGATGCGTGCAATCCGCGAGCTCAACATACGCAGCGACACGTTCTGATCGAAATCGACCAGGCGCGGCTGAACGAGCTCGAGCGCGTCCGTCGGTCGATTCATCGCCACGAGTACTTCAGCCTCGGCGAGTAAGTACGCCGCCGTCTGCGGCGACAATTCCGCGGCCGTCGCATAGTGCTCGAACGCCGATGGCAG
>CAZCGF010000003.1:45761-51303 GCA_964498115.1 uncultured Planctomycetaceae bacterium | reverse complement strand
CGCACCGAGTCCCAGCGCTCCTTGGCTGCGGCGCGCTGATTGTTTTCCATGTGCGTCGAAAGAAGGGTGCTGTCGATTCGACTGCACGCCGAACTTGAAAGGGCAACCGTAAGCGCGATCAGGCGCAACGGCTGCCTTACTGCATCCTGGAGTATTCGGGTCATGGCAATTCCTCCCGCTTTGCGTCCTCAGGGGATGCGCCGTCCGATTCGCCTTTGTCCGCCGGCCCGGAACCCGTCACCTGACCGTCCTCCTCACCAATGGGGCCCTCCAGGCCTTCCGGCAACTCAAACGGCGGCCCGGGTCGCCCGAACGGGGGAGTGACCGCGCCGCTTTCGCTCTCGATACGATCGCGGATGAACCCGCGAATGCTCGATGCCTCCGTCTCCCACAGCCGCTTGCCCAGGAGTTCTTCCTTCAGCTTGATGGCGTGCAGATGCTGCGGATATGCATTGACGGCCAGTTGCGCGTCCCAGATCGCCTTCTCAATGTCGCCGCGCGCCATGTGCTCCGTCGCCCATCGGTAATGAGCCTGGCTGAGGCGCTCGCGCCCGAACCACTGAACGCCCTGGCGAGCGCCGACGCGGAAGCGCTCGATATCCTCGGCCACGGCTTCCGACGCTTTCTCGTCGGCCTCGCCCTTGAGGATGTGGACCGTCAGCAGCACGATGACTTCTTCGCGGACCGTCGCGTCGCGCGTTCTGCGGAAGAGCGCGCCCGCCACGGGAATGTTCCCCAGCAGCGGCACCTGTCCTCGCGTCGCGGTGCCGACCTCGCGGAACAATCCGCCGATGAGAATCGTGCGCCCGTCGCGGACAAGAATGTTGGTGGTGACCTCGGTCGTCTGCTCAAACGGCAGGTTCGCCTCCGTCAATCCGCCGGTCGAATCCTTGGGATGAATCTCCATGCGGACGATGCCGTCTTTGCCAATGAACGGGCGGAAAGTCAGCACCGTGCCGGTCTCAAGGAATTCGACCGTCTGAATCGCCGTCGTCTCCGTGATCGTGGTTGTCAGATAGCCGTCGCGTCGACCGACGATGACCTGGCCGACCTGCTTGTTCAGCGCCAGGAGCTTCGGATTCGCGAGAATGTCTGTGTCGGTGATCTGCTCCAGCGCCCGGACGAATACACCTATCTGGTCCTTGAGGATGCCGAAGGTGAATCCGCCGTCGGGCAATCCGCCGTTCAGATCGGTGCGCACCGTGAAGTTCGTGTTGTTGAGCTGCGGCGTCGGGATGTTGCCGGTGGTGATCGACTGCGCCGCCGGGCTCACGCTCGAAAGCTGGGAAAAGTCGATTCCGCCGACGGTGGTGAAGTCGATGCCCAGCGAGTTGTCCTCGTTGAGCGTTGCGCGAAGGATCGTGGCCTCGATCAGCACCTGTTCGGGCCGGGTGTCCAGATCGGCGATGACCTGGCTGACGTTTTCGATGATGTCTTCGAAGTCGGTCACGACGATGATGTCGCCGGACGCCGTGGCATCGCCTTCCGTGTCCTCGGGTCCGGTCTCGCCGCCAAGGCCTCGTGTGGATGGCGGGGTCGTCGCGAGCTTGCCCGAGGTGCTCAGCAGCGGGGCGATCAGTTCCTTCGCCGCGGCGGCATTGAGATACGTCAGCTTGAATACTCTGGATACAACCCGGCGCTGAGACTGCTGAAGCTTCGACAGCTCGTCGATCGGGTGAACGAAAATGAAGTTCCCCTCTTGTCGGTGCCCCAGGCCGTTGGAGACCAGCATCGCATCCAGCGCCTGATCGAAGGTCACGTTGTAAAGGCTGGCCGTAACCGTTCCCGTCGCATTGCTCGAAAGCACGATGTTCCGCTTCGACGGCTCCGACAGCATCCGCAGCGCATCAGAGATGGGCAATCCCGACACGTGCATCGTCACGCGATCGTCGAGACCGACGCGGACGAACTGCTCCGTCTCGGGCTTTGCGGCGGGGGCAGCCTTCGCCTCGGGCTCGTGCACCGTGCCGTTCATCATGTCCGGTGAGATGGTCGTATCCGGCTCCTGCGCCTCGGTCCCACCGCCAAGCGTGAACAGAGAAGCAGTGCAGAGTGATGACAGCACGAAGATCGCGCGCCTTCGGCGATAGAGATCGACGAGGCCGGTCCGGCCATGTCGAGGCGCTGCGTGTGTCGGCAAACTGGTTTGCCGATTACGCCGGGATGTAGATTCTGAGACGATAGACATACGAACTCCGCAGGAATCCGAGACATTCCATCGGTTGTCGGACCCTTGCGGTTGTGCTTTAAGGCATGGAAAGGACGCGCTGGATGCCGCCCTTATCGAGCGTAACTTGCCGATCGTCGATGCGAACGACCGAAAACCCGCGGATTTTGTCACCCACGCGAACCAAACGTCCGGAAATGTGCGCCAGGGCCTTCGGCCCGGTCATGGTCGAGTGAAGCACAAACTCGGCGAATTCCTTATCGATATCTTCAGTTTCCTGGCGTCGAAAGGCCTGGTACGAGACGATGCCCCCGCCGAGTTTGCTCCAGAAGCTTCGCGCGACATTGTCCTCGTTCGAGGCCCGCTGGTTCGAGCTGTTCTCCAGAATGACCAGCGGGAACTTCGACCACGCCGGCGCCTTAAACAGGTTTCGCGGCGGGGTGCGCGGCATTTCCGCGATACACACGGTCGTACTGCCGCTTCCGCCGAGCAACCAGTCCGCGATCTTGTGGTCGGCCTCTTCCTCTGCCGGATTCGTGGCCTTCGGCGGCGTTGGGGTAAGCGTCTCCAGCGTCGGTGGCGCGGTCGTCGCAACTGCCGCCGGGGCCGGCTGGGCCGGCGGAATGAGATCGTCCGCGGCGGCTAATGCCGGATCGGGCTTCTTGCTGAAGAGCCCGGTTACGACAAACAGCAGGACGATGAATAGCACGCCGAGAATGGCGGACTTCTTCTTGTCCGCCATCAACTGCGTACGAAACTGCGTCAGCATGTCGTTGACATTCGCCACGATGTTCGAACTCTCAATCCTCTGCGCCAGATTCCGCGTGACCGGCGCCGCCTATGGGCGGAAGTAAGTATGCACGACAAGATCCGCCTTGATCCTGCCGGGCTTCATTTCGTCGTTGATCAGTTTCAGCGACTCTACGTGCGACAGTCGCTTGTTCTTCTCCAGATAGTCGAGAAACTTGACCATCGCCGGAAAGTCCGTCTGAAACGCGATTCGCACCGGGAGCACGGTCGTCCCGACTGCGAGCTTCAGTTCGTCGGGAACGCCCTCGTCAACAATGGTCTTGGCCGGGCGCGGCTCAACGACGTAATTGATGATGTCGCATTTTCGAAAGCCGTCGGACAGATAGCTGAGAAACTCGCCGAACTGCCGATCCCTCGGCAATCGATGGCGAAACCCCTGCAATTGCGCGCCCAGTTCGACGGTTGCAGCGTACAGATCGCTGATGTTGCCGAGCGCCGCCTGCTTCTCCCTGACGCGCTCCACTTCCTGTGCGGCCGATGCGCGGGCAGCCTTCAGCTTCTTAACGCCCGGCGTCAAGAGACCCAGGACGAAGGCCGCGGTCAGGACAACCACGATGCCTGCGGCGGCCATGTTCATTTTGGCGGCGCTCATCGAGGTTGCCTCTCCTCCGGGTACAAGTCGCAGGTGAGCTTGAATCCCTGTCCCCGACGGCCGCCCCAGACGACGATGCCCTTCAATTCCATTTGCACGCGTGACACCAGCGGCGATTCTTCGAGCAGGGCGGAGAATTGGATGACATCCGGCGTCTCCGTGGCCAGACCGCTGATCACCAACTGCGGCGCGGAAAGGGGCTGGCTCTCGGGTTCGGCGGTTTCAGCCGGTGGCGGCTGCGTCGTGTCCTGCGGTTTGGTCGGCTCTCGCGCCTCTTCAGTCTTGGCGTAACGGCCCGCGGACGGCGTGGTCAGGACCAGATCCGTCAGGAAGACGGTGTCGGAAATGCGCCGGCTCACATCCGAGAGCACCACCACCGGGCTGGCCTTCGATTCCAGAATCTCAAGGAGGGTCAGACCGTCTTCCAGTCGGGCCCGCTCCTGTTCCATCTCCGCCTTCTTGGAGAGATGGGTGTCGACCTGCGTTTCCTGAGTCTTGACCTGAACGGTCATCGCCTGCGCCGCGCTGATTCGCTTCTGATTCGCGACGACCCAGAGGACCATGAACACAATCATCGCGCCGATCAGCGACGCCCGAAGACGTACCGCGCCCTTCAGAGAGCGCGTCTCATGATACTGTTCCGGGATGAAATCCAGATCGATCACGTCTGACTCTCCCTCATGCCACCGGGGCGCTCACCGAGCCACATGCGTGTGTTGAAGTCCGGATGCAGCTGGCTCCGCGAAGGGCCAGCCCCGTCGCGACGCTCCACGCAGGCGCCAGGGTCCGCTCGTCCCGCGAAAGGGCCTGCTCGATGCCCGCCATTCCCCGCAGCGGATGTCCGATCGTGCACGGAATGTCGACTGACGCGGAAAACGCCCGATGCAGTTCGGGCTCGTGTGCCTCGCCGCCCACCAGCGTGAGCGTGCCGGGCCGCTGCCCGCGAAACGTCACGGCAAGGTAGCGCAGGCAAAGCTGCATGTCGCGGCAGATGCGTTCGGCGATCGGCCGAATGGCATCGGCCGCTCGCGCGCGAATTTCGTCGGGAATGGTGTTGTCGGCTTTCGATGCCGAAGAAGCACTCTCGTGCAGGATGCGCACCCGAAGTTCCGCCGCCTGGTCGGGCGAGAGATTCAGGGCCTTGGCGACCGCCGCGTTCATCTGCTCGCCGCCCACGTCCAGCAGCTTCACGAAGCAGATGTCGGTGCCCCGGGTAATGACGATGCTCGAGCCGCGCCCGCCGACGTCCAGAAAGACGTTGACCGACGCCGCGTCCTCGCTTCGCCGCAGGAATCGAATGAAGCTCCGGGCCACCGCGCACGGCGTGACATCGACCGCCGTCGGTTTCAGGCCGAGCGCCTGCAGCATCTCCACCTTCGACGTCACCGCCTCCTGCGTCGCGGCGAAGACGAGTATTTCTTCTTTGATTTCCGTACCGTGACGGACCTCGCCCGCGGAGAAGAAGCGCACCTGTGCAGGCTTGCCGCCCATGTCGAAACGGTCCTGTGCCTCGAATTCCACCGCCGCGGCGAGCTCTTCCGGCGGCATCTTCGGCAGGCGAATGCTCTTCATCTGAAATTCGCTGAGGCCCAATCCGGCAACGACTTCGCGGCCGCAGAAGGGCCGCGTCGCCATGGCGTCTTTTACGGCGCGCTCCAGCATCTCCGCCCGCTCCCGCGCGTCGGTGATGCCCGGCGGAAGCTCGAAGTGCGTGGCGGCCTGTACGACGGGATCGCCCATGGCGTCGGCGAACTGGATCATTCGCACGCCGGTGGAGCCGAGGTCGAGACCGATCGGTCCGTGTTTTCTGCCTCTTCCGATCAACATTTTCCCCCAGAATGAGCGCAGTCTGGTTGGTTTCTGCCGGTTCCCGTATCGGCTGATGCCATGCGGCGATTGAGGACCGCATCGCACGGTTGCGGAGAGGGCGGTGATTATGGACCCGTGAGTTATCGAACCGTGGAGGAGTGGGT
>CAZCGF010000003.1:42451-45661 GCA_964498115.1 uncultured Planctomycetaceae bacterium | reverse complement strand
CATTCTTGCTCCATGACCGCGCGGTGGGCGGTCTCGGTAGCGTCCGCGCGGCCCTGCCGGACGACGAAGGCCCATCTGCCTGGTCTCGGGAAAGGCCGATTCCGTGGCCGATTCGAGCCGAAATAACGGAATCGTTTAATTGGCTCTAATTGGCTATATTAATGGCGATGATCCGGACAGGTTCGCTCACCATCACGCAGGAGATGCTCTCGCTGATCGCTGAGATCGACGAGTTCAAGGGGGCTTGGCGCGCGCTGGGCAGGCTTGCGCCGGAGCGGCTTCGCCGGCTCCGCAAGATCGCAACGATCGAAAGCGTTGGTTCGTCTACGCGTATCGAAGGCGCGAAACTCACCGATCGCGAGGTGGAGAAGTTGCTCGGTCGGATCAAGTCAAAATCCTTTGCCACTCGCGACGAGCAGGAAGTGGCCGGTTACGCGGCGGCGATGGAAACCGTGTTCTCGAACCACGCGGCCATCCCGATTACCGAGAATCACATCAAGCAGCTTCATGCAATTCTGCTGAAGTATTCGAAGAAGGATGCCCGACATCGCGGCGAATACAAGAAACTTCCAAACAGCGTGGAGGCCTTCGATTCCTCCGGCAAGTCGGTCGGTGTGGTTTTCGAGACTTCGACTCCGTTTGCAACGCCGCGAGACATGGATCAGCTCGTCACCTGGTTCGCCGACGCGACGAAGGAGAGGAATCTTCATCCCCTGATTGCCATTGGCATCTTCGTCGTCGTGTTCCTCGCTATTCACCCTTTTCAGGACGGCAACGGACGGCTTTCTCGCGTGCTGACAACGCTGCTTCTGCTGCGAAGCGGGTATGCCTATGTTCCCTATGGTTCGCTTGAGAGCATCATTGAGGAAGACAAGGAAGTCTATTACCTCGCGCTGCGACGGACGCAGGGGACTCTCAAGCGAAAGACTCCGAACTGGTCCGCGTGGTTGTCGTTCTTTCTCCGCTGCCTGGACAAGCAAAGGAGCAGGCTGGAAGCGAAAGTGGAGCGCGAAACAATCATGCGCTCGACGTTGCCGGAGTTGGCCATCGACATCCTCGACCTCGCGGCCCAGCACGGTCAGATCAGCGTCGGCGACATCGTGCGCGCAACCAACGCCCCTCGAGGCACGGTCAAGAAGCGGCTGACCGAATTGACGGTATCCCGGCATCTCAAGCGCGGCGGCAAGGGACGAGGAACGTGGTATTCGCTGGCGTGAGGGGCAGGGAACTGAAGTTCCAAGTGCATCTGGTGAGTCATTCAAGCGTCAATAGTCTCTACTCGAATTGACTATCACAATTTGGAATTGATACACTGATTTCAACTCCTGGGCCTATTTTCGTCTCGATCGGGCAATCTAGCTGGAGAAATGCATTATGTCCCATGAACGAGTCACGATTGGGCGACTTGCTCTCTGCTTCGTATCGACGATGGCGGTTGCTCAAGCGGCTATTGCATTTCCGATGCCTTCGTTCATGGGCTTAGGAGTCCTGCCGAGCGGAGGTCGAACGCTTGAGGCCATTAACGTGTCGCCAGATGGAAGTGCAATTGTCGGATATGGACAGGGAGCCAGCGGGTTGGAAGGGTTCATATGGACGGAGGACGCCGGGCACCGATTGATTGGCGACGTGCCCGGTGGGAACTCAAGTAGTGCGGCATTGGATGTTTCAGCAGGAGGTGCTGTTGTAGTTGGATTTGGAACGATTGCGGGCAACATCCAGTCTGCGATTCGATGGTCAGAGGTTGGCGGAATCCAGAGACTCTTTTCCGGGTCGGGATTCAGTTATTCAACAGGAGTGTCAGCGGACGGCCAGATCATTGTTGGTTACGGGGGAACGTCGACCCTGTCGGCATACAAATGGACCGAACAGGGCGGCGCTATGTCGCTTGGTGATTTGCCCGGAGGGGCGGCGCTGAGTCTCGCAACCGCGATCTCAGATGATGGGTTTGTCGTCGTCGGGGCAGGAACAAGTGCCCGAGGGACGGAGGCGTTTCGGTGGACCGCTGAGCAGGGAATGGTCAGCTTGGGCTACCTCGACGGAGGCGGTGACGAGGAAAGCTATGCGTATGGTGTGTCGGCTGATGGTTCTGTTGTTGTCGGGGCAAGCAGAGGCGCAGGTACGGACTTCGCGGCCTTTCGTTGGACCGAATTTGGCGGAATCGAACCACTGGGGCAGGGGTATGACTCAGCATACGGTGTTTCAGGGGACGGAATGACAATTGTCGGAGACGGAAATTACGGTACCGGCGCCGAAGCGTATATCTGGAGAAGTGGAATTGGCTCAGCTCTGCTGGCAGACGTGCTTTCAGTCGAATACGGGCTCGATCTTTCGGGGTGGCGATTGCAGACCGCTTCGTCAATTTCGGCCGACGGAACTGTCATTGTAGGGTTTGGTCAGAATCCAGATGGGCAGCAGGAAGCGTGGAGAGTCGTGATTCCTGAGCCTTCTTCTGCCATTCTCGTCCTGATAATCCTCATTGTACTGTCATTGCCCCCGCGCTCGACCACCTTCAAAACTGCGTAGGTACAGTTTCACATCATGCGCAGTTTGGTTTGGCGGCCTGAGCGATGTTAGTTAGCCCTTCACTGCGCCGAGGGAGAGGCCGCCGACGAATTGTTTTTGGGCGACGAAGAAGAGCACGATGCAGGGGATCATCGTGACGATACTCGCCGCCATGAGGTAGTGGGCCTCGCGGAAGTCGCCGTACTGGTTTTGAAACGAGTTGAGCGCGACGGCGAGCGTCATCTGGTCTTCGCTTTGCAGGTAGATCAGGGGCCCCAGGAAGTCGTTCCACGCGAAGATGAAGGTGAAGATCGCGGTGATGGCGATGACCGGCTTGCAGATGGGCAGCATGATCTGCATCCAGATGCGCAGGTGACCGCAGCCGTCTATTCGGGCAGCCTCGACCAGCGCCTCCGGCACCTGGGAGAAGAACTGGCGGAACATGAAGACATAGAACGGCGTCCCGAAGAACATCGGCACGACGAGCGGCAGCAGCGTGTCGATCCATCCGAAGGAGCGGAAGAGGATGAACATGGGGATCATCGTCACCTGCGCCGGCAGCATCATGGTGGCGATCATGATGATGAAGAGGGTCTCCCGCCCGCGAAAGCGCAATCGGGCAAACGCATACCCGACAAGACTGCACGAGAGAATCTGACCGACGACGCAGAGGGTGGTGACGACGGTGGTGTTGGCGAGGGCATCGAG
>CAZCGF010000003.1:0-42351 GCA_964498115.1 uncultured Planctomycetaceae bacterium | reverse complement strand
CCGGGGCCGCCGGCGGTCATGACCCAGGCCTGGGTGAAGACCTGAAACGACGCGATGACGGCCATGATGACGTTGAAGAGAATGACGGGGCTGAGCATCGGCAGGGTGACGGCGAAGAACTTCCGCCAGCCGACGGCGCCGTCAATCTCGGCGGCTTCGTACATGTCCTTGGGGATGCCTTTGAGCCCGGCGAGGTAGATCATCATGGTGCCGCCGATGGCCCAGAGATTGACGATGGCGAAGGCGGGAACGCCCCAGGTCTCGGCGTCTTTCTCGAACCATGCGGGGGTGTGCCAGCCGGTTGGCAGCAGGGGATCGATGACGGTCTTGAGCAGGCCGTGTTCGTGGTTGAAGACCCACTTCCACATGACGGCCATGCCGACGCCGGCGAGGACGCTGGGCAGATACCAGACGGCGCGGTGGACGCCGATGGATTTGAATTCGTTGTTCATGAGCATGGCCGCGAAGAGGGCGGCAAGCTGGCTGGTCGGCACGGCGAGTAGGGTGTACCAGAGGGTGATCTTCAGCGCCTTGTGGAAAGACGTGTCGAGCTGCCAGAGCGTGCGGAAGTTGTCGAAGCCCAGGGCGTGGGCATGCTCGAGGGTGGACATGCCGCTCCACTTGGAGAAGGCCAGCAAAAGAGAGAGGACGATCGGGAACGCGGTGAACGCCATGAAACCGATCACCCACGGGCTGACCATGAGATTGCCGGCGAGTTCTTCGCCGAGGGCCAGACCGCGCGGGCGACGAATCCACCAGATCGCGGCGGCGACCAGGACGATGACAATGACCGGGATGGCGATCCAGAGATAGATGCTGCGCCAGGGCATCGGCGGATACTCGCGGCGAAGCAGCTCGTCGTTCTTCTGCCACTCGTGTGACACCCGGGCAAGCTGCGGAGCGATGGGTTTGCCGAGCTTGTAGACGTCCTCCAGTCGGACGCGAAGCTGATGCAGGTAGCGCGGCTCCGAAGGCCAGTCGATGGGCTCGGCATACTGGGCGGCGGCGAGGAAGGCCTGACAGTTCGCGGGCTTTTGCCCGGGGTCGCAGAAGGAAGGCGAGAATGCGACGGACTTGAGCGGGGGAATGGCCAGGCCGCCGCTGCTCATCAGGGCTTGTCCGCGAGGGCTGTTGAGGTACTTGATGAAGCGCCAGGCCTCATCGCGGTGGGGGCTCGATTTGGCGATGGCCCAGCCGGTGGTGAAGATGCCGTTGCGCGGCGGCTTGCCTTTGGCGTGCGGCAGGGGGGCGAAGTCCCAATCGAACTTGGAGATGAGTCGATAGGTGGGGCACTTCCATCGGCCGAAGGGGCCGGCCATGCCGACGTTTCCGGCGAGAAAGGGTTCGAGGAGCGTTTCGAGCTGTGTCTTGGCGGATACGAGGGTCCGATCTTCCTCGTGAAACCAGACGCGGAGCTTTTCGAGTGTGGCGATGACTTCGGGGTCTTCGAACTTGTAGGTCTTCCAGTTGTCGTCGGTGAAGTCGTATCCGTGCGTCCAGAGAAAGATGCGGACCATCGACTCCCAGGTGACGAAGTCGGCGCCGTAGCAATCGGGCAGCTTCGCGATCGCGCGGGCGCGCTCGATGAATTCATCCCAGGTCCAGTCGTCGCTGGGGGGAAACGGCACGCCGGCGCGGCGGAACAGGTCCTTGTTGTAGTAGAAGCCGACGCCGGTGAAGTCCTTGGCGAGGGCGATGAGCCTTCCTTCGCCGACGCGCTTGTTCTCTTTGTCGTAGCGGAAACAGCGAAGGACTGACGGGAAGTAGTCGTCGAGATCGACGGTGGGGACGCCGGCGGCCTTGTCCTGGGCGATGAGTTCGTCGAGGTCGACGACGAGGTCTTTGACGGCGATGTCGGCGGCCTTTTCGTAACCGAGGTAGAAGACGTCCGGCGGATCACCGGCGGCGAACATGGTTTGCAGCTTGGTGTTGACCTGCGCCGCCTGGCCGAGATTGGTTCGCAGAATGCGTATGCCCTGGTTTTCGGGAAGGGAGGTGAAGTCGCGGCAGAGCTGCTGGACGATGGCGTCTTCGTTCTTCTCGCCCCAGTGCAGGACGGTCAACTGCACCTGACCGGCGCGGAGCTTTTCCTTTCGCAGCGAACGGGTCCCGACCCAGGTAAACGAGAAGATCAGCACGATGGCCGCCGCGACGGCGACGATGAGCCGCAGGGAGGAAGCGATTCCATGAACGAGCTTCTGCATGAGAAATCAGCGGGACGCAGGAGAATCGTCGGCGTTTACCAGCACCGCGGCAGTGTACGGCGAGAGCATCAGACCGCGAAGCCGGCCGTCCTCAACGCGAATGTGGGGATGGGCGGGCTTCTTCGGACGAACGAAAGGTCGTCCGGCGGCTTTTTCTTCCGGAGCGTCGATCAGATCGGCCTCTTTGGGATCATCGAGGCGGGCGATGCCTGTTCCGTCCGGCCACGGCGAAGAGACGTCGAGGCGGTGGCTTTGGTTGCTGTTATTGAAGACGACGACGACGGTTTGTCCGTCGAGCGAGCGGGCAAAGGCGAAGATGCCCTGATCGTCTTTGCAATCGAGCGTGTCGAAGGCGCCGAGCTGAAAGGCGGGGTAAGTGTTGCGGATGGCGATCAGGCGACGGTAGTGATCGAGCAGATCTTTTTCGATGCGGTCGTCGGGGCTTTGGTAGGGCATCAATTCGGGCCAGAGCATCGGCTTGCGGCAGGAGGGGTCGTCGGCGCCGAACATTCCGACTTCGTCACCATAGTAGACCATCGGTGCGCCGAGGTAGGTCATCTGCATCGTGACCAGGAGCTTCTGACGCTGGTAGGCCTCGGCGGTCGGCTTTGATTCGTTGTAGTTCGGGCCGTTGTCCTGGAGGCGATTGGCCTGATCGTATTCGAGGTCCGGGTTCATCAGCATCGACGCGAGGCGATCGGTGTCGTGGCTGTCGTAGAGGTTTTGCAGGACATAGCTGACTTGCGGCAGATACCAGCCGAGCACTTCGCGGAGCTGGCGGTCGAACTCGCTCGGCTTGATGCGCTTCTCGTTGTTGACGAAGAATCGCTGACAGGCGCGGGCGTATGGATAATTCATCACGGCGTCGAAGGTCTGGCCGTCGAGCCAGACTTTCGATTCCTCCCAGAGTTCGGCGACGATATAGGCGTCGGGGTTGGCGGTCTTGACCACCTTTCGCCAGTCGCGCCAGAAGTTGGCGTTGATGTCGCTGGCCACGTCGAGACGCCAGCCGTCGATGCCGTCGGATGGGTCGCCGTCGCCGTTGGGGTCCATCCATCGTCGCGTGACGGCGAACAGGTGGTCGCGGACAGGTTTGCAAAGGCCCAGCGCGTCATCGTGCTTGAGGCGCGGCAGGGCGCCGTCGTCGCGGTCCCAGGCCTTGTAATGGAAAGGCTCCCAACTGGTGATGTCGAACCAGTCGGCGTACTGCGACTTCTTGCCGTTCTTGAGGACATCCTGAAACGCCCAGAACTCGCGGCCGACGTGGTTGAAGACGCCGTCGATGATGACCTTGAAACCCTGGCGGTGCGCTTCCTGGAGGAAGTCGAGGAAGACCTTGTCGCTTTCGGACCATTGCCACGTTTTCGGGTCGGTCGTTTCGCCCTTGAGGCGATCGAGGCTGCCGGCGACGCCGAATGCGTCGTCAATGTGGCGATAGTCGGCGGCGTCGTACTTGTGGAGCGATGCGGCGGAGAAGATCGGGTTGAAGTAGATGGCGGTGATGCCGAGGTCGCGGAGGTAGGGGAGCTTGTTCCGCACGCCCTGCAAATCGCCGCCGTAGCGCCGGTCGAAGATGTATTGGAAGAACGAGCCCTGCTCCTTGAAGCGCTTGGCGGCATCCTTCGCGTTCGAACCGTCGTAGGGCTTGTGCCAGTCGTGGGTCCAGGGGACGGTGCGCGGCGGATCGTTGGACGGCTCGCCGTTGCAGAAGCGCTCGGGGAAGATCTGATACCAGACGGCGCGTTTGGCCCAGTCGGGCGTGTCGAAGGACATTCGCAGGTCCGCCACAAAAGGTTCGATTTTGAGCGAGATGGCCGCATCCGGCTCGGTCGGCATCTTATAGCAATCCAGGGTGTCCAGCAGCGATCTCGCACGGCCGTCGTGCAAATTGAAGACATAGCTGATCCTGCGGCCATCGACGGAGCACATCGCCTCCCAGAAATCAAAGCCGTCGCTGGAATAGGTGCGGCGCAGCGGGCTTTTCAATTTGCGATCGTCGATAGCGATCTCAGCGGACTCAACGTCGTCGGCAAGCGTTCGCAAGCCGACGCGAATGAGTTGTTCGTCAATCACCTGAAGGTATGCGCTGTTCGTGGGGTCGTGGTGGACCGCACGGGCGGCGATTTGATCGGGCTTTGGCGCGCCGAACTGGGCTGCGTCGGGGCCGATGCGAAAGCCGCTGTTGAAGCCGCCGGTTTCGTCAGGGGAGCGGAGGCCCTTATCCGCCGCCGGGTCTTCCATCCAGATATGACCGTTGACCAGGAGTTTGTAACGATAGCGTCCTTCGGGTAGCTCGATGATGCGCCCGAAGACGCGGTCGTCGGTCCAGAACTCGTAAAGCGGCGTCGCCCCCGGGGTCCAGTTGTTGAAATCGCCGACGACATCGATGCGCTCGACATAGACATCGGGGGGCAACGCGTCGGCGGACTGGCGGTCGAAGTTGATCGCGTGGAAGCCTTCATCGGTCAGGGCCGACTTTTTCAGCGCGGGATCGTAGACAAGAAGCTGCGTGCCGGCTTTCGAATGGAGTTTTCTGGGGCTTTTTGCTCGCTTCGATTTGGCGGTCGCGGGAGTGAACGAGACCTTCAGGTTGCCTGGCTTATCGCTTTGGTAGATCGTGCCCCAGCGATTGCCGTGGAGCGGAAGCATCGGGGTGATGTCGCCATCTTGAGTGTCGGATTTCGGCGACAAATCCGCCGACCAGCCCTGACCGAGGCGGACAACTTTTTTTGTTGTCGCCGATTGCTTGCCGTCGCTGACTTTTAGCGAAACTTCAAAATTGCCGGGGCGCTGGACCCTGATTGTCTGTTGCAAATGGTTCTTGTTGCCCGGCTCGGACGGCTCCAGCAGCGCAAGTCCATCCCGAGAAGAAACGTTCCACTCGCAGGATTCGATTTTTCGCCCGCGCGGGGCCTGGCTGAGTGTCGCATCGAGCACGACATGGGCGGCGCCGACGTCTGCGCCGACGGCGCGGAAGAATGCGACCGGCTTTTTGGGTAGCGATCGCTCCATGCCCCAGGTTTTCTTGTCGACGTCGAGCCAAACTCGGTAGACCGCGGACTGCGGGATGGTGAGACGAATGTCGCTGCCGGGCTGTACGAGACGGTCGTCGCCGGCGCTGCCGAGGTGATGATCCCACGATCCGTCGAAGACGAATTTGCATCCGTAACTGCCGCACTCCCAGAATCGCGTCAGCTCGAGTGACTGGCCGCGGCGCTTGAGTGCAAAGTCATTGTCACCGGTGGCCCAGTTGTTGAAGGTGCCGACGAGTCGCACGACCTTGAAGTCCCGCGCATCGGCGGCAGCCGTCGTTGTCGCCGCGAGAAGTGCGACTATCAGGAACAGACGGCTCGGAGAGCGGGCCAATGACATGGTGGGTCGTAAGGTCGTCATGCGCATTACTGTATGCGAAAACGATTTACCGTGCATCCACGCAGAGTGCGGCGAACGCCTCTCGCATCGACGCAGTTCTATTTCCTGGGGGCCGCCGCGGATTTGCGAATGGTGAGGGAGACAGGGTGCGTCTCCTCCACGGACGCGACCTGTCCTTCGAGCAGGGCCAGCAGCCGTTCGCAGGCCCTGCGCCCTATTTCGTAGATGGGCGTGTGGATCGTGGTCAGCGGCGGGTCGCAGAAGGCGGCCTGGTGGATGTCGTCGCAGCCGACAACGCTCACGTCGGCCGGAACGCGCAGACCGATGTCCTTGAGGCCGCTGATGGCGCCGATGGCCATCTTGTCGTTTCCGGCGACGATGGCGGTGACGGCTGAGTCGCGCTCCATGAGTGCCACGGCTGCGGCAGCACCGCCCTCCTCGGTGTAGAGTCCGTCCTGAACGCGATCGCGCGGAAGGCTGAGGCCCGCCTTCTTGATGGCGGCCTCCATGCCGGCGCGCAGATCGTGAGTGGTCTGCACTTCGGCGGCGCCGTGAATAAGGGCGAGGTTTTTATGGCCCAGATCAAGCAGGTATTTGCAGGCCAGTCGGCCGGCCTCGTGATAGTCGCAGCGGACGAAGTTGAGCGGCTGGTCGGCGAGATAGTTATTAACGACGATGAGGGGCCGGGCCCGCTCGCGGAGGACGGAAAGATAAGTGTCACGGTTGGTGACACCGAGACAGAGAATGCCGTCGACGAAATGACGATCGAACAGCTCGACGTGCTGGTTGGAGTCGAGAAAAACGTCGTCAGCGACTTCGAGGAGTACTTTGTATCCCGCGGATCGCGCGTGGTCGTGAATCGCGCTGATGATTTCGCCGAAGTAGGCATCGGCGAATGCATGGCGAATTTGAGGGACGAGAATTGCGATGAAGCCTGTCCGCTGAGACTGAAGTCCCTGGGCGAGGCGGCTGGGGCGGTAGCCAAGTCGCTCGACGGTCGCCAGGACCCGATCGCGGGTGGCCTCGCTGATCCGCCGGTCACGCTTGTTGAGGACAAGCGAGACCGTGGTCAGGCTGGATCCGCTTTCTCTCGCTACGTCCTTGATACTAACGGTCTTACGTTTCGCCATGGCAGCTCGGATGGCGTGGTGGAGGCCGTTTGAGCCCCGATCCAGCGCTTGTGACTATGATAACAGGAATGGTTGAATATGCGCATGGGTCACTTATGGGGCGAAAAGGGAGGGAAAGTGGCTTGAATTTCGCGGCTCGACCGATATACTCCTTGTAGTAAAAGGTTTTACTTACAAGCAATCGAAACCTGCGAGCCGACAAGGTTATTCATGGACTTGCTCGTCTGTCAGGCGAAACAGCGGCGGTGCCAACAGCGCGGCGACACATATCGTCGTCAGTTGCCACCTTTACATAAACAGAAACAGACACGTCTTTGCCTTGCACCTCCCGCCCGACACGCCTCCGCTTTCACGCTCATCGAACTGCTCATCGTCATCGCCATCATCGCACTGCTAATTTCGATACTACTTCCTGCACTGTCCCGCTCGAGAGAAATCGGTCGACGCACCGTGTGCGGATCGGGCATGCGGCAGACCGGCATGGCGATGTTGAACTATGCCCAGGACTTCGACAGTTGGCTTCCGGCCAAGGGCAGGGCAGGGACGCCTGTCAAAGACCTTGCCGGGATGCAGCATGCCGGCTCGACGTCGATGAGATATGGGCCGGGATTTATTGGATTGGTTCGTGACATTATCGAACGCAAGCACACTCAGGAGTCCGGCGGGCCGGATGGGAGTGCGGCGGGGCCTCAGTATCTCCCAGATCCCCGGATTTTGCTCTGTCCCAGCGACACCAAGAACAACTATCCGAATAATCCACCCGGCAACTATGGAGAACTGACCGGGGACAACATCTGGCCGACGCGCGCGATCGAAAAGTTTGCGGACCTGCCGCGGTCGTCTTCTGAAGAGCGAACCTACAAGAAGTCGCACAGCAGCTACTTCTACGTCGCGCTCTGGCGCAATGATGATCGCGGTGACTTCATTCTGATGGCCGATCAATCAAATCGAAACGATACAGGCACCAATGCCTGGCAGTATCTGGATTCCGAAGACAATCACGGCACGCGGGGCATGCAGGTGATGCTTCTCGATTCTCATGTTGAATGGACTCCTTTGCGCAGCGGGAACTATGAAGATGTTCAGTTCGCCGCCCGGCGATATTGGGGCCTGGTGTCCAGTTCACGGCCTCGCTACTCCGCGCCGGACCCCGCCAAGGGCATCACGCGGAGTTCCGAGGTTCAGACGATTGAATAGCGGACGCTCGGATCGTCCGAAGATAGATAAACGATTTAGCAGGGTGCGGACTTGGTGGGCCGCATCATGAACCTTTACAATGGACGGGTGAAGTAACTTCGATCAGATCGCGGCGGTCAATCTTCTGGAGTGCTGCCTGGAAGTGGCATGTGGCCCCGAAACGGCCGGCCGACTCTGTCATCGAAGACTCAACCCGGGGGAATTTACGGCGGGACTTCGTGCTCGCCAGCCTTTGACACTACGTCGTCGACAATCCTCCGAAGGCGCACACTCGCAGGTCGGGCGTGCATTCAACGGTCGAGTCCTCGACATCTTGAGTTGAGCAGGTAATCGAAGTGTTAGACGGCAGACCCCGCAGGGTCTGCAATGCTGGAGGTGGATTGTGGCATTGAAGAAATATCGTGGCGTCGTTGTCGGTTTTGTCATTACAGCGTTAGTCGGGTTCGGTTTTGTTGCGGCCGATGTCGCCTTCGCGGGCGATTGCAGCGGCCTGCCTCCAATCACCGGAGCAGATCTGACCCAGAACTCGGTTTACCCCCCGACGCCCAGCGCCCTGCAGAACAACCCCACGGGCTTCGGCGACTCACGCCCTGACACTCTCGGCGGTAACGAGCTGAACCAGCTCTACCTGGCCAACAACTCGGCGAATCTGTACGTCGGCGTGACCGGCAATTTGCGAGCCGACGACACCAATCAGAACACGATCCTGATCTTCATCGACACCGACAACATGGGCGGACCGACGGCGCTGGATGTGTCCGGCATCGTGGGATCAAACGCCCTGCGGAACATGGACCTCGACAACATGACGCCCGGCGTCAAGCTCGATTTCGATCCTGAATACTGCATCGCCATCTGGAACGATCAGAACGTCTATACGGCGCTGCGTCACAATCTGACGAATCCGTCGGATGTCGGCGTGACGATCGCGAGCATCGGTGGAACCTTCGCGTTCACCAATGACAACACGATGGGCGTGACGGAGGACTTGGGACTCGACCCGCAGACAGCTCAGGCGGCCACTGCAGTGAATGGATTTGAGGTTCGCCTTCCGCTCGCTCAGCTTGGTCCGCTGGCGAACAATGCGACCATCAATGTTCAGGTCCTGCTCGCGAGCGGCGGCGGATTCATGAGTAACCAGAGCCTCCCGCCGCTTGGTCAGCCGAACGGCGGCGTCGCCAATGTCGGCAACCACAACCCGGCCGGCGATCCGCCGAACGACGTGGACTTCACCAACGAGGCTCGATTCCCCGGTACGCAGAACACGTCCTTCACGCTGAATCCCTCCGGTCTGGCCCCGACTGGTTCGATCAACGGCCAGAACATTCCGACGCGCTACGGCACGAACGGCATGCTCAAGGCGACGCAGAACAACCACACCGGCTTCGGCAATGCCACTCCGTTTGCACCGCCGACTGAAGGCAGCGAACTCGATCAGTTGTTCGTCAAGGCGGACTTCACCAAGCTCTACGTCGGCATCACAGGAAACGTCCCGGCCTTCGGCGACAACCGCAACACCGTCATGCTGTTCCTCGACGTTCCCGACAATTTCCTTCCCGGTGTCAATGACCTGGCAGGCGTGAACACCTTCGTCGGCGGCCCCGGCGGCCTGCAAATGATGGGCCAGGGCGGCAACGGCGGATTCACTTTTGATCCCGGTTTCTCGCCTGAGTGGGTCATCATGTATTGGCGGCAGGACAACGCCCATCAGGGCCGTATTCAGGACCTGCGCAACGACGAGTTCCTCCCGCTCAACTTCTCGATTACGCCCGCTCAGCACACCGGCGGCAGCGCCAGTTACATGGCGGCGAATCTCAGCAACGTGCTCGGCGTCAACAGCATCGCCGGTGACGATCCCATTCGTCAGACCGGCCTCGCCGATGGCACCCTTCCTGATCCCGACGCGGCGCCGACCACCGGCGTGCAGTTCTCGCTCCTGTGGGACGACCTCGGCGTCGATTTCGGCGGCGGCAGCGCCAACGTCAAGATGATGGCCTGCGTCGTCAACGGAACCGGCTTCATCAGCAATCAGTTCCTCCCGCCGCTCAACCCGACAGTTCTCACGCCGATGAATGCGAACGCGTCGTTCTCTGACGCGCCGCTTCCATTGGCGATTCCTGACAACACCGGAACGCCTGCCACCGACACGAGAACGGTCGATATGTCCGGCGCCGGCATCGATCGAGTGACGGACATCAACGTGACTGTCAGCATCTCACACCCGGATATCAGCCAGCTCGGTGTCGCATTGCGGCACGTCGGCAGCGCTCGCCAGGTTCAACTCAAGCAGCCGGGCTCCGGAATGGGCGCAAACCTCAATGTTACCTACGACTCTGACGGCGGCATGGGCACGGTCCAGCCGTCCGAAACGCTCCTGACGTTCAACGGAGTCGATCCCAACGACGACTGGCAGCTCATCGTCAGCGACGGCGTCACGGGCCAGACGGGAACGATCAACTCCTGGAGCATCGCCGTCACCGAATACACCGGCGGCAATGTCGCCAACCTGGGCGTCTATGACGCGATTGACAACGATATCGACCTGGGCGCCGAAGAGCCGGGAATGCGGTTCGGCGGCAACCAGTATCTGGACCTGAATGTGACGCCGACCGGCGCACCGTCAGGTTTCACCGGCAGCAACATTCCTTCCTCGTTCGGCGCGATGCCGCTGACGACCCAGAACAACTACACCGGCTTCGGCGACGCGGTGCCCGGCGTGCTCGGCAACGTGCCGGGCTCGGAGCTGGACCAGATTCGCATCAAGAACACGTCCGACCGCCTGCAGGTCGCCGTCACCGGCAATCTGGAAGGCAACGGCAACGTCTATGTACTGCTGCTCGACACGGATCAGGCAGGCGGAGGATTCAGCACGATTCCGGTGCTCTCAACGCCGCCGCCGGCGATGAACGGCATCGACGGTCTGACGCTGGACGCCGGCTTTACGCCGAACTACGCGCTGGTCGTCGGTCGCGATCCGACGGCGGGCGTGCCGGTTGATGACTTCAACGTATTCCTGAAGAACATCAACACCAACGTCTCCCGTACCATCGGCCGATTGATTCGCAATTCCGCCGACGGCACGCTGCAGGACGCCATTCCGAACCAGAACGGCAGCGAATTGGACGCCCTGTTCATCCAGAACGACGCGTCGAAGTTGTACCTTGGAATCACCGGCAACCTGGAGGCGAACGGAAACACGTGGGTCATCCTGTTGCAGACGACGGCGATGGGCTCCGGGACGAACATCCTCGAGTCGACCGACGTTACCGCCTGGCCCAAGCCGCTGCGCGGTATGAGGTCCGATCGCATGGACATCGGCTTCCAGCCGGACTTCGCCATTGTGATGCAGCGAAGCGGCGGCAACTACTCGGCCCAGCTGGTCGACCTCCTCGACCTTCCGCCGGGTGTGACCATCACGAACCTGACGTTCAGTTCCACCTATCCTCCGGGTCCCAACGCGTTCGCCGGCGACAACACGAACGCCTTCGGCGTCAGTTCCGACGTCGCACACGACACGGCGCCGGGCATGGCGATGGGCATGACGGTTCAGCAGGAGAATGCTCTGACGGCGCTCCGCGGCGTTCAGTTCTCAATCGCCCGCAGCTCGCTGATGCACGACATGGGTTCCCCGCCGGCCGACGGCGCGGAGATCAAGATCAGCGCCCTGTTGGTCAACAATGGCGGCGGTGGTGCGGTGCCGAGCACGTACTACAGCAACCAGTTCCTGCCGCCTATTGACGGTGGAACGTTTGCCAACCTGACTGAGCCGCCTCCTCCGGGTCGGCCGACGACCTTTATCGATCTCTCGAATGAGACGATCGCGCCGGGATCGCAGTTCTACTCCTACACACTCGCCACTTCGGGTGCATACGCCGTGCCTGCAACCTTTAACGGTCAGGGCATCCCGGCGGCAATGGGTACGCCGAAGTCGATCCAGGAAAACTACACCCAGTTCGGCAATGCCGTCCTGGTCAACCCCGGCAATCCCAACTGCATGCAGGTGGCGATGAACAACGACAACACCGACGGCGTCACCGGGGCCAGCGCCACCATGCCGGAGACCGCGACGACCGGAATGGAGTTCGACATTCCGTTTGCTGACATCGGGCTGACACCGCTCGATCCGGAAACGGGACCGTTCGTCGAGGTCAAGGTGATGGTCGCCCTCACCGGCAGCGGCGGATTCTTCTCGAACCAGATTCTCCCTCCGCTCAACAGAAGCCCGGCGGCGCCCAACCTGGGCAACATCGTGGCCATGAACCCGGTCCCCGGTGCTTCCTGGCTCGGCAATCTGTCGGATGAGGCCGTGGCGCCAGGCGTCCAGTACCTGAGCTACTCGCTGCTTCCGTTCTGTGGTGAAGATCCGGCCGACATCAACGGCGACGGCATGTTTACGACGGCGGACATTGACGCATTCGTGGGCGTGCTGCTGGGTACGGTGACCGATCCGTGCCCGGTGCAAAAGGCCAACGTTAATAACAACGCATCCACCAACGGTCTGGACGTCCAGGCGTTTATTAACGTGATTCCGTTCATCCCCTGATGGACGGCCTTAAGTGATTGAAATGAACTCTCGCGCCGCCGCTCATTATCCGGGCGGCGGCGCGGTTTCATTATTGTGGACTCGGGCCGATGCGGCCGGATTCCGATGCGTAGAATAGGTGAGTCCGATGAGATTCCCCGTCCCGAAGGGGTGGCATGATGATTCATAAATCGAGAGTTTGGCTTGTACTGGGAATCGCGCTCGTCGCCGGGTCGGCGCGGGCCGAAGACACCATCATGCTTCAATATTTTGAAGCCCAGTGGGACGTCATTCGCTACCGAATGCCCGACGTGTTCATGGCCGGTTATGACTCGACCTGGCTTCCGCCTCCCCAGCGCGGCGGCAGCCCGACCAACACCACCAGCGTCGGCTACGACCTCTTCGATCGGTTTGATCTCGGCACCGATACAACCCCGACGCGCTACGGCAGCGAATCGGACTTCCGCCTCATGGTTCAGGAATTCCACAAGGCAAACGCGCGCGTGTTTGTCGACTGGATCATGAATCACAATGCCTTCTCTGATAAGAACACGGTGAACTTCGAGTTGCAGGGCGGATACCCCGGTTTCGTCCTGAGCACCGGCGGTGATCCGGACGGAGACTTCAATGCCTATGCAGGCGGCTGCCAGCAATCCACTTCGCCCTGCTGCGGCTTCTCGCTCGCCAATCCGGTTTGCGGAGGTTGCTGCTATCACCTTTATGACGGACGATTGCTGGGTTTGATCGACATCGCTCAAGGCAAGAATCACCAGTTCATCCGCCATCCGGTCACCCCCGGCGACCCGATGAACATCCCCGCCGGCACGCAGCGGAACATTCCGAATGCCGCGAATCGACGCTTCTATCCGGACACCAACCTGCCCGCGATGATGCCTCTGAACCCCGGCACGCCGCGCAATCCCGGTCCGCCGCAATACACCTTTTATCCTTACGACCCGGCGAATCCCGACAACGGAGACGCTGTCGTGGAAAGCGCGACGACGCTGCTGCTGCGATCCTCAAAGTACTACCTGGAAGTGCTGGGCGTGGATGGTTTTCGACTGGATGCGGCGAAGCACGTCCCGTCGTGGTTCTGGGATAACCTCTGGGATGCGTGCGTATTCGAGAACTATGTCGGTTTCGACGGCGTCCGACGCACGCCTTATTCGTTCGTCGAGGCCGTCGAGAGCAACACAAACACCGCCGAGTGGGTGCGCAAACCCGGGGAGCCCGGCTCGGGCTGGCCGTCAACCGGCTGGGAATTCGGCAATCGCGACGCACTCGATCTGAACGAGGCGGGCGCGTTGCGTGACTTGGTCTCCAACGACGGCACCGGTTCCTGGGACAACATCATCGGCAGCTCCGTCGATAACGTCGACGGTTTCAACAACGGGACCATCGGCGTCCACCACGTCAACAGCCACGACAACACGATCAGCGACGACGAAAACGATTCCGTCGCCTTTGCTTACTCGCTCATGCGAACCGGTCCCACCATCGTCTATCACAATGCCCTGCAGTTCGGGACCAACGTAGACAATTTCCCGCGTGCCAACGGCCGGGACGATGCACTCGGCCTCGGCTCAAACATCATCACGACCCTCGTGAAGATTCGTAATCAGTACGCTCGCGGCTGGTTCTTTCCCGTGTCGAGCGGCAACAGCGACGTCCTGGTCTTCACCCGCCGCACGCCGAACAGCGTGGACAACGTTCTGATCGGTGTGAACGACCTGGAGACCAACGGGTTCACATCCCGCACCGTCACGACGACGTTTCCCGTCGGCACCCGCCTCCACGAGCTGACCGGCAACGCCGCCAGCGCCCTGGTTGATCCCAACAGCAACATTCCCGAGGTCATCACCGTCGGGGCCGCCGGCAGCGTGACCGTCAACGTACCGCGAAATCGCAACGCCAACGGCGTCTTTCACGGCCTCGGATATGTCATTTACGGTCCCGCCGTTCCGACCGGCACCCTCTCCATCGCCAACGCAACAACCACGATCGCACCGCCGGATGTGGGCTCGACGCCCGATCACCTTCAGCGGATCAACCCGGTGACCATGGTGACGTCGCCGACCTTCGACATCCTGCTGCAGACGGTTCAGACCGATCTCCTCGATCCCGACACTGACGACTTTGCCGTCTTCAGGATTGATTCCGGTTTCAAGGACTACAACGGCAACGGTTCGACCTACATGGGCAACCCTTCATCCGACTTTAACGCCGGTAACACGTCCTCGGACAGCCCCAGTTACGGCTTTGAGAACTTCCTCACGCAGAGTTCACCGCTCTTCGGCGGCGGCTCCGGAACCTACCGACAGACGATCGACGCCGCCGCGCTCGGCGAAGGATATCACTACATCACGGTGCGAGCCTATCGGCACCGTCTGGTCGGCGATCCGCTCTTCGGCGAATTTCGCATCGTCATCTTCGTCGATCTCGAGGACCCCGACTTCGACCTTCTCTCGCCGTCGGCGACCTGCAACAATGACGTAACGACTCTTCCTGTGACCTTTACGGTCAAGGGCGCGGACGCAACCCTCGAAAAGGTCTACATCTTTTTCGATCTGCCCGCCTCGACGAACTTCGTCGGACTTGCGACGGGCACCGCAAATCTGGCGGCGCAGTACCTGGATACCTTCACAAGAACGCGCAGCTCCTACGTCAGCGGAAATCACCGCGTGGACATCGTCGGGTTTGAAACTCTGCCCAACGGAACCAACAAGGTGCGCTACAAGGCCTACACCGGAATCCATGCGACAACCGGCGCGGGCATCGGCCCCGGCGACGTAAACGCCGACGCCGTGAAGGACGCCAGGGACATCCAGGGATTCGTCTGGACCCTGACCGGTTTCAATCCAAACTACAGCCCGACGGCGGATATGAACTGTGACGGCCTCAACGACGTGGCGGATATTCCGGATTTTGTTGACGGGCTGCTGCAATAGGCGCCGGGTCCTCTCGATGTTTCGGACCTGTGAATTCACCCGGGCTGGGGCTCTTGGCCCCGCCTTGGCCCGTCTCTTGGGCAGTGTAGGTAAGATGGGTATTGCGTGCCCTTTGCACGGCCTACCCGGCGATGCGGTTTACCCTATGGACGAGACCGCCAAAACATTGACTTTAAGAGCCGATTTGTGGTAAATTGTTTTTCCAGAGGTGAAAATGGTTATTTTCCGCCTCGACCAAAAGCGTTGAAGTTGCTTATCCCGGATTGGGAAGAGAAGAAACAGGAGTAAGGAAAATGAAGAAGTTGTTGGCAGCATGCGTATTGTTGGCAATGGCTGTACCTGCCCAGGCCACCATTTACAACGACTCGGTGAATGATGTGTTCACTGGCGCCGGTGGCGGCATTCTCGACATCGTCTCCGTCGAAGTGACAAACACCGCGACAGACATCTCGTTCAAGTTCACGCTCGCCGGTGACGTTGATGCCACCGATTGGGGCAAGTACATGGTCGCGATTGACAGCGTGGCCGGCGGCGACTCAGCCGGCAACGGCTGGGGTCGACCGATCTCCATGAGCGCCGGAATGGACTCGTGGCTTGGCGGTTGGGCCGACAGCGGCAACGGCATGGAGCTGTACAACTGGGCCGGCAGCTGGCCCTTCCCTCCGAATGAGGCCACATGGAACGGCTCGACGACCATCAGTGCCAGCAAGAGCGCCAACATGTTCACCTTGACGACGTCCCTCGCCAACCTGGGCCTCAGCATTGGTAATTCATTCCTCTTCGACGCCTTTTCCAGCGGCGGCGGCGGCGGTGACGGCGCCATCGATTCGCTCGGCAACCCCAACCAGAACGTAGGCGACTGGGGTGATTTCTCCGACGCGACCCCGCTCAAGTATATTGTCGTTCCCGAGCCGGCCACCCTGGCCATCCTCGGTCTTGCTGGTCTGGCGCTGATTCGACGCCGACGCTAAGACGACAGTTTCAAAGACGATGACTTCGCGGCCCGCGGCTTTCTTACGGAAGTCGCGGGCCGCTTTCTTTTTGGGACTTGCGGTTCTGGCGAAAAACCGCCGATCGGATGTATGCTCGTTGTCCTGAACGAGCCGCTCGAGCAGGTTGGATCGCGGAATAACACCATGCCACGTAAGCCCAGTCAGTCATCGACGCCGTCGCCTTCAGCGGCGACCCCTCCAGCCTCGTCCCAGGCTCGTCGGTACTCGCTCCGCAAGCGCGTCATCTTCGCGATACTGGCATTCTCGATTCCGCTCGTCTTGATCGGGGCAACGGAGCTCGTGCTTCGCCTCTGCGGCTTTGGCGGCTATCCACCGACGATCCTCGAGCTCGGCCCCACGCCTGACGGTGTCGTGTGCATCACCGACAAGGCCGGCCCGGCCTCCTATTTCTTCGCCAACCGCAGCAAGCAGGGCGCGATCAACACGTTCACCTTCCTCAAGCCCAAGCCCAAGCCCAAGGACACCGTGCGCATCTTTCTGGCGGGCGGCTCGGCGATGAAGGGGTTCCCCCAGCCGATGTGTTTTGCGCCGTCGGCATTTCTTGAGGAGATGCTGAGCACCGTCTGGCCAGGCCGCCGCGTCGAAGTCATCAATCTCGGCACGACGGCCGTCGCCAGCTTCCCCGTGCTGGGCATGGTGACAGAGGTCCTCGATTACGAACCGGACCTGGTCGTCGTGTACGCGGGCAACAACGAGTTCTACGGGGCGTTCGGCGTTGCCTCGCTCCATTGGGCCGGCAGCCATCCGCTGGCAATGGTCGTGAATCGCGCCGTCCGCTCGACCGCCCTGATGCAGGGGATCGACCGCCTCATCGCCGGTCCGCCCGCCGGCGCGCCGGATCGAACGCTGATGGAGGTCATGATCGGCCAGGACTACGTGGGGCCCGATGATTCACTTAGAGCCAACGCAGCGAGAAACCTCGGCAAGCACGTCTCGGAGATCATCAGCCGCTGCAGGAGTCGTGGTGTCCCGACAATCGTGTGCAGCGTCGCGGTCAACGAGCGCGACCTCGCTCCATTGGGAACGGAGCGATTGGATGATCTGGCGGCCGCGGATCAGAAGCGCGTCTGCGAACTGCTCGCCGAAGCTGATCGCACCATCGTTTCCGACCCGTCGCATGCCGCCGAGCTCCTCCAATCGGCCATTAAGCTGTATCCCGCCCACGCCAGGGCTCACTACCAGCTCGGTCGGGCATTACTGGCAAAAGGCAATGCCGAGCAGGCGCGTGTTGCATTTGACGATGCGATTGATCTCGATCCCATGCCCTGGCGGTGCATCGGAGAGTGCAATGACGCGCTGCGGCGCGCTGCCGGCGAGGCAAAGGCGATCTTCTGCGATACGCGCCGGATGTTTCGCGATGCCAGCCCAGGCGGCTGCATCGGCTGGGAACTCATGGACGATCACGTCCACCCCACGCTCCTGGGGCAGGCGGTGCTGGCACGATCGATCGTACAGACAATGACCGATCTGACCGGGCCGCTTGCCGTCTCAAAGGAGGCGTACGCAAAGCTGCCGACGAACGAAGAATTCCTCAGGCGCCTCGGCGACAACATGTACGATCGCTACGCCGTCGCGCACACCCTTCGCAAGCTCTTGGAAATTCCATTCTTCAAGACGACCAACCCCGGCGCGTTCGAGCGATTCGACAAGCTGGCCCGGGATTATGAATCGCAGATGACGCCCGATGTGCTGACGGCGGCGCGGCAATGGCAGGATCCCAAGTCTCATCCCGGCATTCTGCGTCCCATCACGGCCATGGTCGGTCGGGTGATGATCCAGCGAAACGACTTCGCCACCGCCGAGACGCTTTATGCCGTCGCACGAAAGGCCGTACCGGCGTATTCGTCGGCCAGCCTCGAATACGATTATTTCATGCTCATCTGCCGCGAGCGCCTGAGGGACCGGCTGTCGGACGCCGATCGCGAGATTGCGAGTCGGGCGATCGAGCGCGGCAAGTTCATGATCCCTCGCGGGGCGGCTGATTCCGGCATGGTCGAGCGCTATGTCGGCCGACTTCACCAGTTGCGAAGTGAGTGGGAGGCGGCGATTCCGTTTCTCATTGCAAGTCGGCCGAAAGTCGGCGGGACGGACCTGGTCGCGGTGGATCAGGCCCTGATCATGTCGTATCGTCGCACCGGCCGCATGGACCAGGCCTACAAGCTGGTCGAGAACGGCATCCAGAACAGCGGACAGTACGCGGGCATGTACCGAATGCTGAAAGCGGAACTGGATTCGCCGGTGTCTGCGCCCCAGCCGTGACTTTTCGCACGCCCGCCGGACACGCGATCAGAGGCCAAATCCCCCAGTCGAGCGGGCGGTAGGGCGACTGGTCAATGATCGACGCAGAGGCTATAATGGCGGGTGTTTGAAACCCCGAGCTAGTCAGCGAGTATCAACCTGTAACCGCCCCCGATTCATGGGAATCGAAGGCGGATAAGTCAATGAGCCGAATCGCGGATCGACCATGACCGCGAGCATCAATGTCCGTCTTCCAGCTTTCGATGGAAGACCCAATGAAGGAGTCAGTAGATGAAGCGTTTTGTCTTAGTCGCAGTTGCATTTGCCGCCGTTTGTGCGTTCACGACTGACCTTGCCTGGGCCGGCCCCGGCTGCTGCAAGTCCAAGCAGGACAGCAAGGACACCAAGTTGTCGAGCCTGACCGCCTGCTCGATGGGCGAGTTTCCGCATCTGACCATGCTGGTCGGCGACAAGGAGTTCGACTGCCCGATGGCTGCTGATAAGGCGGCTGAGGAAAAGGGCGCCAAGGTCCGCTTTGCCGTCGCCGGCGAGCAGTTCGACTGCAAGGACAAGGCGATGACTGCTCTGGCCGACGTGTCGGAGCGCTTCGTCGGTCGCTATACGACGATCGCCGCCGTGGTGGATGGCAAGACCATCTACTGCGCCGAGGACATGACCGGCTGCTGCAAGTCCAAGACCGCCAGCGCCGAAGGCTCGAGCTGCTCCAAATCGAAGGCCGCTCTCGCCAGTGCCAAGAGCGAGGGTTCCTCCTGCTCGAAGTCCAAGGCCGCTCTCGCCAGTGACAAGAGCGAGGGTTCCTCGTGCAGCAAGTCGAAGGCCGCCCTGGCCAGCGACAAGAGCAAGGGTTCTTCCTGCTGCAAGTCCAAGGCAGCCCTGGCCAAGGCCGAGGGCAAGTCCTGTGCGAGCGCCTGCAAGAAGGAGTCCTTCGCCTGTGTTTCCAAGGAAGAGTTTGCCAAGGCGATCAAGACCGATGGCGCCAAGTTCATCGTTCTAGCGCGCAACTTCGACAGCTATGACGACGCCGTCAAGGCCCGCGCCGCGGCGATGGATGCCATGAAGATCGTCAAGATGACCTACGTCGTCGAGGGCAAGGAAGTCGATTGCTCCAGCAAGGTCTGCCCGATGGCCAAGAAGGCCGGCAAGGTCGAGTACGTGATCGGCGAGACCAAGACCAACTGCGAAGTTTCGGCCCGCATCAGCATGGCCAAGGCCCAGTTCGACGCCGCCAAGAAGGCCGCCGACCAGAAGCTCGCCAAGATCTAACTCCGATCCAGTTCGGATTCGATCAATAACTAGAGGCCCGTCGGATTACTCCGGCGGGCTTCTTTTTTGCGCGTTGTAAAAGGAGGGGGGCGTCTGTTCGTCGTGCTTGTTTGGCCCGGCGTAGCGGTTCGCGATAGCATGTGGCGTATCGTCGGCGTGGTGAAACAAGAGCCTACAGCCGGCGGGGCACCTGAATTAGTCGGGGCATCATGTTCTCTGGCATTATTGATTGCATCGGAGAGGTCGTGGAGGCGGGCGCCGTCCCTGGTGGGATGTGCCTGCAACTTCGCGCGCCGGGCTATTGGACCGGCGTCGTCCTGGGCGCGAGTATCGCCATCGACGGCGTGTGCCTGACGGCAACCAAAACGTCAGAGGACATTGCGACATTCGACGTGGTGGCCGAGACGCTTCGCAGAACCACTCTCGGCGCGCTGCGCGCGGGGGGCCGCGTGAATCTGCAAAAATCCCTGAAGGCCGGCGACCCGATCGACGGGCACTTCGTGCAGGGGCACGTCGATGCAATCGCGAAGGTCCAGCGCGTGGAGCAATCGCCCGCCGAGTCGATGTGGTGGTTCGCCCTCGATGCAGATGCGATGCGCTACGTCATTCCCAAGGGGTCGATTGCGATCGACGGAATCTCATTGACCGTCGCCAATCGACGTGACGACTGCTTCAGCGTCGCCCTGATTCCGACCACGCTTGAGCGCACGACGCTCGGCGATAAGAAGGCCGGCGCGCAGGTCAATATCGAAACGGACATTCTCTCTCGAACCATCGTGCAGCATCTCCAGACCATCGCAGGCGGCGACCCGCAGGCGATCGTCGAGCGCCTCAGGCGATCCGGACAGGCGTGAACCGACCGCGCGGGTCGCGGCTCAATCCTGACGATATAATGAATCGACCGTTTGCGGTGTTCCCGTCGGGAATGGCGAACGGCCTCTCGCGGAGTTCTTCGTGGATTCGAAGGTCGACAAGGCAAATGGCTTGCCGCGCATCGGCATCACAATGGGTGATCCCGGCGGCATCGGCGCCGAGGTCATTGTGAAGGCCCTGGCCGACGAATCGCTGCGCAGTCGCGCGCAGTTCATCATCTACGGGATCGATGAATTGCTGTCCTACGCGGCCGACCTCGCCGAGCTGAATCCATACTGGATACACCGTCCACACGACGAATCCATCTCCAACGGCGCCAACGTCGTCACGGCCGACTTCGACGAATTCGGGCTCGACACGCGACCGATGCGAAAGCCGACTGTCGAAGGCGGCAAGGCTTCGATGCGCTTTCTCGACGAGGCCATCACGGACATCCGCGCCGGCAGGCTGGATGCGATGGTGACAGGCCCGATCAACAAGACCGCATGGCAAATGGCGGGCTTCGAGTTCGCGGGCCATACAGACTTACTGGCCCGCCGGTTTCGCACGAAGCGCGTCTCGATGATGTTCACCGGCGGCCCCCTGCGCGTCGCACTGGCCAGCATTCACGAGCCGCTCTTCGAGCTTCGCAACGGCTTTACCATCGGCCTCGTCTTCCAGCCGATCGACTTGCTCCATACCGCGCTCCGCGATTGGTTCGGCGTGGCAAATCCGCGCATCGCTGTGGCCGGGCTGAACCCCCATGCCGGGGAAAACGGCCGATTCGGCGACGAAGAAATCCGCGTGATCCAGCCCGCCGTCGAGATGGCCGTCAACGCCGGCATCAATGCCACGGGCCCTTATCCCGCGGACACCGTTTTTCTAAAGGCCGCGCAGGGCGAGTTCGACGGCGTTGTCGCGATGTACCACGATCAGGCCCTCATCCCCGTCAAGCTGCTGGCGTTCGACCGCGCCGTCAATCTCACCCTCGGCCTGCCCATCATCCGCACCAGCGTCGATCACGGAACCGCCTACGACATCGTCTCCAAGAACCGGGCCGATCCGGGCTCCATGAAGGAGGCGATTCGCCTGGCGATCGATCTATCAGGCCGGAAGGGCCCGCACGGTGCGCTGGACAATTCTTCACCACCAACCGAGCAGCATCACGCTTAACTGATCAGGCTGATTGCCGGAAGACCGAATCCGCCGGATAGGGCATTGGCGCGCGAATTGCTGGAGGGAATTCCAAACAGGTGTGAAACCGGCGGGGCGAGGAGCCCAACCACGGGATCATTGTCTATTCACTGGTGAAATCATGAAAACGGAAGTCTATTTGGCGGGCGCGACGCGCACGCCCATCGGCGCCTTCAACGGCGTATTTTCAAACGTGCCCGCGACAAAACTGGCGGCCGAGGCAGTCAAGTCCGCCGTCTCTCGTTCGGGCGCGGCCAAGGAGGCGATCGACGAAGTCATCATGGGCTGCGTGCTCAGTGCCGGACTCGGCCAGAACATCGCCCGGCAGGCGGCCATCGGCGCGGGGCTTCCGGTTTCGTGCGGCGCGACGACAGTGAACAAAATGTGCGGCTCGGCGATGCGGGCCGTTCGAATGGCGGCGCAAGCCGTGCAGTGCGGAGACGCAGGCGTGATTGTCGCCGGCGGTACCGAGAACATGACGCGAGCGCCGTACCTGCTGCTCAAGGGGCGCAGCGGCTATCGCATGGGCCATGACCAGGTGATTGACTCACTGATCTACGACGGCCTGGCCGACGCGTATGATCAAAAGCACATGGGCGAGCACGCCGAGTTGTGCGCCACGAAATTCGGCCTGACGCGCGAGCAGCAGGACGCATTCGCGGTCGCCAGCTACAGGCGGGCCATCGCGGCCACCGAGGCCGGGCACTGCAAACACGAGATTTGCCCGATCGAGATCGCCGACAAAAAGGCGACGAAGGTGATCGCCATCGACGAAGAGCCGACCAAGTTCAACGAAGAGAAGCTCCGTTCGCTGCGACCGGCCTTTCGGTCGGACGGAACCATCACCGCAGGAAACGCCTCAAGCATCAGTGATGGGGCGGCGGCGATCGTCGTCGCATCGGGCGACCGGATCAAGTCGCTGGGGCTTCGTCCGCAGGCCCGCGTTCTCGGCTACGCAAGCGTTGCCGTTGAGCCGGCCTGGTTCACCATTGCGCCGATTCAGGCGATTCGCATGGTTCTTGATCGCTGTTCGCTCCGCATTGCGGACGTGGACCTGTTTGAGATCAACGAGGCGTTTTCTGCGGTAGTGCTCGCCTCCATGAAAGAACATGAGCTGCCGCATGACAAGGTCAATGTCCTCGGCGGAGCGGTGGCGATCGGGCATCCCATCGGGGCGAGTGGAGCCCGAATCCTCGTCACGCTGATCAATGCGCTGAAGGTGAGGAACAAGCGAGTCGGAATCGCCACGGCGTGCATCGGGGGCGGCGAGGCCGGCGCGATCGCGATTGAGCGCTGCGACTGACCCGATCGACGATCGGACGCTGTCCCGCGGAAAATGAAAAGGCCCGCGACGAATCAACGTCGCGGGCCTTTGTGAAGGTTCACAATCTCTGACGGGACTCGCCCGGTTGAGAGATTACATACTGTCGATGAATGTCTGCACGTCCAGACCGTCGCCGAACGTGTTCAGGTTCACGTCCTCGGCGCACGGCGTCGAATTATCGACGTCGATCAGGTGGTCCACGAACGGGCCGATGTCGGCGACCGTCACGAGGCCGTCGCCGTCGAAGTCACCCGGCTTGACGGTCAGGTCGTAGGAGACCGAACTGGTGCCGACGCCGCACTGACTCGTGGCCTTCACGGTAATCGTGTAGGGCGTCGCCGATGCGATCGGATTGGGCCATGAGACGACGCCGGTATTGTTGTCGATCACCATACCGCCCGGCGGGAGACCGTCGAGCGTCCAGGTAAACGGAGGCGTTCCGGCTGCCGTCGGCGCCGGTGAGGTGTAGGGAACGCTGCATACATTGGCATCATCCGCAATCGGATCGACGACCGGATCCTGGCAGGGCACCGCCATCACCGAGATATTGAGCACATAGAGTTGTGACGTCGCCGGGGCGTCACCCTCGTATACGCGGACGTAATAGTCACCCGCTACGGGCAGCGTGACCCCGGAGACTGTCTCAGCAATGCCTCCGGCCTGAGTGTCGGCCGTGCCGAGAACCGTGCTGCCGTCCGTATCGATCAACTCGACATTGAGATTGGCCGCTGCCAGGCTGTTGGTCGGGCATCCCGAGGGGCATGATCCGCCCTGAGCGCACGAGTCATAGCTGGCGATACCGCGAGGCGTGACGGTCACGGTCGCCACGCGGGGGCCCGGAACGCTGAACTGATACCAGTCCTGCTCCGCGTTGGCGTCGATGCTGAGGTTCGCCGAAACCGTCGGACTCGTTCCGCTCACCGGCGGCGGGAGCTCACCCAGCGTGATCGGCGAGCCGATGTCAACCGCGCCGATGGGGTTTGCTGCGCCGGCTGAGTTATTACCGACGCCGCCTTCAAAGCTGTCGCCGTAGTGGCGCTGAGCGGCGCGGATATCGTCGTGGCGAACGCCGTCAAACGCGGTTGCGAGGAACGGTTCCATCAGCTTCGTGTTGTTCACCGGGCACACGTGCAGGACGCCGAGGCCATGGCCGTGCTCATGCATGATGATGTTTCGCATGAAGCGGTGCTGGTTCGCGGCGCTGGCCCAGCTTTCGCTGCGATCGAGGACCATGTCGCCGTTCTGGGGAAACTGGTTATATGCCAAGACATTGTTAGCGCCGTCGATGTTTTTCATGGAGATGCGGATGTCACCGCGAAGGCCTGCAGAGCCCGAACTGCCCCATGACGCTCCGTCGTCCCAGTCAGTGCCGCCGACGGTGATGCGCGTATAGGTGACGCCGCTCACTTCCGCCCATCGGTTGAAGCTTTGCTGAAATCGATTGATCCACGTTGCGCGGCCCCCTTGCGAGGCGAACAGAGAATCCAATCGGGCGAAAAGGTCGCTGTTGGCCGCGGGCTCACCGATGCCGTTCGGAATATTCAGGCCATCCGGTACGAAGCTCCAGGTTAGGTTTCGATTGCTGCCCTGAGAACCCAGCCAGCGACTGGTGATCTGATAGCGCGGACCCGCGGGATCGCCTTCCAGCAGATTATTGAGGTACTCGACAACCTCCGGAGCCGTGCCGACCGCAAAGCAGGCCTGAGTGTATTCCCGATTCGGGTCCGGCAATCCCCAGTTCTCATGGTAAAACTCGATGCCTAATCCCGGCACGGCAATGCCGTCCTCTACGGTCGTTTCCTCCAATACGGCCGACATGTCGCCCCGGCCGGGAGATTGAGCGGCGGCTGATTGAACCGCCGTCATCGCAATCGCCGCAGCGCAAAACAAGTTCCTCAACGCGGTCGGTTTTCGTTGCATCAGTCGATTCCCTTTCTCAACGTTGTACTTGCGTCAGCGGTCTCGGAGTCCACGCAGAGATTCCGGAACGCGTCGCGACCAATCCACACAAAGCAAAACATCGATTCGGAAGCTAATTGCATCCGAATACAAAACAGTTGACCATTTCCTGAACATCCAGACCGTCGGTGAATCCGTCGAAGTTCAAATCGCTTCGAATGATGGCGCCCTTCGGGATATCGAAGCCCAGCAGCGCATCCACGAAGCACGGGATGTCGCCTTCCACATTCAGAAGGCCGTCATTATTGCAGTCCCCGATGAATGGGATCGTATCTATCTGCGACGACGACCCAAAGGCGGTCTCAATGCCGTCCTGATTGCGCGCCTTCGCCTTCACAATGTAAGACTGACCCGCGAGCAGGCCGGTGATCGTCACCGTGTTTGATTGAATCCATGTGAACGCATTGCCGTACGGCCCGGGCGGGCTCACGTCGAAGTAAATGCCCGACATTCCGATGTTCAGATTGGTGAAGGTGCCGGTCGCCGTGACCTGAGCGGAGTCGTTAGTGACATTGAAGAAGGCGATTCCGCCGGGCGTCTGGATCAGGGTCGCTGCGTCCTCGATCTCGGAAAAGGTGTTCTCGTTGGGCGTCGGAAGGACGGCGTCGCGCGCCTTGACCCGATAGGCATAGAGTGTGTTCGCATTCAGCCCCGCGTCCACATAGGAGTTGGGCGCTTGCCAGCCGCTCGTCGTCCCCCCGGGGCCGCCGCTCGTTTCTTCAAAAAAGTATTGAACCGGGTTTGTCGCGTCGGTCGCAATCGTGGCGGTCATGGTGATGCTTGAGGTACTCAGCGCCGCCGGGTTCGATGAAAAGGTCATCGGCTCCGGTTGCGGGGGCGCCACATCGGCGGGCGAAGCGGGAAAGTCCCAGCCGATCGCGTCGAACATGTTGCGGTCGGCGATGCGATAGAAATTCGGATAGAACGTCTGACCGGCGGCCAGCGTCGGGTCCATGATCGCATCGACGCCTTCGCGGAAATGGCTGGCCTGCCGCGGTGAGCCATCGGACATGCGGTACTCCGCGTCCACGATGTCGGAGTTGTGGTCATCATCCGGCGTGTTGAAATGGGCCAGGCGGGGAAACGTCTGGAACTCTGACGTGTTGGCGGGGTTTTCCGCCGTTCGTCTGAATCGATAAAAGTCGAGCAGCTCGATGTCATTGGTTCGAAAATCGACGCCGGAGGTGAAGCCCATTGCATGGCCCACTTCGTGAATCGCGACGGATTGGAAGTCTGTCGTTCCGCCGGTAATGCCATTGCTCGGGTCGAAGTCGAAATTGAAGGTGCTGTTAAACGTCATCGAAGCCGCCGAGCCGCCGACCGGACCGATCGCGGCGCGGTTGTTCGCGACGGTGACGAAGACGCGGTCCTCATTGACTGCCGATCCGGCGGCATTGTATTTGACTGGAATCGTGCTCCCCGACGGCAGGAAGTCCTGAATCGTGTCGTCGAGGTCCTTGCCGTTGATCAGGCCGTCGCGGGCATTCGGGTAGGTATGCAGCACATAATTACTGCCTGTCGCCCCGATGACGCCGCTGCCCAGGTCGGCGAAGTTGACGTTGATGGTAAACGAGATGGGGTCGCCCCAGATCGATTCGATGTAGGCCTCTACCGTCGCGAATGCCGTAACCGCCGCCGGTGGAACCGAGCCGTCCAGGTTGAAGACGACATCGACGGCGGCCCCGCGAGGATTGGCCCCGCTGTCCTGTTCCGCCAGTTCGGCAAGTCCGTTGGCGGCAAACACCGCCGTGATTTCGCGATCCCAGCGGGCAAGGTCAACGACACTCACTCGGCTGACGTCGCTGCCGCACATCGGCCGCAAAACCGATTGCCGAGGCAACAAGTACTTGTTCCCGGTGACAGGGTCCGTCGCCTCGGCCGGAGGAAGCGGGCGAACGAAGACCAGTGCGTCCTGGCGTATGCCCGAAGGTTGAGGCGTCGCCGCCTCCGGCGATGTGCCGTCATGAGCCTGAGCAGGCGCCGTGATGAGCGCCGTCAGGAATGCAATAACTGTTGGGGTAATCACTCGATTCGACATCGCGACCCTTCTCCGATGAGCGAGGCTCTCCGGACCGTCAAACCGCCTGCTCCGATTACACGAGCGGCGGGCACGGTCTGACAAACTTTCCAGTCCATCGGGTCGGCGATGGGTTTGGGGGTTCTATACGTATCAGCGCCTGAATCCTGCGGATTCTCAAGAGGCGAACGTCCCACGGACCTTCGACAATCAGTAATGCCCACAAGGACAACAAGCCATGCCGGGCAGAATACTTCTGAACTATTTATTGTTTGCGAGGAAAGACAATTGACGCTCGAAATGCCTCCGCAGGCGAGTTCGAACCAATGGGAACCCCTCCCGGCCAGAGACCACGAGACTACTCACCCACTCCCGCAAACGCGGCGCTACCCACACCCTCATTATCGCTGGATTTTGCAGTCGGGTCAAGCTGACAGCTCCCATAATATCCGTCAATCTCTTAAGTTGTGCGAAAAGGCGCAGCGCTGGGGTGTTTACCGATGTGACCGATTTCCTGACGGCTTGGATCGCTTCAACGCGACGGACGGCCCTCAGGATGGATCATGACCCCTCGTGTCCGTCAGCAGGTGGCGATGTATCGCCCGAACCCCTCCGAGGACATGAAAATCCTCGCCTCCATACGCATCGAGTTGGATGGGCCAGAACGATGCCCCCGAAGCCGTGGTCATCAACCCGCCCGATTCTTCGATCAGAAGTGCCGCCGCGGCGATGTCCCACAATTTGCACTCGTTGGTGTATGCGGCGTCCACCAGTCCGGCAGCGATCCACGCGAAGTGAAGGCTCGTCGATCCCATGTTGCGAATCAGATACCGGCCGATCCAATCCCGCACAAACGGCGGCATGGGCTTGCGCCGAAACGATCCGACGGCGATCGTCGTCTCACGGTCAGATCCGTTAGTGGAAGCGCCATCCGCGGCGTCGTGCGTCGAATTCGCCGCCGCTGACTCATCCAGGGACAGTCGCTCCTCGTTTCGCAGCGCGCCGCCGCCGGAGGCCGCTGAATACATGACGCCGCTGCTGGCGTCATAAATCGCACCGGCGATCGGGCGGCCGTTGTAAAGCACGGCGACCGAGCACGCGTAAATGCGGATGCCCCGGGCGAAGTTCCGCGTCCCGTCGATCGGATCGACGACCCAGCAATAGGGACTCGACTTGATGCGGCCGTGGCGGCTGGGATCGGCAAGCGTCTCTTCGACGAGGACGGCATGATCCGGAAATCGCTCCCCAAGTGCTCTCAGAATCGCGTCCTGGGCGATGTGGTCGGCCTCGGTCACCGGGCTCTTGTCTTCCTTGCGCTGGACGCTGACCTTGCCGAATAGCCGATCGGCGGCGCGGCCGCCCCGATGAGCCAGCTCAACGGCAAAGAGTCGCAGTTCGTCAGGATGCAGGGCCTCGGACATGATCGCCGCATTCTTAAACGTCAGCGGGCAAAGGTCAAAACATGCGGTCGTCGAGAGGGCGGAGCTCTGTCGCTTTCCAGTGCACGTTAAGCGCACAATCCTTCAGCGGGCCTCACGACGGTGATTCGATCCTTGCCGCCGGCCTTGGCGAGGTAAAGCGCCTCATCGGCGAGATGAAGGAGCGACTGCGCCGTCGCAGGTTGATCCTTCTCGCGACTCGCCAGACCAATGCTGAGCGAGGCAACGCTCGCCTCCGGCATATCCCGGGCGACGTCTTCACGGAAGCGACTGAGCAGCCGCTCCGCCGATCGTCGAGCATCGTCGGGCATCGTTCGCGGCAGCAAGACCGCAAACTCGTCACCGCCATATCGAACCGCAACGTCAGACTCGCGCACCGAGCCGGCGATGGCCTTGGCCGTCAAAGAGATCAGGCGATCGCCCGTCTGGTGTCCAAGCGTGTCGTTGACGCACTTGAGGTTGTCCAGGTCGATCATCATGCACGTGAGATCGGACTGGTATCGCGCTGATTCCGCAAAGAGCTGCCCGAGCACTTCATTGAAGTGGCGGCGGTTGTACAGACCCGTGAGAGAGTCTCGCGATGCAAGCTCACTCAGCAGTTGATTGGCCTCCTGGAGCTTTCGGGTTCGGTCGGTGACGCGCCGCTCGAGTTCGCGGCTTTGCTCGGTGAGCTGGTGATGCGAGATAATGAGCTGATCGGCCATCTTGTTGAAGGCCCGCGCGAGATCGCCGATCTCGTCCGCCCGGTCGTCCGGAACCTGCACGGTCAATTCGCCGGAGGCCAGAGCCGCGGCGGCGCGCGCCATCTTGTTCAGGGGCATTACGAGCCGGCGCACGATTTGATAACTGAGCGGGACCATCAGCAGAGCGATTCCCATCGACAACCCGATGATATTGCGCTTCATGCTCGACACCGCTCGCTGCGCGGCCTTTAAGGTCAGACCGATTCTCACGAAGCCGACGGTCGGTCGAAGTCCGGGCGCTCCCACGATTTCGTCAGCGGCAACGACGGGATACACCACGTCAATACACGGGCCGGAATTCTCATTCTCAATCAGCCGGGGACAATTGATCGGCTCCACCGAGAAATGCTCCTCGTCCCTGAAGAGTGATGGATCGATCGCGCCGGCGCCGCGCTGGTTGCATGCCAGCCAGCGTCCGGACAAATCGGTGAAGATGATATACGCCACGTCGTCATTCGAAATGACGTCTTGCGCGATGCCGAGCAGCCGCGCCCGATCATCGCGCTGCACGGCGCGCGAGCCGGCCGTGGCCAGTGCCCGCGCAAGGTCGGACGCCTGTCGGGTCGTCTGGTCCTGGACGATCTCTTCCGAGAGTCGAAGCGAGGTCTCGCCCGTCAGCGCCGTCGCCACGAGCACCACGCCCGCCAGCAGGACGGTCGTTCGAACCTGAAGTCCGAAGAAGTTCGCTTGGATTGGCTGCCCTTTAAGAGCTCGTAGCTTCATCCGTATCTGAACTCCCATCGCATCCGTCAGCCGTATTGCGCCGGGCGTGCGGAGGCGATTGAGACAGGGCCTGTCCATCCGCGCCCTTGGCCCGGCGCGCAAACATGCCCAATATCCCGATGTGTTTTATCGAGTGCCCCGGCGTCACACTTAATGATCCTCCTGCTTTGGAAGTCGCGCCGGATTCCGAGAATAATGACGTTTTGAATGTGGCCTTGATTGCGCGCTGAAGTGCGAAAGACCGATTCCCCGGTGATCGATGATCCCAACCTTGCCGATTCGTTATATCGGACGACGGTCTAAGGCTTGGAAGTTCCGCGCCGGGCCGAGATGCTCAGCGGGATCGGCGAATTCGGCGTGCCGTCAGGAGATCGCAGTGTCGCCTGGTCCGGCCTCCCATAGGCGGCAAGGTCCGATTCGACGGGAACGGTCACCTCAAGCCACACGCAATCCGCGTTTGTCTTCAATCGCGGAGTATCCAACCTGGCTGGAAGAAGCACGACCTCTCCGCGTCGAAATGTCTCGCGTCCGTCGCGTCCGTAGAGAATCTCCCCGTCACCCTCAAGAATGATCCAGACCACCAATTCGGCGTATGGAATCGGTTGCTCAACGCCTCCCGCGAATCGGACGCGCTCGATCGTGAACGAAGGACACGTGACCAGCCGCGTCACCGTCGTGAACACGCTTGTCACATGTGAGCGTTTTTCAAACGCCCTGAAGTCCTTTAGGCCGCGAATGCACTGCAATCCCTCGGAGACGTGAAGCCCCGCGTCGCCTGTCGGCCGCTCGCGCTGCCAGTCGTAGAGCCGAAATGTCGTATCCGAAGGAGTCTGAATCTCGGCGACCACCACTCCGGGCCCCAGGGCGTGGACCGTCCCACTGGGAATGTAATATGTCTCGCCGGCTTTCACGTGGATGCGATGAAGCAGATCAACAACGCTCGCGGGGTCGTTGTGGACGGCGGCGGCCACGTCGTCGAGATGGACGTCGCTCTTGAGCCCCCGATAGATGACGCCCGAATCTCGCGCCTCAAGGACGTGCCAGGCCTCATCCTTGGCGGTCACGTCAATCCCGAGTGCCTTCGCCGCCTCGGAGTCGGGATGTACCTGAATGCTCAGCGGCGCCTCGGCATCGAGAAATTTGATGAGCAGCGGAAAACAGCCGCCCGGCGCACGCACGCTGCCGAGGAGTTCAGCCTTCCACTCGCCGACAAGGTCGCCCAGCGAGCGGCCCTTCGCCGGCCCCCGGGAAACGATCGACTGGCCCGCCGCGAGCCCGGCGCATTCCCACGATTCCCCAATCGCGATGTCCGGCGGAAGCTGCTTGCCGAGCAGCCGTTCCAGATTCCGCCCGCCCCACACCTTGGGTTTGAAGATCGGCTCGAAGATCAGTGGACAGACTTGCATTCCGGGGATTGTAGCTGGATCGTACACGAGGCAACATGCACACGCCGGTTCTGCCCGATCGATCCGGCCGGACAATTTCGGGAGTAAAGCGCATGAGCGCTCGCACGGTAGAGATCAATCAGCACCTGGAAATCCCGCTTGCCGAGCTGGCGTTCTCATTCAGCCGCAGCGCCGGGCCCGGCGGCCAGAACGTCAACAAGGTCTCGACCAAGGTCTCGCTAAAGTTCGACGTCGCGTCCAGCCCCAGCCTGAGCGAACATCAAAAAGCACTGATTCATGAAAGATTGGCGACCCGCATCGATAAGACCGGATGTCTTCGCATCTCGTCGAGCTCCGAACGGAGCCAACTGGCCAACAAGGAGGCGGCCGTCCTGCTGTTTGCCAGGCTGCTCTCAAACGCCCTCCGCATACGCAAGAAGCGGATCAAGAGCAAGCCCACGGCGGCCTCGAGGCAAAGGCGTCTCGACGCAAAACGCAGGCAGGCTCAGCGCAAGCAGGCGCGCGGCCGCGACTACGGCCGGGATGATTAAGGATTCAGCAGGAGTTGTCCGGTAGCCGTTCGCTCGACAGGATCGTTCGCATTGTCGTCTACCACGGCGAAGACGTTATAGCTTCCGTCGGGCACCGTGTTGCCGTCCTGATCCAGGAAGCTGAACGTGAAGGTGCCCGTGTTGCCGTTATTCGACAACGGGTCATTGCTCAGCAGGATCACTTCGTTTCCGTTGTCGTGATCGTCATCGAGGTCGAGCCCGAGCGTCAGCCGGGCGTCGGCGTTGTTGTTGCCGTTGTCGGTCCAGGTGATGTTGAAGGTGTTGCCCGTCGTCACGGTGACGTCGGTGGCGCCGGGCGCGGTGAATGTGAACGTGGGAACCGGCAGCGACGTCGTCACGGTCAGGACGCCCGTCGTGCCCCGATCGGTATCACGCGAGAGAACCGTGGCCGTCTCGCCGTCGGGTGATTCGATAATCGCGGTGATCACATAGTCTCCGACGCGAACGCCGGTGATGTCCCACTCGACCATGTCCCCGTCGCCATCGGCCAGCGCGTCCCTGCCGGAGCCGACCGAACCGTCACCGACGAGGTGAATCTCATCGCTGGTGCTCTCGCCGAGGCTGTTCTCTCGTTGGGCGATGATGCGGACCGAAGTACCCGCGACCGTGGCGATGTCTGCCCATTGAACGATCGCCGCCGCGCCCGGCGCAGCCGTCGTGGGAACGGCCGGAATGACAATTGAGATCGCCAGCGTCGTGGACGTCGGCGAATTGACCGACGGCTTGGGCGGCGGAACGATCCCGAACAGCAGCATCTCTCCCGTGCAACCGGCAACAAACGTCAGCGCCAGGCAGAAAAGCTGCTCGCAGAAGAGTCGATTTCGGGCAGGCCGTGTCTCAGTGTTCATAGCGATGTCCCGTTCCCCTCTCCCAATGGGTATGGCGGAGGGCTTGCGGCGAGGAGGTGTGGCGAGGTGTCTTGTCCCACCCGAACAAAGAGCATGCCCACAACATGATTCTTGGCCTTGTCACCCTCAAATGTCAATTCGGCGGCGGCGCACCACGTATAGTTTTCCGTCCGTTGGGCCTCCTACTGGAGGAAAAAATAAGGACGTGGCCCGGCGAGCTTGCCAGATCCCGGCGGCAATCCCTCCGCCGAAGCTGAGATATCGGAATGGTCCGTAAAAACAGGGGTTTTCGGCGATCTCACTTCTTTTCGCCCCGCCTCATTTCTTGACGCGACCTCGGTTGCTTCTTAGAATCATGCGTCATCAGCCGACCTGAGCCAGGCCTCGCAATAGATGCTCGTTCCTCGCGCTATATTCAGACCAGTCCATGAGTTCCGGATGCCTCGTCGAAAGCGCGAAGCTAAGGTAGGAAAGAAATGAAGCCATCCAATTCACCGAATAGTTTCTCATCCACGTGGGCAGGTCGCCTCTGGTCGAAGCGCCCGATGCGCATCACGGCCGGTCTCTTCCTGCTCATCGGGATGGGCCAGTCCGGCGGCCTTTGCGGCACCAACACCGGCGGTGGCGGTGGTGGCGGTGGCGGCGGTGGCGGCGGTGGAGGTGGTGGCGGCGGAACGACGAACACGATCAATCTCCTCGCCAGCGACCACATCCTGGGCGACCCGAACGCGACCGTGGTCGTCGTCGAATACTCAGATTTTCAGTGTCCCTTCTGCGGCAGGTTTGCCCGGCAGGAATACGCCACCATCAAGCAAAACTACATTGACACCGGGAAGATTCGCTTTGTCTTCCGCCATTTCCCGCTCCGTAACATCCACAATCGCGCCGAGGCCGCCGCACGATCTTCGGAGTGCGCCAACGATCAGGGCAAGTTCTTTGAGTTCCACGATCTCATTTTCAACACCACCGACGCCAACGGTCCCATCCTGACCGACAACCAGCTTCAAGCCCACGCCGCGACCCTCGGCCTGAACACGACCACCTTCAACGCCTGCTTCCCGCCCGGCGATTCAAAGGCCGCCCGCGTCCAGCAGGACGTCAACAGCGGCACCGCCCTGGCTATCACTGGAACGCCGACCTTTTTCGTCAACGGCCAGCGCTTGTCAGGCTTCCAGACCGCTGCCCAGTTGAGCGCCGTGATTGACCAGAAGCTCGCCGGTAACTGATCCGGTCTCTCGAATTCCTCGCACTGATCTTCCTCCTCGCCTTCCGGGGCGCGGCAATTGCTGCACATCAGGCGCAATTACCGCCGGACCGCACATGGAATCGCTTCGCCGACTTCCAGACCGTCGCCGCGCATGCCGATCTCCATGGTGGGCCCCGGCATGGTCCCAGGCCCGGACATGAATCATCGATGCGGGAAAGTTGTGCTCGAATGAAGACGAATTCAGTTCATTACACGGTTCGGCGGGTGGGGGCGGTTGCCGTCGCCTGCATCGTTGTCGGCCTCTTTGCCTGCACTCCGAATTCGCTTTTCAACAACCTCGCCGCGCGTTCTGATTTCGGCGCCGGCGGAAACCCTGTTCCACGTGCGATCCAGGTTGGCTTTATCAACAACACCCCGTTTCGCGCCATCTTCACCGCGGGCGGCTTTGACCAGCTCAATAACGACGCACTCCCCACCAACTTCGTTCAGCTTCGGCTCGAAGGAAACGCGACCACCGCGCAGATCCCCCAGCCCTGTCGTGGTGTTTACTCCGTCGGCGGCGCCGAGCTGGTCCGCCTGATCGAACTCAACCGCAACAGCCCCAACATTAACATCACCGATAACGCCGCCCTCATCACCGGCGTCAATTTCTCCGCAGCCCCCCTCGGCGATCCGCTCGAAGCCGAGCCGACCGAAGGTACAGCCGTCGGCCGCGAAAGCCTGGTTGGCGTCGATTTCACCTGCCAGCGGACCGACATCCGCCAGACCACCGGCACCGGGCTCATCCTCTATACCTTCGAGCAGGATGCCATGGCGCCCGGCGGCTTCCGCATCGACTTTACCTTCATAGCCCCCTAATCGGCGACGACGCGACCCTGCTTCGACCGTCGCGGTTGCATCTCGTCCCCCGCCTGCCGCGCGGCTATACTACGTTTTGGGACGACGCTGTCACCGGCAGGTCCCCGGGCAATCATCATTCATCGTTTCTTTCCGCCGAGGCCCGCGGCGAGCGTTATCCGGATGGCCGGTGTTCATTGCGCGATTCGTCCCTGCCCGGGCTTCGCCATGCTTCTTCAATTCTGCCTTCGCGCGTTTCTCTTCATTGCCCTCATCGCCACCGGCCTCAGCTATGCTGAATCGGAGAGGGGCGAATTCCTCGGTCAATACCGCGTCGTCTTCATCATCGGCTCGGTCCTGCTGGCCGGACTCGTCGTCCTGATCGACCTCAACATCTCGCGAAAGAGCCTACAGGCGATTTCCGGGGTTTTCTTCGGTTTGGCCGTGGGCCTGCTCATCGCTTACGGAACCAACGAGGTGCTCAGTGCCCTGATGAAATCGTTCTCGCCGGCGCTTTTCGCAGACGGAAAGGAGCATCCCAGCATCGGAATCACCCGGGTCCTGATCGGTCTTATCAGTTGCTATTTCTGCGTCAGCTTCATCCTTCAGACCAAGGACGATATTCGCTTCGTCATTCCCTACGTCGAATTCGCCAAGCAGATCAAGGGCCAGCGACCGATCATTCTCGATACCTCCGTCATCATCGACGGCCGTATCGTCGACATCTGCGAGACAGGCATCCTCGATCAGCGCCTGATCGTGCCCAAGTTTGTCCTTTCCGAGTTGCAGGCCGTCGCCGACTCCAGCGACAAGCTCAAGCGCAATCGTGGCCGCCGCGGTCTTGACGTCCTCAACAGCCTGCAATCCAACAAGTCGATCGACGTTCAGGTCCTCGACGACCCCGAAATGTCCGCCGATCGTTCCGAGCCCGTCGATCTGAAGCTGCTCTCGCTCGCTCAGCGCATGAACGGTCGAGTGGCGACCAATGACTACAACCTCAACAAGGTCGCCAAGGTCCGCGGCGTCCAGATCATCAACATCAACGACCTCGCCAACGCCATGAAGCCGATCGTCCTCCCCGGCGAGGCGATGTCCGTCAAAGTCGTCAAGGCGGGGGAGGAGCAGGGCCAGGGCGTCGGTTACCTCGAGGATGGCACCATGGTCGTCATCGAACAGGGTCGCGCCCACATCGGCGAAATCGTCGACCTCGCCGTCACCAGCGTTCTCCAGACCTCAGCCGGCCGAATGATCTTCGGCCGCGTCGAAGGCGTCTCCCAGTCCAATCGTCGCCGACCCTCGCAGCAGGAGGCCTGACCAGCGCCGCCATGACCGACTTCTCACCACATCAGCGCAAGATCATCAATCGCTACTACGACCATCGCGACACCATCATGCTGACCAAGCTGGCCGACATGGTGTCCGAGCTATACCTGGCCGACACCGACAAGAAGCGCGACCAGCTCTGGAAGCGGGTCGAAACCGCCATGAAAAACCTGAAGATCCCCCCGGCCACAACCGCCCACATCATGGAAAAGAAAAGTCCCGAACTTCTCGCCGGACATCTTCGCGACTGGCAAAACGGCGCAAAATAGGCGTTTCTATCCCGATGCCGGGCCCATCGCCTTGTCAACGGTCGCAACTGACGTGAACATGTTCGTGACGGTTAGGATTTCGGTTTACAGAACATTCAGGAGGTGCTTGCCATGTCTTCCCGACGCGAATTCTTGAGCGGACTCGCAGCGACCGGCGGACTGTTGCTTTTGCCCGAGGCGCTCGGCTTTTCATCGGTCGCCGCATTCGAAGGCGAGGGTGGAGGCGCTCCCGTTCAATATGAGCTGCCGCCGCTGCCTTACGACTACGATGCGCTCGAGCCCCACATCGACGCCCAGACGATGAAGATTCATCACGATCTGCATCACAAGGGCTACACCGACGGCCTCAACAAGGCGATGGCCTCACTGGCCGTGGCCCGCGACGGCGGAGACTTCGGCTCCGTAGGCTCCGCCTCCCGCGCACTCGCCTTTCACACCGGCGGCTACTTCAACCACATCGTCTTCTGGAACAACATGGCCCCTGCCGGCAAGGGCGGCGGTGGAAAGCCCGATGGCAAGCTCTCCGCCGACATCAACCGCGACTTCGGCGGCTTCGACAAGTTCACGGCACACTTCAGCGCCGCGGCCGCTTCGGTCGAGGGCAACGGCTGGGGCGTCCTCGCCTATCACCCGGCCCTCAAGCGCCTGATGATCTTCACCATGATGAACCAGCAGATGCAGACGCCGATCGGCAGCATCCCGCTGCTCATGTGCGACGTCTGGGAGCACGCCTACTACCTCAAGTACCAGAACCGCCGAGCGGACTACATCAAGGCATGGTGGAACGTCGTGAACTGGAAAAACGTCTCCGAACGCTACTACGCGGCCATGGCCCAGGCGTAGTCGAATCGGGTCACGATGGATGCACCCCGCGCGGTCGAAGCGGGCAATCTCAACATGGGATGCTGCAAGTCAGCGGGCCGCCCGGCTGAGGAATGGGTGGTCGATGCCGGTGTTGGATTTCATGAAGTGCTTGGCCGTGGCGAGCCGCTCGTAGAAATCCTTCTTTCGCTGTGCGTATTTGCTCTGGGCGCCGTTGGAAGCGGTGACCTCATCGGCGGCCGCGCGCTGGAGACCTGCCAGGCAGTCGCGGAGCCGTGGGGCGAGCTTCTTCCACCCGACGATGCACGTCTTGCGAATCCTCTGGACGATCTGCTTATTCGCCGTGCTGCCCTTGCGAAAGGCCCTTGTGGCATCGAGGGCATTTTCAAAAATGCCGGCGAGCCGATTGAGGGCCAGTAATTGCGATGACACCGCCTTGGCGACATCACCGGGCCTGCCGGGCGACGCCGTGGCGGGCGGCTTCTTGAGCAACACCTTGAGTTCCGCAGAAGCAGCCTGTACGCGGGCAATGATGACCGAAAGCCGCAGGCCGACCGGCACGAAGTTGTACGTCGCCCAGCCGGAGCCGTCGCAGAAGTCGCAACGGGCCATCCCCAGCGCGACGCACGGCTCACAGGGCCAATCGCCGCTGGCGCGCCCGCGACCCTTGCATGAAGGGCACTTCAGCAGTCCGCGCTTGCAATAAAAACATGGAAAATGCGTCAGGGCCGTCAGAAGCCGCTTCGCACCCACCGCGCCGAACTGCGACCTCAGCCAGGGCGTCAGATCGGTGTTCTTCTTCACCACCGAATGAGACAAGCCCTCGACCAGCAGCGCGGCCGCGTCCGAGTCACGCTTCTTCCCCAGCGCGAGGCGCACCTTGGCGACGAAGTCGGGCGTCTTTGGTTCGGTTGGCATGTTGCTGGGCTTCGACGAATAGCGGGGCCCGGGTCCGGACTATTCGTTGATTCCAAGCAACTCGACTTCGAACACGAGGATCGAGTTCGGCGGAATGCCCGGCCGACCGGCGGCGCCATAGGCAAGATTCGGCGGGATGATGAGCAACCGCTTGCTGCCGACCTTCATGCTGCCCACGCCCTCGGTCCAACCGGCGATGACCTGATTGAGGCCGAAGCTGATCGGCTGGCCGCGATCGACCGACGAGTCGAACTTGCTGCCGTTGGTCAGCCAGCCGGTGTAGTGCACCTTCACCTTGTCGGAGACCTTGGTGGAAGTCGGGCCGGCGCCCGTGGTGACGTCCACATACCACAGCCCGCTCGGCGTGGTGACGCCCTTGGAGACGTCGCCGCCGCGTGACTGAACGAGTGCCTTCGCCGCATCCTGCTCTTTGGCTGCCTGCATGGACTGCTCCTTTGCTTTCTCGGCCATGCGCTTTTGCTCGGCCTCAATGATAGATTTCACTTCACTTTGTTCCAATACGGTGACTTTTTTGATGATGACCGGCGTCTTGGCCGCGGCGGGCTGTTGGCCGTCGGCGCGCGGGTCCATCTCAACCGGGGTATCGCGGATCTTGTCGACCACGTCCATCCCGTCGATCACCTTGCCAAAGACGCAGTAGCCCCATCCGCCCGGCGACTCCGACTTGAAGTTCAACATCGCATTGTCCTGCACGTTGATGAAGAACTGGCTCGTCGCCGAGTGCGGATCGCCCGTCCGCGCCATCGAGATCGTGCCGCGGTCGTTGGTCAGGCCGTTGTTCGCCTCGTTCTTGATCTTGTCCTTCGTCGGCTTCTGCTTGTAGCCCGGCTCCATGCCGCCGCCCTGAATCATGAAGTTCTTGATGATCCGGTGGAACATCGTCCCTTCATAGAACCCTTCCTTGGTATAGGCGAGGAAGTTTTCAACCGTGCCCGGCGCCTTCTCGCGATTCAGCTCGATGACGAAGTCCCCCAGCGTGGTGGACATGCGCACGTAAGCTCGATCGGTGATCTTCGGTTTTCCGTCGCTCATATTGGCCTTGTCATCCGCGAGAACGGTCGTGGCGGCGAACGCGGCGACGATCGCTGCGAACCCATGGAACTTCACGATACAGCGCGTCATTTAAGCACCTCGTTTGGATAGTGATTGTTGGGTGAATCATGCCGTGTGAGAGCCCGCAATCTCAGGCGGACGTTGGTGAATGCTAGGTGGCAGGGCCGGGGGTGTCAAACCGGCGAATCGAGCGTTTCGGGACAGGCCGCGCATCACAATCGAGCGGCGCGGCGGATGTCCGCGACGAAGTCCTGACAGGACTTGCGAACGCAGGCCTGCCAGTCGCCCGAACACCCCGCGCGCATCGCGGCATCAGCATACGCAAATATCACCGAACGCCCGGCGGCGATGATCGCGCCCTTGCCGCTCGCGTCAAAATACGGCAGGAAATCCTCGGCGCGGCCGCCCTGTGCGCCGTAACCGGGCACGAGAAAAATGGACTGCGGCATCGCCTGACGCAATCGGGCGGCGTCCGCGGCATTTCGCGTGGCCACGACGGCGCCGACCGACGAATAGCCGTGACGCCCGGTGGTATCAGACTCCGACGCCCAGCGAGCGACCTCGCCGGCGACGATCTCGTGAACCTTGCGACCGTCACCGGTCACGACGTCCTGAATCGCCGCGGCCGACTTGTTCGACGTGCGAACGAGAACAAAAATGCCGCGCCCCTCTTGTTTTGCAATGTCGATGAACGGACTCGCACCGTCGCTGCCGAAGTAACCGCTGATCGTTACCGCATCCGGCATGGCCTGCGTCTGCGCGTCGGCCAGGGCCGCGTCAGATAAATGGGCTCGGGCATACATCTCGGCCGTGTGCCCGACATCCCCACGCTTCACGTCGCCGATGGTAACGAGCCCGGCGGCCTTCGCGCGGTGCAATAGCTTGTGATAGCAGGCGGTTCCCCCTGCCCCGTATGCCTCAAAATATGCGGAGTTGATTTTCACCGCCGGGACGGCGCCGGCGATGCACTCGATCACCCGGTCGGCGAATGCCTCGATGCACTGCAATTGTGCGGCAAAGTCGGGATCAGGCCCGTGGGGACGCGTAAGTTCGTCTGGCAGGTTCTTGAAGACCGGGTCCAGCGCGACGACGCAGGGCGCCCGGTAGCGGTCGATTGCGTCGAGGAGTTGATCGGCGAAGCGCATCGGTGAGATTCTGTCGCCCGTGTCTACAATCGTCGATGGATCGCGCGAGCCGCCGCAAAGTGCCATATGCCTGTCACCGACACCGGGCCGGTGAAAAGCGGGGCAGTTAATTAAGCCTGTTCCGTGGCTTCTGCTTCAGCGGCGGGCGCTTTCGGCTTGGCGGCCTCGTCGCGGCCGCGAAGCTTGTCGAGCTCCACCTTCGCCTCGCGCCACATCTTGTACGCCTCGCTGCGGTTGCCCTTCTTGAACTCAATGGCTGCGAGTTCCTTCTTTCGCTTGATCTCTTTCGTCTTTCTCATTGCTCTCGCGTCTCCTGGTGGACGATGCTACGTCGCGACGTTCTGTTATGCAGGCCGGTCGAGTGGCCCATTCGCTTGATTCTCAACTCGATACAGCGGAGCAATTATATCTGACCCGCGAAAATCTGCGATGCCGCCGGGCGATCTATTTCGGCCTCGTTCAGAAATTTCCGGGGCCGTCTGCCAGAGCAGTCATATCCTTATGCCAGACGGTCACTTAGGGACGTCAGAAAATCCTCTCCGAATGTCGCTTGCCGGGGTTGACAAGGTTCCGGGCCGTGCTACATTACTGTGCTGCGAGTTGGTGATTCAACTTGCATTGAGTTGGTTCGGTTTCAGAGCGGAAAGGGTTCGATTGAATCGACGGACTTGCGAAGCGAGAACGAATCGCTCGGCGTGACTGAAATCGGAAGGCCCTTTGATCTTGAAGAGCCACCGGAAGTCGCCGGTGGTTTTTTTGACGCCAAATTTTGCGAGGCGTTGTGAAAAGCAGCCGGTGGCGGCCCGGAGATAAGTGTCTCGGTTGGTCGCTCAGGTTGAATGGATCGGACAATCGAGGGCAGAGTAGGGCTCGTAGCTCAGTTGGTTAGAGCGCGTCCCTGATAAGGACGAGGCCAGTGGTTCGAGTCCACTCGGGCCCATTCACGCCGCCCGTAGTGGTTGCGGTGGAGAAAATGGACTGGGGTGCATTAGCACTGATCGGCATTGCCGCGTTGCTGTTGATCCTGAGGATCAAGGGCGGCGGGTGAGGCCCAAAAGGATGTGACTGAGAGTTCTCAGTCAGCGAGAGAATGGAAGGCCCGACGGCCCGGACGAGACGATGGCCCAATGCTGGTGGCCTTCTCGGAGAATCACGGGGCCGTAGCTCAATTGGGAGAGCACTAGCTTTGCAAGCTAGGGGTTGCCGGTTCGATCCCGGTCGGCTCCATTCGACAGGTGAGTCAGTCTTCGGCAATCTGCTTTCGGGTTACTTTGCCTGCGAGTTGATTGCCGAACGCTGACGGCGGGAAGGAGGTCGGAGTCATCCGGCCGAAAGCTCGCAGGATCGTTCGATTGCTCTTTGACAATAGAATAGAGTGGATATGTGAGGATCGAAATCACAATGATCCTCAATGTTCTACGTTTCTTCTGAACGACCTGGCGGCCTTCACAGCCGTTGGGAAAATCGGAGGAAGCGCAGAGCGCCGACGGCGACTTGGCACAATTTTGAGATTGCCTGGCTTGGTTGTCGCAGCGGTGAGTCGGACCGAAAGGTCAGGTGAACTGGTGTGGCGGATCAAATCAGCGATTGATAAATGTGGTCAAGCTCGTAAGGGTACATGGTGGATGCCTAGGCGTCCAGAGGCGATGAAAGACGTGGTAGGCTGCGATAAGCTCCGGGGAGTTGTCAAACGAGCATTGATCCGGAGATCTCTGAATGGGGAAACCCCGCCTCGCTGAATAAGCGGGGCGACCGATACGTGAATGAATAGCGTATCGGAGCCAACCCAGGG
>CAZCGF010000002.1:67173-76628 GCA_964498115.1 uncultured Planctomycetaceae bacterium | reverse complement strand
CTGGTCCTCGCCGAGGCGGAGGTTCCGCTGGCGATTGCCGAGTCGTTCCGATCGGGCAACCTCGGAATCATGGACTACTACCGGCTGCGAAACATCCAGGCCGACACCGGGATGAGGGATGCGATCGGCAAGGATGTCGGCGACAAGGGCGCGGGGCCCAAGCAGTAACAGATTCCTGAGAGTCCACATAGGGGATGACAATCTTGTATTTGGGAACGCTGACAGTGCCAATGCTGGCCGACACGGACATCACGTCGCTGATTGCCTTCGTGCTCTTTGCCATTATCAGCGTTCTGGGCAACGCCCTCAAGAAAAAGGCGGAAGCGAAGCGCCAGCAGTCAGATTCGCCGTCTGACGAGGAATTCGATGAGATTCCCGAATTATTGAGCGCTGGTCCGTCAATCAGCAGGTCGGTCTCACAAGCTCCGCCCAAGCCTGCCTTGCCGCTTCCCTCGGTACCGCGTCCAGCTCGTGAGGTACGGCGACCTGATCGGCAGAAGGCGATGCCAAACGATGTCTACGATCTTGTAGTGGCCCAGATCGCTCGAAAGGCGTCTCAACCCAGGACCACCATTCCTCCCAAACCTCGGGCCGACATGGCGGTCTCGGAAACTCCTGACGGCGTACCGGAACGGCCGCTCCTTATGGGCAAGAGGGGAGACCGACTTCTGGATGCGCAGACGCTCCGCTCCGCGGTTGTATGGTCGGAGATACTCAAGCCCCCGCTTGGCCTCCGCGACCTACCCTGCGGATGGCAGGGTGCGGGCGATCTGGATTAGCCATTCTAAAGTTGGGGATTATCACCCTTCGTCTCCCATCATCGATTCTATGTGATAAGTGCATCTACACACGGATTGACCTATATTCAGTGGTATTTGTCCTGTTATAACATGGGACGTAAGACATTTTTTGTTTTGAAGCATGTAAACTCAGAGCATCTAAAGTATTGTCATATTGTGACTTAAGTAGGCGGAACGCGGAATTCGGATGTTCCGAGAAACATTTATCGTTAGCTGAAATTTGCCTACTCGAATTCCTGTGCTATCTTCTACTTGTTCGCAGCAACCTTTGGCTCCCCCCGAAGAGTCGACCTACCGAACACGGGTCGACAGCTTGATAGATGGCTGAGAGCGAGCATCTATCGAGACCCAGTTAGTAAAACATTACCGTCTGCCCGATCCGACCGTCGGTGCGTCGTGTCATCCGGTACGTGGTACCGAGCGACCGTCCCCTGCCGGTAGAGGTCTGCCCTCGCGGCATTCGGTCCTTTGGCCCTAGGAGGCCGTGGGAGTCCGTCCTATGTCAGCAGAAACTACTCACGTTGATCGCAAGCAAGCTCTCACCGTCTCGATGCGAGAGGTCTTTCAGCCCAGTGCACGGGGCCCGGCCCCTGCGGTCCTGGCCCGATTCAGCCCGGAAGACCGCCTTCGGCTGCGGCGAATCATTGCCGAGCCGATTGAGTACATCGATCACGAACTGTTTTCCAAGCCATCGGCTTTGCGCAAGGCATTCTCTGAGTGTCCCGAGGCCCTCGATGCGACGCGTCAGTGGTGCAATGCCTCTGATACCTCCGCCATGCCCTCGGTCACACTTTCGACGGACAACGAGGTTCGCCTCTTCCTTCGTCTGAATCACGCCCGATTGCGGATGATCCAGATCCTCAAGGAATTCGTCGGCAAGCGATTAACCGCAAAGGTCGCCCATGATCTTCTGGGCTGGCATGCTCAGGCAATGGCGGCGAGATGCGAGATCGTTCAGGCCAACGTTCCGCTGGTCCTGGCGATGGCAAAGCGAACTCGATTGGGCAGCGTCGATTACGCCGAACTCATCAGCGAGGGCAACATGGCCCTTTTGCGAAGCGTGGATAAGTTTGACTGCAGCCGCGGCTTCAAGTTCAGCACCTACGCATGTCGGGCGATCCTCAAGAGCTTCAGCCGCGTGGCCATGCGGTCGAGCCGATACCGAAATCGCTTCCCGACCGAATTCGATCCTTCGCTGGAGAAGAGCGATTTTCTCGATCAACAGCGGACGGAGGCGGAAGTCGGCTGCGTCGAAGACCTACGCAGCATTCTGGCCCGAAATCTGGCCGAACTGAACGAGGTGGAATCAAAGGTCATCAAGGCACGCTTCTCACTTTGTGCCGTAGAAGGCCTTCAGGGCGACGGCCCCAGAACGCTCGAGCAGGTCGGCATGCTGATCGGCGTGACCAAGGAGCGTGTCCGCCAGATTCAGAATCGCGCCTTGGAGAAGCTGCGGACCAAGCTCCAGGACGACTTCCTTGCGGCGTGATGCCGATAGTGCTTCCCTGAGCCTTAACCGGCCGGGCAAATGAGATTTGAAGACGGCCGCGGGTGATTGCAGAATCGATCGGGGGATCAGATTCTTGATTTCACTCGCGGCCGTTTAGCGTTTTACATCGGGCCGTCTTCTAACGAAGTCACCACACTTCCCCGGCAAGAAAGCGATGATGGGCCGGACTCACGAATGAGACCGACCCATCATCGAGGGTGGAGTGGGAGTTTGAACGGGACCGCATTTACGGGTCCCGGTGGAATCCGACTTTCGAGAGCTTACTGCTTAGTGCTCGTTCGCTCCTGGAACTGCTGATACTTCTCGTACAAGTCAGGCCGTGACGTCTGCATCTCCGCAACATTGTTGAACCGTTCGACCAACTCGTCTTCACCATTGCGCGTCGTCACCTTCACCATGCCGTTCGGCTCGATCTCGAATCGGGTCTGGGGCTTTCCAAATGCGAACGCGTTTCCGTGCAGGTCCTTAAGCTCCATGAGATGCCCGTGGAGTTGCCCCTGCCAGTCGGCGGCATTCGGGTCCAACTTGGTCAGGAACTTGAACGCATGAGCGCCCGCCTTGCCGTCCGGGCCGAAGAACATCGCGCAGCCCTTCTCATCGTTGAAGGAAAACCTATTCGACAAGTCCGGCTCCGCCGCGGCAAACTCCTCCTGATTCGGATAGGTATTGGTGGTGGTTGTTGAGTTGCCGTCCTCCGTCTTTGTCCGCGTCACCGTGATCTGACCGTCGGCGTCGGTGGAAATACGCACCTCTTCGCCCTGCGACTTCTGCACGAAAACACGGTTCTGCTGACCATTGCCGGGGGCGGGAACCATGATGTTGAAATCAAGATCGGATACGTCCGGGATGGACTTCCAGAAGTCAGGAAGATTCTGCGAATTGAACCCATTGAAAGTCCAATTGCCCTGGTCGTCCTTCTGCAGCATGCCGCTTCGACCAAAGACGCGGTCCTTCGCCAATTCCTCGACGGCGGACTGATACTTGAACTTCGGCATCGCATCGGCGGCAGGCCGAGCGCCGACGGTGAGGGTAAGCTGAACCTGCTGCGAACCCCGCATGATCGTCAAATTGTGCGACTGATTAGGCAGCCAGGACCGAACGACTTCCAGAAACGCACCGATATCGCCCGTTGCGGACTGGCCGTCCAGTGCGGTAATCACGTCATATTGCTGAAGACCCGCGACGTCGGCCGGCGAACCTTCGGCGACATTCAGGATCATCTGCCCCTTGTCATCGCCCAGTTTGAGATGGGTTGCAAGCGGCCTGGGAACCGGGCCAAACTGCACACCAAGCCAGGGACCGCCCGCGGGAAGGTCAGCCGATTCGGGAGCGACCATTCGCAATTTCATCGCCTGGTGCTGACCTGCGATCGGGTCAGCGGGCGCTCCGGCCACCCAAACTCCGGCATCTGCGCCTGTGGCAATGGCATTGCCGTTGAACTTGATAACGCGCGGGGCACCGTCCTCGCTGTCGGCCGACGCCTGCGCCTCAATCACGACTCTCGTCGGTTGGGTGCCGTCGGCGGGAGCGGCGATATTGACCGCGGGCCAATAGAAGCCGGCAGTGAGCATCAAGATAGTCTGAATTGGCAACATGTCCTTACAACTCCTTTTCGCGAATCCGGTTCGTGGCTGACGAACACCGTTGGCCGCAACAGCCGGATGCTCCTGAAGGCTCGCACTGGCCGGCACGACTAAAAATCGCCGGATATAGGTATGATCCGAGTCGCCTCGGAATTCCTTTCAAAAATATAGATGACGTCCCGATTTTTCTGGTCCTTCGCGCGAACGCCAATGACGTCCCGCAGGACATCCTGCTGCCGCCGCGACGGCTGATAGCTCATATTGCGATAGTCAACGAACTGCGGGGCAACATCGGTCGAAGATGGAACTCCCATCGCTTGAATGGGGGCCGCAGGGCTCTGATCGAGAGCAACCCGCCCATCGCCCGTCCGACTTGCTCGCCACAAGTCGGGAAGGAATGACAAGGCGACGACGGCGGCCGCTGTCAGCACGGCGCCGGCAGCGGCGAGCCTGAAGCCGCCGGTGCGTCGTGGCGCGACCGCCGTCTTCGCATATTGAGAATCCGCCTTCAGGGCCGCCGCAGCCAGACCATCGAGCCGCACATATTCCGCCAACATCCTTTGGGCGGCAGGCGACTGAGCCAGGATGGAATCCAGTTCCTGGGCGTCCTCGAGGCTCAGCTCGCCATCCAGGCGGCGGCAGATCAGGAGTTCAGCACGCTCGCTAACACAGTCAGTGAAATTGTCGTGGCGATCGTTCATAGTCAGTTCACCTGCCCTCCACCCTGCATGTCGGAGAGGGTCTCACGCAGCATCCGCCGCGCCCGGACCAATCGTGTCTCAACCGTATCTACGGGCAGATTGAGGGCTTCGCCGATCCGGGCATAGCTCCATCCCTCAAGGTGCTTAAGCATGAAGGGCTCGCGGTAGATGGCCGGCAGCCCTTTGATCGTATTGAGAATGCGGCGTTCATCCTCGGCACGGGCGATGCGAAGGGCCGGCTCTTCGGCCTGCGTCGCGACGTGTTCGCCATTGTCCGGGAGCGACGTCTGCCGCTTTCGCAGCCTGCTCGATTTCTGTCCGGCGTCGATCGCAGCGTTGCGGGCCAGCATGTACAGCCAGCCACGCCATCGAGCGATCTCCACCAGCGTTCCAATCTGTTCCCAGACGCGCATCCATATCTGTTGGGCGATGTCGTCTGCATGGGTGGTGCTTCCGCAAGTGGTATAGATAACGCTGCGAACCCATCGGTCGTTTCGTCGCACAAACGCATCGAGTGCGCTCCGCTCGCCACGCTGTGCAGCGGCGATCAGCGACTGATCGACCTCTTCTGGGGTCCCTGCCGCAATCACGTCCACCTCTGACTTCATAGACGACGCCCGTAATACCTTCCCTGTCATGATTATCGCTGCGGGGAAGGAGCTGGTTCGCCCATTCAACGCCGGCAAGCGCCCAGGGCCCCATAACCACTTGCCTGAGGGGGGATTATGCGAATCACACTGCGGCCTGGACTCCGCGAATCGGATCAGCGAATTCGACCCGGTATCAGATCGGCTCAATGAGGTCCGCCTTGTTGCCGTAGAGGTCAAGAAAGACGGCCACCCTACCGTAGGGCTCCGCGCGGGGCGGCTCCATGAACTCCACACCGCGATTGATCATCAGACGGTAATCACGCTCGATGTCATCCGTCTCAAGGAAAAAGAAGACACGCCCGCCGGTCTGGTTCCCGACACGCGAGGATTGTTCGGCATCGACCGCCCTCGCCAGAAGGAACTCGGCCGATTTATTGCAAGGCGGCGCGACTCGTACCCAGCGTTTCCCCTTGCCGAGGTCTGTATCCTCCAACAATTCGAAGCCCAACTTGTCCCTGTAGAAGCGAATCGCCTCGTCGTACTCGCGAATCAGTATGGCGATCATCGCAATTCGCTGAGCCACGATGTAAGCCTCGAAATCCAATCTGAAATGCCACCCACCACTATTCTGACAGGTGCTATTTGTCGGACATGACCTGGCTGTGAGTCTGGCCAGGGTATCTCAACCGCGGTAGATACTTCTCAATCTGCTCACCGTAAATGACCAGGGCCATCGTGATGATCGTCCATGCAATCGCGGTACACAGGAAGGGACGGTCATTCACCAGTACATCGGTCGGCCCGGTCCGCTCTCCAAGTTCAATGACCGTCGCATAACGAAAAATGGCGTAGAAAACGAGCGGCGCAGTGAAAACGAGCGAGTGGAACGAAGTACTGGGATCGAGCGTGTAGAGAAGGAAAGTGATGACCGCGATGCCGCCGCTGGTCGCGAGGAGTTGCGTAAGAAGACCCGGATTATACCGTGCGAGCGTGGCCCGATGGGCCGCTGCTTTCTCGCTTGTCTCCAGCACTGCTAGTTCGCAGCGGCGCTTTCCGAAGCCGAGGAAAAGGCAAAGCGTGAAGGTGCAAATAATCAGCCACGCCGACACCTCTACGTCGATCGCCTGGGCACCCGCCAACGCCCTCATGACAAAACCCATGGCAATCAGGATGACGTCCAAGAGAACCTGGTACTTGCCCCATAGCGTGTAGACCAGATTGAGAATCAGGAAGCTAAGCGCCGTAACGGCGAAGCCGTCGGGGAGCTTCAGGGACCAAGCCAAGGCGACGATGGCCAGCAAAACGGCAATTCCGCCCGCCATGGCAGGGGAAATCACGCCGCTTGCGACGGGGCGACGTTTCTTCGTGGGGTGCAGTGCATCCTCACGATAGTCGCGCATGTCATTGAAGGCGTATACGGCTCCGGAAAGCAGACAGAAAATCACAAATGCCGTTCCACACAACAAAATGGCTTCCGGCTCGCTTCGGCGAGCACCGAATACCAGCGCCGCAAACAAGAAAATGTTCTTGATCCACTGGGCTGGTCGCAAGAGAAGTATGACAGCGCTGAGCGTTCGGACCATGAAAAAGGGCTCCAAAGCCTGATCAGACAATGTACGGTAAGTATCGACTGGAGAATCGTCAATCGACGGCCCGTGCGACCAGAGACGCGATATGCTCAGAGGTGCTCAATCATCCGCCAGAGGGATTTCCTCTGTCTCACCGGCTGGGGGCGCGATGACGTGCGGGACTGGCAGTCGGAACTCGTGAGTTGGCAGCGCCGGCGTTTCGGTAGGCGTCTCAGCGAGAATCCGGCGAGCTCGGACACCCAAAACGACCTGGCGACCCGGACGAGTCTTTGCCGGCCTTCGATCTTCGATGTTGAGCCTCTTGCCCAGACTTGCGCCTATGAGATAGCGTGACTCTGACAGACGCGTACATCTCCTGACTGCGAAGGCGACGCGGATCGGTTTGTCGCATGTGCTTCGATAGGAAACATATCCCTTCATACCGACACTGATCGGCCTGTCGTAAATGACCGAGAAACCTGAAATCGATATGTCAACCAGTGGACACTCGACCTGCGCACTGCCGCCGCAATTCACGTCGGGCTCAAGGAGCACCCAGATTCCCTCAATCGATTTTCTAGCCTCCTTGCGATGACTGCGCACCGCACGGTCGGTGGTGTTTGCGGTAATACGCGATCCCAATTCCTCGGGTTGGCCATCCGGGGCATCCGATGAGGCTGGCCCACTCCAGGGTTCAAGTGGAATGAGCCAATCGGCGGAGGAGGTATGTTCCTCGCCATCGTTCTCGATTTCATTCCGACCGTCAGCCAAAAGTATCGCCCCCTATCCGCGTCCAATCGCCATCGGAGCTCGACGGGTATGCACAATCGACTCATCGGACCCCCAGAAGCCCAACTTCCGATTGGCCGCCTCAGGTCCGAGAATTGGTGAAAGTACTGAACGCTCCCGAAGGGGCGTTCTGCGGATAACATTCAGCGATTCTGGTGGGGCAGACTGCGGTGAAGGAGTTCGGCGTGTCGTATACAGATTTGAGGTCATTCGTGGGCGCTCTGGAGAAGGCGGGTCAGCTGAAGCGAATCCGCGCAGAAGTTGATCCGCTATTGGAAGTCACTGAAATCGCGGATCGAATGAGCAAGTCGCCCAGTCCTGAGGGTTTGGGCGGCGCACCGAAGACCGATCCAGTTCACGGCGGCACCGGAGGACACGCGATTCTGTTCGATCGCCTCAAGGGAAGTCGCATCCCCCTGGCAATCAACCTCTTCGGCAGTTACGCCAGAATGCGTATGGCACTGGGTTGCGAAGACTTTGAGAGCCTGGCCGCAAAGGTCCAGAAGCTCATCAAACCGGAACCGCCGACATCGTTTATGGAGAAGATGAAGATGCTTCCAGAGCTTGCAAAGATCGCGGGCTTTGGGCCGAAGGTCGTCAAGCGCGGCATCTGCCAGGAAGTGGTTCACATCGACGATGCCGACCTGCTGGCACTACCGATCATCAAATGCTGGCCCCACGACGCGGGAAACGACGAGGATGTCATTGTCGGACGGAATCGAGCGAGCTTGGATTCTGCGGCATCAATCCCGGGCACTTATGACGCCGCTCAAGGTCGATACATCACGCTGGCGGGTATCTACACGACCGCCCCCGACGGCAGCGAGCCGAACATCGGCATGTACCGCATACAGGTCACCGGTGCGAAGTCCGCGATATTCCATTGCCACATGCACCATGATGGAGCGCGGCACCACCGAATGTGGGCAGCGGAGGGCAAGGATATGCCGGTCGCCATTGTCCTCGGAGGTGAAAGCGTCCTGCCCTATGCGGCGACCTGCCCACTCCCGCCGAACGTCAGCGAACTTCTGTTCGCCGGATTCCTCAATGACGGCGGCATCCCACTGGTACCGGCAAAGACAATTCCGATCAACGTGCCGGCAAATGCGGAGATTGTCATCGAGGGCTTCGTGAGTGCGCGCGAGACCGCCCGCGAGGGTCCCTTTGGGGATCACACCGGCTTCTACAGCCTTGCGGATGAGTTTCCGACGCTCCGTGTCACGGCCGTCACGCATCGGGAGAGCCCCATCTACCCGACCACCATCGTCGGCCTGCCGCCGATGGAGGACTACTACATGGGCAAGGCCACCGAGCGCGTCTTTCTGCCGCTCCTCCAGATGCTTGTCCCGGATATCGTCGACTACAACCTGCCGCAATGGGGCGCCTTTCACAACTTCTGCTTCGTCAAGATTCACAAGGAGTACCCTCTCCAGGCACGCAAAGTCGCCAGCAGCATCTGGGGCGCCGGGCAGATGATGTTCAGCAAGTTCATCGTCATCGTCGACGACGACGTCGACGTCCACGATGAGCAGGCAGTCATGTTCGCGGTCGGTGCTAACGTGGACCCGAGACGTGATACGTTTATCGTGGACGGCCCTATGGATATTCTCGACCACTCCGCGCCCTATCTTGCCGCAGGAAGTAAAATGGGCATCGACGCGACTCGCAAGATTCCCGGCGAAGGCATCGTGCGCGACTGGCCCCGGCGGCTGGTCATGTCTGACGAGATTCGCGGACTTGTCGAAAGACGGTGGCGCGAGTACGGAATCGACGAATGATTGAGCGACACAGCCTGGACGCAGCCAGAGAAAAGCTGCCGGTGCCCGCAAGCCCGCTGCACCTCTGCCCAAGCTGCGATTACAACCTCACCGGACTTGTTTCGAGGCGGTGCCCAGAGTGCGGGGACAGTTTCAC
>CAZCGF010000002.1:40854-67073 GCA_964498115.1 uncultured Planctomycetaceae bacterium | reverse complement strand
CTGGTATGGGATGAGTCCCGACTTTCCGATCCGCACGGTCAGCCCGACAAGGCTGCGCGCGTGCAGGCGATGTTCGATGCCATCGCGCCGACATATGAGAGGGTGAACCGGTGGCTGTCGTTGGGGCGGGATGCATATTGGCGAAGGAAGGCCGTGAAATTGGCCGCCGTCACGACCACCGACCGCGTGATTGATCTTGCCTGCGGAACCGGGGACTTTGCCCGCACGTTCGCCGCAGCTCATCCAAGCGGCGTTGTCGGATGCGATTTCTCATCCGGGATGCTGAGACGAGCCCAAAGCCGCACAGGCTCCGGCGGTAACAGTCAAATCGAATGGTTTCAGGCGGACGCACTTCATCTGCCATTTGCGAATGAGTCGTTTGACATCGCGAGCTGCGCGTTTGGTGTCAGAAATCTTCAGGACTTAGGACAGGGCTTCTCCGAGGCATATCGCGTTCTGCGTCCCGGAGGCCGATTCGTGATACTCGAATTTTCGACGCCGCGAGCGCCGCTGCTGGGCGGGCTTTACATGTTCTATCTGTCCCGCGTCCTTCCCCTGCTGGCAGCACTGATCAGCCGCGATCGGACAGGCGCGTACCAGTATCTTCCAGCATCGGTCTCCACATTTGTGGACGCGGAAGGGATGGCAAAGCGCCTGACCGCCGCCGGCTTCGCCCGCGTTGAGCATTGTCGGCTGACCCTGGGCGTGGTCACGATTCACCTGGCTTGGAAGTCGTGATGAGCGATGTTCCGTTTACTTCGCAGCCCCAAGAAGCGCCCACGCACTTCGTAGACGTTTGGTCACGGACTGCGCCAAAGTACCGCCGCCGCGCCGTTCTCATGCTGTGCCTGCTCGCGCTGCTCTTCGCAGGCCTCTGCTGCTTCATGTTCTGGCTTCGGACCGGGGCCTATGCCCCCTGGCAGTACTCCGGTTATGCCGATCTGATGTATCGTTCCTTCAACCCATCCGGCCAGGAGCAGGTCACCCTTTCGCAATTCCTGCTTTTTCCAATCAGCGTTGATGCGGTGCCAATACACAGCGTCATCGTAGGACTCCTGTTCGCGTCGACCTGTTCGATCCCGATCCTCGTATCGATTCTCTATCGTCTGCCTTTCTCGATCCTGTTTGCAGCCATGGTAATTTTCCTGGCCGCCATGCCATGGCTTGGCCTGACGGTCCTGTTCGGCTGCGTGCTGGCGTCGCTTCCCAGGTTTAGGTTCTCTTTTCGTTTCGCGTCGGCACTTCTCGGACTAGTCCCGGTCGGAATCTACTTTGTCTCCGCCTCGTGGGAACCTGCGGGGTCCAGCGGTGTGCCTATCCAGAACAAGGCGCTGATGTACGCGCCTTGGGTGCTGGCGATCCTGACTTCCTGTGTCATTTGCGCGCTGGCGTTGGCAATTGCCCGGTTGATTGACTATCGCCCGGGTGGCGTCCCGCCTGTGCTGGCCGTTGTCTTCGCCGTTCCCGTGGTGCTGTTTCACACGCAGGTCGGCCGGGACGAGCTGGAGTTCCGCATTCTTGAGCACGACCTTGGCCGGCGAAGCGCCCGCATGTTTGCCCCGATAGACATTTCGTCGGAGGCCCACCGCCTCGCCACCAACGATTGGGGTTCCCACTCGGAGGTCTCATACGAAGCCATTTACCGAGAGAAGCTGAAGAAAGTAGCCAATCGAGTCGTCGTAAAGGCCGAAGACGATCGGGCCTGGGCCATCGTTCGCTGTGACGAGTTTCTTAAACACTTCCCCTGGTCTCGGTATGCGGCTGCGGTGAATTTTCTTAAAGGCCAGGCTCAGGATGCGAGGATCAACCAAGCCCGGTTCTTAGGAGACTTGTGGCTCGAGTTCCGGGTGGATCTTCCCAGCGTGTCTTCGCGTCACACCTGGAGATCGATTGAAGAGGGATACCCTGACTCATCCCTGGCGGCTGTCGCCGCGTACAAGCTCGCCATCCTTGAGGCTCAGGCGGGGCGGCTCGACGAGGCTCTGCGTCTGCTTGAGCCGCTGATTCAACCTGCCGAACCGGTGACCTCCACGCGCCCGGCCGTCGGACCGCAACTTCGTCAGTCTGTGTTTCAAAAGGCCGACCCGGCCGCCGGGCTCGGCGTCAATTTGAAGCTCGCACGACTCCAGGCTAACAGGCTTCATGAAATGATCTCTACCTGCCTGCCGGATCCGTTGATTAAGTACTCAGAAGTCTTCGTTGCGCCGTCGTGCGAAGTCGATCAAATGGTTCATCCACTCCAACTCATGCTTCGTTTCGACACAACGTCGCCGATATACCGCGACAACCTCGTCGCACTCATTGCCGCCTTTCCGGACTCAATGACAGCGGACTACGCCCGAGTCAGAATCGAAATGCTGGAGCGCGCGATCAGCAGGCGAATCCTCGGACTTCGCCAGACCGTGGAGGACTTGCGGGATCGCCCGGCAGTGGCAGAGGCCCGCATGCGCCTTGCGGAAGTCTTGCAGGAGGACTCACTGGTCGCCGAAGCCCGCTCGGTGCTGACTGAATTGACAACTCTGCAGCCCGAAAGCTGCTGGTCGCTGGAGGCCAAGGAGCGACTTGCCTCTTTGTCCATGATGCAACGAGAGTCGCAAACTGAAACGGAATAGTAACGCATGTCCAAGCAAATCGTTGTCGCCGTCAGTGGTGCAAGTGGAGCACCCTATGCCGTTCGGTTGATAAAGACGCTGGTTGAAGGTGGGGCTCACGTCCACCTGGTCATTTCCCCGCACGGTAGGCAGCTCTTCGTCGATGAACTCGAAATCGCCGACCCGACTCCGCAGATATTAGTTGGCGAGGCCCTCGCCTCGTTGGTCACGGCATACCCCTATCGTGACGTCGGAGCCAAGCTTGCCAGCGGGTCATTCCTTACCGACGGGATGATCGTGTGTCCGTGCAGCAGCAATACCCTTGGCGACATTGCGTCGGGAACAGGAGCGAATCTCATCTCCCGAGCCGCGGCCGTCCACCTCAAGGAAGCACGCCGGCTAATCCTTGTGCCCAGGGAGATGCCCATTTCGCAAATCGAGTTGGAGAACATGCTCCGAATCAGCCGGGCCGGCGGTATCATCTGTCCCGCCTCACCGGGGTTTTATCTCCGCCCGAAATCGATAGATGATCTCGTGGATTTTGTCGTCGGGAAGCTCTGTGACCTGGTGGGAGTGCCGCACCAGCTCAACACCCGCTGGGATCCGAAGCACAGCCCGCACGTTCAGGGATGAAGTACCAAGCACCAAAGCACTAAGGAAATATTCGGAATCAGTCATGACACACCGAGAGCTTGCCGAGCGCATCCGATCCGTCGCCTATCTGGAGGGAGACTTTACGCTCCGCTCAGGAAAAAAATCCACCTTCTACGTGGACAAGTATCTCTTCGAAACTCAGCCGGACATCCTCGCCGAACTTGGTCGGCTGTTCGCCGGGAAGGCCTCCCAACGAACGACACTCATCGCCGGCGCGGAACTCGGCGGTGTCGCCCTCGCTGCAGCGGCTGCAATGGCGGCCAGTCTGCCATTCGTCATCATCCGAAACGCAAAGAAGGATTACGGCACGAGCAAGATGTACGAAGGGCGCATCAAGCCAGGCGACGTCGTGTTGCTCGTTGAAGACATCGCCACCACCGGCGGGCAGGTCCTGGAAGCCGCCAAAACCATTAGCGAGGCGGGTGCGACTGTGGAGAAGATCGTCGCCGTTGTCGATCGCGGCCAAGGCGCCGCGCAAAACATCTGTGCAGCAGGGTTTGCATTCGATTCGCTATTCAGCGCCGCAGACCTGCGCCTGCCGACAGGTGCATGATGATGTGGAATTATGCTGTGTGCACGGTTAGGCCATCGCCGCTTCAACGGGAATCAACTCAAGCTCGATCAACGCGTTCAGCGCAGCCTTCTGCTCTGCGTCTTTCTTGCTTGGGCCCCAGGCGCTCTTGAATCGACGCCCGCCGATGCAGACTGCAATCTCAAAGCACTTGGCGTGGTCCGGCCCTTTTTCGTCGAGCACCTCGTATGACGGCGTGTCACCGCTGTTCTTCTGGGCAAACTGCTGGAGCTGCGACTTGTAGTTGTGCTGATGCTCGCTGGCGACCGCCGCATCAATGTGACTGACGAAATGCTTGAGAATGAACTCCGACGTCCGATCCAGGCCGGCATCGAGAAACATCGCGGCGATGAACGATTCCAACGCGGCGGCCGAGAGCGACGTCGGCAACTTCGATCGACCCGCGATCCCATTTCCGAGAAACAGGAACTCCGGTAGGCCGATTTCTTCGCTGATCTCGCTGCACGTCTTGCGCGATACCACTGACGATTTGATCTTGGTCAATTCACCTTCGAGATACTCTGGATACTTCTCGAACAGATACCGGCAAACCACCATTCCCAGTATGGCGTCCCCAAGGAACTCCAGGCGCTCATTGCTTTGTAGGCGGGTCGTAGCGATGGAAGCGTGCGTCAGAGCTGACACAAGGAGGGTAGGGTCGGCGAACTGATAGCCAAGGGTCGCCTGGCAGCGCTCAAGCGCGTCGTTATCCATAAAATCGACCTGCAACAGACTCCAGGCCGATGTCGAAAGCCGCGCGACCCAGCTGGGAATCGGGCGATTTTCGGCATGAGCCTCGCCGAATGTGTCGGCCGAAGAGATGGACCGAAAACCACATCCGACATCTTCAATATACACTTCGGTAGCCTTCGAGGTCAACTCCACTTACATTGATTCATATGAGTATCACCGAATCCATGTCCCCAACGGATGCCCTGCCCTTCCTGACGGCCGACGTGCCCGCAATGCCCGGGGCCATCAAACGCCGCTATGAAGACTTCCTCGTCGAGGAGATCCCCGCTTACCAGCCCTGCGGCAGCGGCGACCACATCTATTTCACGATCGAAAAACGCGGCCTCGCCACCATGAGAGCCATCCACGATATCGGCCGGGCCCTCGGTGTTCAGTCACGCGATATTGGCCTGGCGGGATTGAAGGATGCCCGAGCAATCACCATCCAGACGCTGAGCATTGAGCACATCGACCCCAAGAAAGTCGCGTCCCTCGACATTCCCCGCATTCGCGTCCTTTCGGTGAGTCGACATGGAAACAAGCTTCGGATCGGGCACCTGCGTGGCAATCGCTTTCGCATCAAGTTGCGAGACTGCGACCCTGGGAGATTCAGTGATTTGGAGAGCGTTCTTGAGACACTCCACAAGCGAGGTGTGCCCAACTACTTCGGTAGCCAGCGATTCGGTTCACGTGGCGATACCGGCACGATCGGACGCGCCGTCCTTCAGCGCGACGCCGGTCTTGTCATGGACTTGATGCTCGGGAAGGCAGGCCCCCATGACACAGGCGAGGTTCTGCGCGCCCGACAGCTGTATGACGCAGGCGAATACGAGGCGGCCGCCAAGGCTTGGCCATATGGCTTCCGCGACAATGCTCGGGCATGCCGGGCCATGGCCAGATCCGGCGGCAAGCACAAGCGTGCATTTCACGCGATTGACCAGCGCCTTCGAAAATTCTTCGTCAGCGCTTATCAGTCCGCATTGTTCAACCGATGCCTTGCCCTGCGGCTCGACCAACTCGATCGCGTCATGGAGGGTGACCTTGCCTGCAAGCACGAGAATGGTTCGGTCTTTCTGGTGACGGACGCCGCAGCCGAAGCTCCCCGTGCCGCATCGTTTGAAATATCCCCGACAGGCCCCATCTTCGGCGCGCGGATGACATGTAGTCAGGGTGAACCGGGACGCATCGAGCAGGCCATACTCGACTCGGAGCAAGTAACACCTGACGACTTTCGGGCTGTCAAAGGCATGAAGGTTCACGGCTCGCGGCGCCCTTTGCGTTTCGCGATGAAAGACCTTCACATCGATCGTGGAGGCGACGATCACGGCGCTTATGTAGAGCTGGCCTTCGCACTGGATTCCGGCTGCTATGCGACGACGATATTGCGAGAGATATGCAAGAAAGACCTTCAGGAGGGACTCGATCAGGAAGGTGGAGTTGTTCCCGAGGAAGGCTCTGCCGAAGTCGAGAGTTGACCAATTCGATCAGCCAAAGTCGGTACACACATAAAAAAAGTCGGAAACCAGTACGGCTCGCGCCTACGGGCTTCCGACTTGATTGTTGGGGCCCACTCCACCCTGATAGTTGATAGGCCTCAACCTTCCTCCGCCTCTTAACCATAGGCTAACGAATTAGGGTGGCAAAGTCAAAGTTTGAGGCGTCGAATTCACAGGGAAACCCTGCTCTCATGAGTCGCCGAAGGCGAGTCAGGCCAGCGATCAATCGTGCATTGCGGCCGCCGTATCAGCCCCTTGAACTGACGGCATGGTCTTCGGGCTGCCGCAGCTTTTGACGCAGTGTCTTGCGATCGATCCCCAGGATACGAGCCGCATGCGTCTTGTTGCCCTTGACCCTTCCCAGCACATTGCGAATGTGAACCAACTCGGCCTGTGCAAGGGAGCAATCGGAGTCCAGACTCGTTGCGGCCATCGAAGTCATCTGTGACTGCAAGTCAGCGGGACCGATTGACTGAGACGGGTGCCTCAAAACAAGTTGACGGAGAAGTACCTCCAACTCCCGTACGTTGCCGGGCCAGCGATATTGCTGAAGCACCGAAATAGTCGCATCTTCCAGTAACGGCGGCTTGCAGCCGTACTCCGCCGCGAGCTTCCTGACAAACCAATGGGCTAGCGGCGCGATGTCTTCCGACCGCGCCCGCAAAGGCGGCAGATCCAGCCGCATGGTCGCAGTTCGCTGGAGCAAATCGGATCGAAGCAACCCCATCGTGACAAGCCGATCCACCTCTGGGGATGCCGACGCAATGATTCTTGTAGCTACCTTGCGAGGCGAGGCGCTTTCGCGACCGCCAATGCGACCGGTCTCAAGAAAATGTGCCAATCTGGCCTGAACGGAGATGGCCAACTCGGCAATATCATCGAGAAACAGAGTGCCGCCCTCGGATGCTTCGATGAGGCCGCGGCGGCCGTTGCCAAACAACTCCGTTTCACCCAACTGGCGAGGCAGCGAGGCGCAGTCAACCGCCACGAATGGACCACCGGCCAGTTGCGAGGAATAATGGACGGCTCGGGCGACACGCTCCTTGCAGGTCCCATGTTCTCCCACAATAAGAATCGGCGCTGTTCCGCGGGATGCAGCCGGGATGCGACAAAGAACGCCTCTGAACGCGGAGGATTTGCCGAAAAGACCCATTTCGTCGAAAAAAGCTTCGTCCGGGGGGTCACCCGAATTCGATTCACACCTTGGAACAATTCGGCGCTCGCCTTCTTTGCGAATTTCCGTCATCGCCTTGCCTCCCGGAATAAGGGGCCTTCCATGCACTTGGTTCTTCTCGTATGACTCGTCTCAGCCGCGACTCGATTGGTCGATCCAAGACCCAAACAGGGATCGAACTCCGCCAGAAAGCGACACATTCGGGTTTCACGGCCAGTCAGGTCTGACCATTTCCGCAGAGCACATTGAGCAAGACTCATACCAGAGTCGAATTGCACCCCATTGCATGGAAAATGACCCTCAGCCCCGTGCCGATGGCTGGGATGGGGATTTTTTCGCCGCTGAACTCGGGTTATTCCGGTGCTGGGATACAGTAGGCCCTATCGGTCGCGATTGGCGTGATTTCAACGGCGATAAGGACTGAAAGCCTCCGTTGTACCGAATTGTCTTCGACAGGCCTCGGCAGGGACACCCAGGGCACTCAAGACCCTTCGCCTGACTTCTCGAGGTAAGGAGGGCGCCAAGTACTGTAACGGTCAGACAAAACGAGAAAGGCCCCGCCCAAGCAAGCTGGACGGAGCCTTTCAATTGATCAAGAGTCAGGACTAAATGGCCAAGCCAGATCGAATCATGCCCCAGAGAGCGACTCGGAGCCTGCCCTGCGGAGGTTTGCCTCTATTGAACACCACCGCCGAACAACGCCCTGGAATCGACCGCCACAGGGACGGCGGGTCAGGTCAATCAGCGGCTGCGGCGGCGGAAGCAAGCAAGGCAGCCAAGGCCAAGCAGAGCAACCGTCGCGGGCTCGGGAGTCGGATACTCGCTGAGGACAAACGAAACATCGTCGCCACTCAGATCAACCGAAATCACCAATTCACCACCACCCGCACCGGGGAAGAAGGATGAATTGTTGAAGACAACGCCGCCAACCGCCCACAGGTCGGTCGCCCGGCTCGGATTGCCGCCAAAGACGTTGCTGGGATCCATGAACATGCTATTGGCAAACGGGCTCATGCTGAACCCAGCAGAATCAATCGTGTCAAACCAGACGTTGCCGCCGGTACCGACCGTCATGTGATAGTCGGTCCAATCTGTGCCAGTCTGATTCGTGACCGACTCATCGAGGATCACGATATTGGGGACCGTACCAGCATCGCCGCCGATTTGGCGGAAGATGATGTCGAGACCCGGGAAGTTACCATTCGGAAGCGGCGGGCTTCTGAAGTCCTTCGAGAGTTCGATGGCGATAAAGTCGTTTCCAACAGTGTCCACATTAATGCCGATGGCAGTCGGGTCGCCGAGCTCAGCTTCCCAGCCGCCGCCGAGCTTGACCGTCATTCCGGCCTGAGCTACCGACGCCACCAAAAGGCAAGCAAAGGTCAAGCAGGCTGTCACAAGCGTTCGCGTCTTCATTCTTCCTTCTCCTGACTTCATCTTATTCACTGGCCGGACCAGAGTTAAAACTTCGTTCCCCATTCGCACGCTTCGATAATCGACAACTATGCCGCCGATTTCTGCCGCCAGTCGTAAATCGAGGCCCTTGGCCGGGGCAGATCCGGCCAAGGGCTCGAATGTCAACTAAATCACTGGCGCTGAGTGCCAGTCGCCTGAACAGGTCCGTTCCTTCGACCGGAGCCCGTCCCGCCGCCTGGAGCACAGCTGACGTTCAACGTGTAGTTGCCCGTCGTGCCGTTGAATCCCGACACACGGATGTAGTACGTCGTGCCGTTCGTGACCGAGAGTGTTGCTCGCGACTGCAGTTCATTCGCGCCGACTCCGTCGCAGTTGAAGTCGTCGTTGCAGGCGAGCTGCGTGCCGCCGGTGCATGCGCTGAACACGGCAATCGTCGTGTCATACGCGCTACCGCACAGGTCGAAGGTCGCGGTGCCTGTGCAATCCGCCGTCCAGCAGTGCCAGACGTCGATTGTATCGTTGAAGGCACACGCAGTGATGTCCGTACCTGTGGCACCCTCCGTCGTTCCGTTCACCGGAACGCCCGTCGTCACCGGCGAGCAGTTGTTGCACTCGTCGTTCTGCGGCAGACATGCCGTGGAAGTACAAGCAACGCCGTCACCGAGGTAGCGTCCCGCGGATGCGGCACAATCGCTCGGCGTCAAGGTGACGCAGTCAAGGCCAAGGCAGCAACCGCCGGCGATCACGATACCGTCAAGGGTCGGCCACTCCTTCAGAGTGAACGAGACTCGAGCAGCACCGCTCAGATCGACACCGATCTGGATCGGAGCAGCACCACCGCCCGGCTGGAAGAGGCCGCCGTTCGGAACAACGCCGTTGTAAGCGCTGATTTCCCTGGCCTTATTGTTGGTTGGGCTATCCAGGAACTTGCTGAACAGCTTGCTTTGGAACGGAAGGACGCTGAAGCCCGACGCGCTCCTGTCAAACCACGCATCCGGACCGTCGAAGAGCAACCAGTGGAAGTCAAGCCAATTGACACCCGTCTGGTTGGAAATGTTCTCCGACGTGATGACGATCGTGTTGGCTGTCTGGGAATCAGGGCAGACCTGCACGAAGTCGATCAGGATCGCGGGAACAAGGCCACCAAAGCCCGGAGGCTGGTTAAAGAGCTTATCAAGCGTGATCGTCGCCCGGTCAGCAGCGGTATCTACGTCAACGACGTTGATGTTGACGCTGCCCGGGTGAGACACGCTGGCACACCAGCCGGAGAAGTCACCGCCGCCATCGACGATGGCAATGGTGCCCGGCGGACAGGTGTCGCACGGCTCCATTACGCACGGCGAACTGCCGCCCGAGGCAAAGTGCAGCGACCACGAGTTGAAGGTACCGGTATCCTGACCGGCGTTATCGCTGACCGTCAGAATCCACGGACCAGCCGCATCCATGCCGTCGAACGCGCTGAGCGGATTGTTCGGCACATAGTTCGGAGGCGACGTGGCATTGGCAACGCACCGATCCTCGATCGGAAGGGTTCCCTCGTCGTCGAGAATAATGGCGTTGTAGTTGTTCTCGCCGCATCCGAAGGGCGCCTCGGCGTGGCAATCGTTGAGACCGTCACCCGGCCGCAGGATCAGGTTGACCGAGGTCGCGCCGTGAGTCAGCGTGACGCAGAAGTCACCAACAAAGGTGTGCGTGGCGCTGAAGTCCACGTTGACATCCTCTACGGTGAACGACTCGGGCACATTGATCGTGTTGCTGATACCGGCCGCGTTGGCATCCGGAATCGCCTGATTAACAGTAGAGTTGTACTCGCGGTTCATGCCGCCGACGAGCGAACAATCGGTGTTGTCACCGAGGTAATCGCCGCCAAGCGCCGCACAGTCTTCCTCAGTCCGGATGGCGCAAACGCCGTCAGTACAGCACCCGCCAACCGCGGCACAGAGCACCGAAGCCGTGCAAGGAATGCCGTTGTCGGTGAGGGTCAACTCAAACGCACCAGTGGCTCCACTGAAGCCCTGAACCAGGATGCGATACAGGGCGCCGCTCTGCGAGCACCAGGAAACCTGTGACTGGAGACCGCAGAAGTCGTCGAGGCCGACGACACAGGTCAGGTTGTTACACGGACCACAGTACACGTTCAACTTCGAGTCGTAGGATGTGCCTGTGCACGTCGAAGCCGTTATCGTGTTGCCCGTTCCGATTACTGTGTACCAGACGCCGGGGGCGCTGATGCTCGTGCCACAGAACGGAGCCGTGTCGATGCTGGTGCCGACCGTCGTGCCCATCGTGACTGACGGAATTGCAAGCGGGCCAACCGGCTCATCACAGAGGTCGCCGGGAGGCGCTTCCGGACACGGGCAGGTCAGATCAAGCGTGATGGCGCCCGTGTCAGCCCCGCTGAACGACGCCGCCTGGATGTAGTAGGTGTTGCCGACGGTCAAGCCGGTGACACAGAGCTCCGAGCCAAGACCGATCGGACCGCAACTGGCGTCATCATTACAGGCAAGCTCGGTGAGATTGCCGCAAGTGCCGCTGTAAACAGCCAGCAACGTATCCGTCGCACCGCTGTTGCAAAGGCTTACGAAGGCCTCGGTATCTGTGGCCACGAAGGTGTACCAGAGCGTACCGAAACCCTGCTGCGGGCCAAAGAACGCACAACTGAAGAGCGGATCATTGATATCCGTCGTAGCGGATGAATTGTCCGCGCTGACCGAGCTGTTGCAGGCGATCAACTGTGCCATCGCACAGTCGTCGTTGTCCGGCGGCGGCGGAGCACATGCGGAGTCATCGCCAAGAGCCAGATTCAGACAGAATGCCAAATCGGGTCCGTTCTCTGCATCTGCCGCGTCATAGCCATTGGGCGGAGTTCCGTCCTGTACCAGCCGACCATTGCCGGTCGTACCATCATCGATACCCCAGAACCACGAGCAGCTCGCGGAGTTGAGGTTGGTGATCTCGATCCAGTAACACGTTCCGGCACTGACAGGGACAGCCGCGTGGCTGGCGCTGTACTCGTACTCAGGAACGAGGCCGGCGATCAGATTGCCCGTCGGGAACTTCGGACTGACGGTCAACGTGGCGCCCGACTGACTGAACGTCGCAAGGAGCGCACCCGGCAGATTGCTGCCGTTATCGGCATAGTACTTGACCACGAAAGCGTCAGGGCCTGTCGAACTACAGTCGCCTGCGCCGTCGAAGTAAGTTCCCCAGAAGCAGATATCAGTAATGGAACCGCTCATGTTCGGCGTGAAGTCATCCGCCGCCGTAAAGACGCCGCGTGTGCTGTTGCGGGCATCCGAAACGTCTCGAGTGTGGCAGTTAGCCGCAGGCTGGTTGCACGGGGCCACTCCCAGACAAGAGATGTTGAAGGAGCCAATTCCCGGGGCAGCCCCGGGGTAATTGCCAATTCGGATCAGGTAGTTCTGACCGCTCGTTGCGGTAAAGGTCACACTCGACTGAAGACCACAGGCGTCATCGTTACAAACGATGAGCGTAGTGTCGTCCGTTGGGCAGGTGAGGCCGTTGTAGACCGCCATCTTCGTGTCGACACCAGTGAGGCCGCAAGTCTGGATTTGGACACTGCCGTCGCAGCTCGCAGTCCAGCAGAACCATACGTCGTTCTCGATCTGGTCCTCTCCAAAGAAGAAGCAGGCCGCATGAGTCGGGCCGTCGGTCGTAGCGCCGCTGTTGTCGAAAGCAAAGATGCCTTCGCCGGTGATCGCGTCACAGTCGCCGCAGTCGTCATTCATAGCCGGCGGGGGCAAGCAGGGTGCCGGATCGCCTAGAGCGATATCTAGACAAACCGCAAGATCGACTCCGAGGAGAATGTCGGCAGGCGAGTAGCCGCCCGGTGAACCTGCGTGCTGAACTGCTCGACCACTACCTGGAGGCGAAATCTCCCAGAACCAGGTGTTGCCCGTGGTGCCGTTGGTGATCTCGACCCAGATGCACTGGCCGCCAGTCACGGCAACTGCCGCGTGCGAACCGGTATAGCCAAATTCAGGGACGATGCCGGCGATCTGATTGCCGGTATCAGAGGGACCGCCGACGGTCAGCGAGCCAAGCGACTGACTAAAGCAGGCAATTGCGGCACCGGGGAAACCACCCGCATCCGCGTAGTAGCAAACTTCGAAGGAATCCGCAGAGGCTGCGCCACTGGCGTAGGTGCCCCACCAGCAAAGGCCGGTGATATTACCGCTTGACGCAGGAACCAAATCTTCCGCAGTTGTGAAGGCGCCGCGAGTGCTGGTTCGCGCATCGGAAAGATCGCGACCCTGGCAATTGCCGGCGGGCTGCATGCAGATTTCCATCGCGGGAGGCAAGCAGGTCACATTAAACTGCCCAACTCCACCGCCAGCACCAGGATAGTTACCAATGCGAATCAGGTAGGTCTGGCCATTGACTGCGGCGAACTGAACACGGGACTGGAGGCTGCAAGTGTCGTCATTGCAAGCCAGCAATTCTGCGTCGGTCGGCGGGCAAACATTGCAACCGCTGTAAACTGCGATTCGGGTATCGACCGTTGTCAGACCGCAAGTCTCAACTCGCACAGTACCGTCGCAATCTGATGTCCAGCAATACCAAATGTCGTTCTCGATCTGATCTTCACCGAAAGCGAGGCAGGCACCGTGTGGGCTTCCATCCGTTGCGGCCGCGCTGGTGTCGAAACTATAAAGCCCGACGCCGCTAATGGCCTCGGCCATGGTGCAATCGTCGCTGCCACCCATGCCACCGCCGCCGCCACCGCCGCCGCCGCAGGAGATATTCAGGGTACCTGCGCCCTGCGCGGTACCAAATCCACCCACGCGGATCAGATAGCTGTTGCCATTTGTAACCGGGAACGAGGTCTGGGACTGAAGTCCGTTTCCGCCGCAGCCTGCGAAGTCATCGTTGCAGGAGAGGAGAGTCGTGGGAGGACATGCACAGCCGTTGTACACAGCCATTCGTGTGTCGTAGCCGCTGCCGCAGAGGCTTGCCGTCGCAGTGCCATCACAGGTCGCGGTGTAACAGAACCAGATATCCTGACCCAAGCTAAGGCCGAATCCTTCCTCACAGCCCGCCGGCAATGCGGGACCATCGGTATCCGCACCTGTCGTGTCAAATCCCGTTGCGCCATCCCCTACTGGAATAGCCGCGGCACACGCATCATTGGCGGGGCCGCCGCGAGGGCCGGCCGTCGGATTGCTTTGTCCCTTTGCTGCCGGGCCCGCCGTCTTATTAGCCTGAAGCTGAGCAAAATAATCAGTTATGTTCAGTACCGGAGCAGCTCCCTGCTGGCCGGTCACCGGACTGCTACCGGCAATGGTCGACATCGTCGGTGAGTCAGCCGCAGGAACCGGTCGGAAAGCGGACTTACCACTCTCCACCACATGGGCACTTGTCTTCGCGCCAAGGTCTACCTGGACTGAAACCGTCGAAACCTCCGGGAGGGCGACGGATGTGACGGAAGCACCCAGACCTGGATGCTCGACATGAAGCGACAACTTAGAGTCGCTCGTGCTGACATAGCGATTGCCATCGGAAGCCGGCAACAATTTGACCAATTGGCCGTTGACCTCGTAGGCCACCGATGCGGACTGAGCGTCTGCGCCCGAAAGAACGACCCGCACGGTTTTCGGTACTTCGCCGAACGAGACTCCAGCACTAACTGCAAAGCAACAAATCCAAGTGGTAAATGCCCAGCCAATCCGTGATTTCCGTCGCAGCATTGTCGTCTCCCTTTCCTTGATTCCGAAACCTGTATCAGGGAATCACGAGTAAGCCCGTAAGTGCTGCAAGAGTCCGTGCAACACGGCGGAGAAAGCGGCGTTTGGAAAGCTTCTCACCCTCCGGCCACTGTCGAGCTTAGGTGTGGGTCCCTTCCTCCGTTTTGATCTCGCTGTTGCACGAGAATCGCTTCAACCCCTTGTTCCTTCCCGGATCAAAAGGACTACTTTCGATACTCGTTCCCTCCCATTGCGAAAACACAATGGGGCAACATAGGGTCCAGTATCACCAATACGGGTGATCAAAGTCAAGGAGGACCGGCTCTATTTGAGCCAGAATTGTGCTCGTTCGCCCGATCACTGTGTGCCTGCGTCCAGTTCAGACAACAGAACAAGAGCACCGTTGAAGCCCAGTAACTAACTTTCCGGAACCGCTTTCGGAGTTCGCAACCTGGGCGAATCAAGGTAGTTAACTAGGATCTTAAGGGGTCCGGCACCGAGCGACGAGCCCGGTTTATAGGGGTTTCTAGCTATGGATTGGAGAGAAGTCCTCGGAAGCCGTTTTCAGCGAAAAGGACGGCGGGACTCGGTACTTCAATGTGCGATTGAAAGGCCTTTAGTTTTCAAACAGGCTGCGATCCATTGGTTTAAAGGAGATCGAAGGGCCGGACCGGACTGATCCCCCCAGCGCACCCTGAAGATTTGAAGCAATGTCGTCGGTGCTGCCTAGTTCGACGGCCAGGCTTTCTGCGGTCTGCTGGATATGAACGACTAGTTGATCCAGAAGCGTCCCTACAACCTCATCGGGATTGGGACACAACGCGCCGACCTGCGTGAAGAGGCGATCGACCGTCTCCATCTCAGTGCCGAACAAAGCCAGTTCCGAACAAGTCACTGCCGCGGAGACAATACGGCAAAACTTAGCCTCGGCTTCCGGTCCATCCAGATCAGGGTCGGCTTCGTGATGAAATCGAACGGCACTGATGACCGACTGATCCAGCTTCCAGTCCGCGAGGATCGCCGACCCAATTTCAGAATGCGTGACGCCGATCACCCGACGCTCAATCCGCTCGACCATGGGTGTGAGCGACCCAGCCAATTCGGACAGCACGGGCTTGTAATCATTGGAAATGCCATACGCCAAAAGTCCGATGCCGATGTCACACAGGAGCCCGGCAGTCCCGGCGTCCTCGGCCGCCGCCGGCATGAGTTTGCTGCATAAGTCCCGAGCCGCGACGCTGGTGGCAAGCGCCGATTGCCAGAACTTGTTGGCATCAAAGCCGGGCGGACATGCCTTGCCGAGGCCGCTAACAACGTGATCGTTGATGATGGCGCCCCGGACGCGCTTGATGCCAAGTCGCACGCAGGCGTCCTTTACACTGGATGTGGCATGGGCCGTGGCATAGAGGGAGCTGTTTGCTTGTCGAAGAAGCTGTGCAGTAAGGGCGCCGTCACGTTGAATGAGTTCAGACACCTTGCTGAGGTCGCAGTCCGGGTCTTTCGTCAGAGCGAGGATGCGCGATACGGTTTGCGACGGCGCGGGCACTCTGGGTGACTGGCGAATGGTCTTGAGGATTTCGTCCTTGGATAGCGCCGCCATAAGCCGTCCGTCACTTCAGATTAGAGCCGTTTGCTGGCAACCCGAGCGCACCGGAGTAACACAGCCCAACGGGTCAGAAATTGCTGACAAAACCCGGACATCCCGCGTAATGGAACCCACTGCCCGGTGGGCCCCCGAGGTCCCCCCCTAGTTATCCAGCTTGGATTGCTCGAGATATCGTCTGATCTCCGGTTGCTCCGGATTCAATTGCAGCGAACGATTCCAGGAGTCCCAGGCCATTTTTCTCCATCCCGGACTCCTCTCGCGATGATACATCTTGATAAACGCAGTCCCAAGATTGGCATGGCAATCAGCGTCGTTTGGCGTTTCGCTCAGGAGCCGGCGATAGATCGGGATCGCCCGAAGCGGGTCACCGATCGAGTCGTAACACGCGGCCAGATTGAACATGGCCTCCGTGCTGGACGGATTCATTCGAAGCGCTTCTTCAAAAGCGCCCATTGCGTGGGCGTATTGACCGCGTTGAATCATGTTCATCCCGGTCTCATAGGAGTAAAAAAACTGATCGGTCCGCTGGGCGTCCGAGAGGTTGGCCGGATCGTCCGGTCGATCAACCTGTACTTGCGGTGAACCGGCAATGGTGGATGAGTCTGTCTTCGCCGTGTGACAACCACACCCGATAGTCACCACTGTCGCCGCGATGACCAGCCGGCATATCGATTGCTGCTTAGGGTTCTTCATCGAGTCGTGCTCCCGAGTTAGCAATTGTTCTGGGTCGTCGCACTCGCAGAGACGCCCCACCGCGGGCCCGATTGTCGTTTGGCCGGGCGGTGCGGGCCGAATTCGGCATCAGTTTGGCTCGTCGGTCCCGTAGCTCCATCTGGGTGGGTCTCGCGCTGGTCGAGTCCGCGCCAACAGTCGTTTCTGTCGAAGCGCCGTCGATCCGAATCACGTACCCAGCGTTGGAATCCGGACCTGCACCAAGGTTCGTCCCAACGTTGCAACCGACTGCCGCGTTCGCAGCCTTGATGCGATCGCGGCGCCTGAATGAATCAAACGCAGGCTTTTGGGCCGGCGGCTCGGTATCTGACTCGGGAGCCTCCTCAAACTCGTCGTCCGCGGCCACCGGCGGATCGCTGAACATGGGCCGAGCCGGCTCGTATTCGGTTGGTATCTCGAAATGGAGCGGCACATCCTGAAGCCGTTCGATATGCTTGAAGTGCGGCTTATACATTTCGAAGACACGCTGGTCTCGCTCGTCGATGTGCGTCGCAGACTCTACGTGTGCCGTTAGAAACACGAGCAAGTCAACCCGCTCGGACCTTGGGCTCTCTTGTCGAAACAGCACGCTCAAACCCGGCAAGTCGCCGAGCCCGGGAACCTTGCTCGCTTGATGCGTCTTTCGATCGCTGATGAGTCCGCCGAGGACGACGGTTTGGCCGTCCTGCATGATGACACGGGTGTCGAGTTCGCGCGTGCGAATGCGGGCTACGTGTAACCCGGTTGTCCCCACGACGTCATCACCCAGCACACTGGTCGCCGGGTGAACCAGCATGCTGACGCGCCCATCCAGCGTGATCGTCGGCGTTACCTCAAGCTGGACACCGACGGGAATGTACTCGCTGAATGCCTCTGTTACCGTGCCGAAGTCGGTAATGGTGGCCTGGAGAATTGGGTACCTCTCGCCGACGAGAATGCTCGCGCTGTGATTGTTGTAGACCAAGAGCCGCGGATTCGCGAGCAGTCGGATGGAATTGTCTGTCTGATTCGCTCGCAAGAGTGCCGTGAACTGGGTCAAGTCAATCGTTCCGAGGGCCATGCCGGCGCTGACCTTCGGGTTTCCGCTCACGTCGCGCATGATCTGTGCGCCGCTGGCAAAGCCGGCCCGATTGTTCAGCGGCCACTGGTGATCGATCAGCGGACCGCTGGCCAGTGCGCTGACGTTCCAGTCGATCCCGAGGCGCCGCTGCAAATCGGTGCTCATTTCGACGATTCGCGCCTCGATCAGCACCTGGGGAGGAAGCTTGTCAAGATCCGCAATCAGTTCCGCGATCCGATCTACGACTTCCTCAAGATCCGTTACGACGAGAGTACGTGCGTTGATGGCTTGCGCCTGCTGTCCCGCCCCTGCAGCATCTCCAAATCGGCTGGTGAGTCCGCCGCGCGGCTGCTGAGTGCCCGAGGAGACGCCGGATGCTACACCGCCGACACCTGCATTGTTCCCCGAGGCATTGCCGGATAGTGCGCTGAGGTTCTGAACGCCATAGTTGAGATCGCTGTTCTCGTTCAGCACTTTCATCTTGCCATGTGCGGAAAGAGCGAACTCCAGTGCATCTCGAACACGGTTGGCGTCCTGCGATCGCAGGTTGAATACGCGCGTCACCACCGGAGGAGGGGCTGGGTCACCAGTCGCCTGTACCGGCTTGGAGACGGTAATAACGCCGTCTTCAAGCGTGTATTCGTATCCATTGTTGATGGTGATCGCCCTCAGTGCCGTGTTGACGTCGACGTCTTCGAGATAGGCGGAGACTTCCCCGGTTACCTCAGGGCCGATCACCAGATTCAATCCGCCCTGAACAGCGACCATGCGCAGGACATCGACGATGTCAGCCTTGGCGGATTGAACGGTGATCCGCGTATTCTTGGCCGCGTTGGGCGAAGTCTCAACCGCGGAGTCCTCGCCTTCCGCATTATGCGACCGCTGCGACTTGCGCGGAGATTCGACATCCTGCGCAGCCGCGTTGGCTGCCAGACTCAATAAAAGGACGGCTACGTGCATGACGCGCAATACAAGCATCATGGCGCCCCCTTCGTTCGTTGGACCTGGGCCTCTTCCACGCCGAGGAAGTAACGGAATTGCCAGCCGCCTGAGTCAAGCGTGATTGAACCTTTGTCGATGCGGCTCACTCGATAGGTCTCTTGAATTCTGTCGCCCACCTGCACGAAATCACCCTGCACCATGGCCATCCAGCGACCGGCGGACTGAGAGACGCCGGTGAATGATATCTTCGGCGCGATCGGCACTGGGGCGCCGACGGAGTCAGTTCTCCCCAATGGCGCCTCCCGCGCGGCTTGCGCCGACAGTTCAAACGGATCTCGCCCCCACGGACCATCCTTGACGCGCGTTGCCGCCTCAAGCAGGCCGGGATCAGCCAGGAGCGCCGACACCTCAGCATGTACAGGCGACGGTTCCAAATCCTGCGTATCCTCCAGCGGCTCGGTTTCCTGCGGCATTGCTTCGACTGAGGCAGGCAGGTACTTCGTGAGCAATACAAGCCGCCAGATCAGCAGCGGACCGCAGATCGCAAGAATGATCACGAGTTTCTTTGTTCGCGGATCCGTCATCCCGTGTGCTCGTTATTCTGCGGCGATGCCTGAAGCAGAAACCCCTCGACCGTGATCTCTGCGAGTAACAAGCCGCTCGGACTTCCGTCCGGGTTGGTCGCGTGACTGACTCTAAAGCTCCGGACGCGTGCCGGAATGCGCTGACGCGTGCAGGCCTCCATGTACTCAGCAATTTGCCGGTAACTCCCCGCGACAGAAACGCGGTATTTCGGAAGCTCCGCCCGGCTCGGATCATTCTGACTGGTCGACACTGGAAGGATTTCACGTACCTCCAGGTACCCGTTGCGCGCGGTCTGCATCAGCTCTGCCTGAAGCAGTCCCGGCTTTCGAGCTTCCTCTGCCCGGAGCGTGAGGTCCTGCATTTTCTCACGCAGTTCGCTGCGCTGCTCCGGAGAAGTCACCGTCCGCTCCAGGACCTGGGCCGATTGGTTCAGGGTTGCTCCGACCATGGCCAGCTCGTTGATTTCTTTTTCCAGGCGATAGGGTCGGGTGACGGCAAAGCCCGCCGCGAACACAATCGCGAGGAGGCCAAGCAAAGGCGTGCTCCAGTTGCGGAGGTTTTGACTCGTGAAGCTATGACGCATCACTTCGCCCCCCCGCCGGTTACCGGCGTTCTAAGATCCAGCCGAAACGCAACTGAGCCCGATTGGCGTGTGTCACCTTCGGAAGCACCCTGATTCGCGGATACGATTTCGACGCGACGAAAGAGCTCGCTCTTCTGCAGAGCCAGCACAGTCTGTCGCACCACATCATCGAATTCCCTGCTCGAGTCTGCTGTGACGATATCACCGCGCACTGTCAGGCTGGCCTCATGGACATTCCATTCACCGCTGTACTCTGTCGCCCGAAACTCACGCGGCAAAACCTGAGTCTGCTCCTTGAGAACCGCCAACCAGTCCGGCGATTCATCAACGAAGTGGCGGAACTTGCCCTCGATGCGCGTGACTGCCTGGTCTTCGCGAGTGGACTCTCCGCACTGATTGACATTGTTCTGAACGACCGCCAATTGAGCCTTCCGGACAGCGAGAGATTGACCCACCGCGGAGCCAAGGCTCTCAAACGGCACGGATATCGCCGCAATCGACACCGCGACGATCGGTGCGCAGATGGAAACGCTCCTGCGCCATCGACGGGTCCGATCCTCCCGACGAACGTCTTCCGGAACGAGGTCCGGGAGTTTCTTCCAGTGACTCACCGCGGCGGCGCATAGCCCATACCCCGATGTATTCGCGCCACTATCCGTACTGGTCCGCTTGGCTAGCTCATCCAGCCAGTTGCTTACAGACACACGAAGTCCGGATCGTACCGCGATAGCCTCGCCCATCTGAGGAATCGCCGCGCCAACGCCGATCAGCTCGATCTCCTCCACGATGTGATTCTTGCCGGTAGTCGCGAATGCTAACCACTGCGTCATCTGTTTGAGCAGCTTTTGAAGCACGGGTTCCAATAAGGGCAGGATTCTGTCACCGGTCACTCCGAGGCTTGGGATCGAATCACTGGGCAATGGGACGCCCACCTCATCGCGAAGCTCCATGGCCTTGGCCGCATCCAGCTGAATGACCTCTTCGCCGCGAATGATGGGGCGCATCAGCGCGACGGTGATATCCCCGGCGGATACGGGTATTTCGCTGCAGATGCAGGGCGTGCCGCCGTCAACAACGACGAGCGTGCTGCTCTGCTCACCCAGGTCGAGGACAACGCGCATTCCGTTTGTATTGTCAAACCTGTTCGCAACGGCGTGTGCGAGCACATCGGAGGCCGCGCAAATCCCCAGCAGCCGAAGTCCGAGTTGCGATGCCGTGTCAATGATTCTGTCGAGGTGCGACTTTAGGCCGGCAGTTGCGTGAACCTTAAGCTGGCCTCCGGACTGATTCTTAAGCGACTTGACGGCCACGACGGCCTCGGCGACTGGAAAGTGGAGCTGCTGCGCCAGCTTGATTCGCGTGGCCTGCGTCAGCTCCTTTCCACTCAGGGGAGGCATGTCCAGATAATGTGAAGAAACGCCGGCGCCGCCCAAAACAAACAGTACGCCGTCGATTCTCTGCTGCTTGCCTCGACAGTAGGACTTTAGTTGATCGATGAGAAGCTGATCGGAGAGCGGGCACGACTCTTTATTCTGCGTGCTCGATGGGAAGCTGCAGCTGTCTGAAATATAAACGGAGTCGGAGCCGGCCTCGGCGATTGCGGCGCGCACGCCTTCGACGTCGACCTGAATCACAAGAATATTTCGGTTCTTCGACATCCCTGTCTTCGTTCCTCCGACGTCGCATCCTTGGCGCACGACGGTATGCCGGGGCGACTACCTGATCTTCAGCCGCACCGGGACTATTCCGTGCGAATCTCAATCACCCGGCGAAAGTTGCTCCAGGGCAATTGAACCTGATTCGGCCGACCGGTGGCGCGGTACGTTGGGGGACTTGGTGAGGTTTGCTCCACAAAGAACCTCCCCGCGGCAATCGCCGGGTCGTCGGCAGAGTTTCCGTTGTTCGATATCGTCCCCATGGTCCCAGTACCTTCGTTATCAAAGTCCACGCCCAGTCCGATCTCCCGGACCGACATCTCAATGCCGCTCTCCGCGGCATAAAGTGCGCCCGTTCCAAGGAAATGGCTGAGGGAAGTCGTTGCCGTCGTGCCCGTCAGGTCGAAGCCCCACAAAACGAAGGTTCCGATAATGAGAAGTGCCGCGACAAAGGCAACAAGTGCGGCGCCACGCCGACGGAATCGGCCGGCACATTGATTAGGGATCGGTCGTGACTTCATCCATAAAACTCCTGAGATACACCGCCGTCCGCAGGCGCACTGTCTCCGAACTGCGAGTCAGTGCCAGCGTGATTTGGACAAGGCGCATCGATTCCCGATCGGCCTGAGACAGAGGAAAGCTCGCAAGCGCCGAGCCATCGCGGGCAAAGTAGGCGATGGAAAACTCAGATACGTCCCGGGCAACTGGATGCCAGTTCAAGGCGTTGTCGGTTGTCATCTCCACTTGCGCGCCGCTCAAACGCAATCCTGTTTTCCCGAATCGAAGCTCGTCGGCGGTCGCCATGCTGACCTGGGCGCGGCCCATGAGGCACGGAGTCGGATTCGCGGGACATTCGTCCTGTTGAATCTCTCGGACATACCGCACCATGCATTCCATCGCGGTCGCTGCCGTATCCGCCACCTCGACCCGAGCCGCCACCTGCGTGCGTATGTCCGTGGCACTCCAGATGAGCCAGCCTGCCGACCCAGTGATGATGACGCCCACCGTCATCGATACGATCAGCTCTACCAACGTAAATGCGCTACGTTGACGAGGTCTTTGAACTGTTTTTCGATCGCGTCGATTCATGATTCAAAGTTCGCGAATACGCGCTCAATGACTAACTGACTCGCTCCCCCGTCCCAGGTCACGGTAACAGTCACCAGTTTGTAACCCTGGTCGCTGACTGCAGCACTGAGGTCGCTATTCACGTATGAAACGCGAACCGACCTGGAATAGGCGGAGAATCCACTTACCGGCGACTCATCGGGAAACTCGGCGACCGTCGGTACCGTAAGGGCTGAGTATCCGTCGGTGCCTCGATATCGCCGGGCAATGACCGCCTCCATTCTCTCAACGACTAGAAACGAGGCACTCGACTCGCGAACGGGAAGTATCGATTGATTGGATGCCTCTATGAATGATGACATCAGCGGCGGTAGTGCGACTGCAAGGATGACGATGCACATCGCCAGCTCGATAATCGTCGCGCCCAATCGACTACTTGGCCGCCGCATGATCATGTCCTCTCGACCATGCCGCTTACGGGGTACACCGTGATCGTGGCGCCGCCCGAAAGCGTGACCTGCCCGATTGTCGTTAGAGGGTTTCCCGCACCGTCATGCGGAACCCCGAGACTGTCGAACTCAATCTCGCTCGTCGAATTGATGCTGACATTGCTGATGACGACATTTGAAAAATCGCCGGTGCCGAACTGTATGACTCCCGTATCCTGGCTGGACGGATGGGTGAACGCCTGCCGGCCGGCCTTACCGGGATTCGAAGGGTGTTCCATGAACAGTTGATAGTTATTCGAGCCCGTACTGAGCACCACCCACGTGCGAAGCCCTGAAGCCATGGCGATTCGTTGCATCAGTCGGACGTCGCTTGTCAGCCTCGCAGCCGCCGCATTTGTTCGAATTGAATCAATGGATGTCAGAACCGCGCCGCCCCCGGCTACTGCCAGAATCCCCAGGATTCCGATCACGGTGATCAGTTCAATGAGCGTAAAGCCCCTTGCGGCTTGCCGGGCGCTTGCCGAACCTGGTTTTCTTCTCATTTGCCTCATGCATTCCTGCTTCAAAGAAGAGCCGAGAATGACAATGGCCCACGGCGAGTGCGCCGCGGGCCATTGAGGATCTTCCTCTGCCGGAAGCGATCGCCGGCCGACGGTTCTTTAGAACCCGTTTTCGCCAATGCCGGCGGTGTTCGTATTGGCCCAGAACTGACCGGTCGCCGCTCGATACGCCCAGCCACCCGATCCACCGACGACGACGCCCTTCGTTGCTCCGGCGACGACATTGTTCTTAGTCGCGTCAGTGTCGAATGGATTGTCACCGAGGGTGTCAGAAACCACAGCGCCGGCAGTCCTGACCTCAGTAATCGACGGATACCTAAGGGTACCGCCGCCGCTCGCTGTGGCTGAGTAGGCGTAGTAATTTGCGATGGCAGCGCGAACGCCGCCGAGAACGCCCTTGCACGCCGCGATTTTCGCATCCTTCTGGTAATCAAGATATACCGGCAGCGCGACCGCCGAGAGGATTCCCAGAATCACGATCACGGTTACAAGCTCGATGAGCGTAAAACCCTTCGTCCGATTCTGATGGCTGCTTCTTTTGCTCATCTCATTCAACTCCTGGGCAGTGCCCCTGTTGCTCTCATTGATCTCTGTACGCTTGCCGTGTCCCCCATCGGAACGGCGAGAACTAACCGTTGCCCACCAGTTTCAGTAGCTTCCACATCGGCAGAAATATGGCCAGCGCAAAGAAAAGAACGACGGTGGCGAGCGCCGTTACCAGAACCGGCTCTATCAAGGTCGATAACATCTTGACGCTGCGCTCGGTCTGCGTCGCATAATACTTCTTCAAATACGCAAATATCTCGTCCGTCCGGCCTGCATACTCGCCAATGGCCAGCATCCGCTTCACCAGCGGCGTCAACCAGCGCGTCTCGCCAAATGCCTCCGTTAACGATCTGCCGCCCTCCACAGCACGAGCCATTCCGCGCACGTCGGCCTTCAGCGCTGAGTTGGTCATGCTGTCACCGGTCACGCGCAGCGATTGCGTGATCGGTAGTGCTGCCTGCGTAAGCAGGTCCATCAACTCAATCAAACGTACCATATAGACGCCGACGAGCAGGTTTCCGAAAACAGGCAGTTTTAGGACACTCTTGTCCAGCCAGGCCCGAACCTTGCTGAAGCCCATCGCGTATCGGACCAAGGCGATCGTCAGCAACAATCCGATCGACACCAACACGTAGTGATGCGTGATCGCTCCACTGATCGCCAGCAGCATACGCGTCGGCAGGGGCAACTGGCCGTGGAACTTGTCAAACATCGCCGCGAACTGGGGCACAACGAATATCAGCATGAACGTGGACGCAAGAACCAGCGCGCCGACCACCATCATCGGGTACATCATTGCCGATCGAATCTGACTGCGGGTCTCCGTCTCCTGCTCCTGGTACCTCGCAAGCGCATTCAGCACTTCAGGAACCTTTCCAGCCGCCTCGCCGGCCGCGATGGTCTTTACATAAAGCTCGGAAAACCATGTCGTCTCCGCATCGAGCGCATCGGCCAGCGAGCGGCCGCCCTCAATACGACCCACGATTCGATTGATCGCATCGCTCAGCTCAGGATGCTTTGTCTGCTCTCCGACGGCCTTAAGCCCGGCGATCAGCGGAATGCCGCTCTCGGCCACCGCCGCAAGTTGGTGTGTAAAGTCCAGCCTTGCCCGTCGACGAGCGCCCCCTCCGCGTACGCGCCGAACCCTGCCGGACTGCGAATTGGGTTTTGACGACTTGGCGCCGGGTTCCTTGCGCTTTGCCTCGGTTGCCGCCTTGATGCTGATAGGAGTCTTGCCGGACGCCTCGAGCTGGGCAATCGCCGATCGCTCCGACTTCGCCTCAACGAGATCGTTCTTGATCTTTCCCTTGGCGTCGCAATACTGGACGACGAATTTCGCCATGAAGTCTCAGCTCCTGCCCCGCGCTTTGCTTCCTATCCACTGCTTGCGACACGAACGACTTCTTCCACCGATGTGATGCCCTGGCGAATCTTCTCAATGCCGTCCTGGACGATGAACTTCATGCCCGCACGCCGCATCTCGGCGCGAACCACCTCGATAGGCTCCAGTCGCACGATCATGGCCCGAACTTCCTCCGATACCTCGAAAAACTCGTAAATCCCGGCGCGACCGAGGTAACCCGTCCCCACGCAACGACGGCAGCCCTTGCCACGCATGGGCTGAAAGTCGAGGTCGGACGCGCCTAGTCCAATCGCACGCAATAGATAATCCGGCGGGGAGTCGGGACCTGTGCAATCCGGACAATTGCGGCGCACAAGGCGCTGAGCCAGCACTGCCAGCAATGACGATGAAATCAGGTACTCGGGCACGCCAAGATCTCGAAGCCGGGCGATCGCGGATATCGAATCGTTCGTGTGGACAGTCGAAAGCAGCAGATGTCCGGTCAGTGCCGCCTGGACCGCGATCTGCGCCGTCTCTTTGTCGCGAATCTCGCCGACCATGATGACGTCGGGGTCCTGACGCAAAATCGACCGCAGCCCCGCCGCAAAAGACAAGTCGGCCTCCGGGTTCACCTGAACTTGTCGCACGTTACTGTTTCGATACTCCACCGGATCCTCGATGGTCACGATGTTCTTCTGCGGAGAAACGATTGCTCGCATCGCCGCATACAGAGTCGTCGACTTGCCGCTGCCGGTCGGACCCGAGACGAGAATCAT
>CAZCGF010000002.1:31175-40754 GCA_964498115.1 uncultured Planctomycetaceae bacterium | reverse complement strand
TGGAGCCCCAGCGGCGGCGCCGAGACCTCACGCAACACGCCATCCACACGCATTCGAATTCGCAGCTGATTCTCGCCCGGCTCGATATGAATATCTGACGCGTTTTGCCGAATCGCCTCGTTCAGCAGGTTATCAACCAGACGAATGACAGGTCGCGTCTCATCGCCATCGACGGCCTCTGCCACGTTCGTTAGCGATTCATCTACCGAAGACTCGGAAAGGTAGTTGCTTGCCCCATAGGCCCGCTCGATCAGCCCCATGATCTCGCTGCGCGACCCACGGCATACATCCACTTCCTGTTTGGTGATGCGCCGAATCTGGTCCACTGCCACCAGGTCATTGGGATCCTCCATGATCATGGTGATCACACCGTCAATGACAAAGAGCGGAAACATGACATGCGTGCGCGCCGGCTCCTCATCGAGGAGTTCTGAGTTCTGCAGCCGCGGAATGAAGTCGGAAAGGTTGCAATAGACATGGCCCGACCGAATCGCCTTCAGTGCCTGAAGGTTGACGTCGGTCAGGACGCGGTTCTTTCGAAGAATCGTCTCAAGGTCGCATTCCGTCTCTTGTGCTTCCAACTCGTATTTTGCGAGCTGCGGCGCCGTGAGAATATTGGAAGCCAGGATTTGGTCACGCAGCTCGGAGGTAGCGCTATACATCTTCGCTCCTCCCAGCTGACTTCTCGGCTGCGGCGGTCTTCGACGCGGCGCAGATTCCAACCAGCTCCTGCTCGTCCCGTCCGGCCGGATCCACGAACTGAAGTCCGATGAGGTAACTCGGCCTGTGATCAACAAGCGTATAGCGACGCACGATTGCCCGAATCGTCAGCGGTCGAGAGGCCTCAGCCCCCGACGGGCCCGTCTGACTGATCTTCAGTACGACCTTGAGGTTCTTCGGCAGAAACACACTGGAGTGAAGTCCAATGCCGCCTTTGCTGACATCCACCACGGCAAAATCAGACAGGGCGTCACCGAAGCTCATGCGCACCTGATCCGCGTGGTCGGGATGCACCTCAACCGATGCCGCCAGGTGTGTCCCATGGCGCACGAAGAGCCGGGACGCTGCGAGAAACGATTCCTGCGTCTTCATCACCTCGAGCTATCGGGTAGCTGATCGGGGTAGTTCAGAACCGGTCCAATTCTCAAGGCCCCCAACGCGCGAAGGTGTCCCCTCGAAGACCGACGAAGGACATGAATCTCGGACGAACGATCAAACGGCCGCGATCACTTGATTCGACAATCGTCCGATACCGTCGATCTCCACGCAGATTTCGTCACCGGGACGCAGGAAAACCGGAGGTGTCCTCGCGGCCCCTACCCCCTCTGGCGTTCCGGTCAGAATGATCGTGCCGGGAAGCAGCGTGAATTGGTGTGAGAGATAGCTCACAAGCGCCGCGACGCTGAAGATCATCTCACCAGTGTTCGACTCCTGCATCAGCCTGCCGTTCAGAAATGACCTGATCCCCGCCCGCGTCGGATCGAACTCTCCGCGAGGCACGATGACCGGCCCAATCGGACAGAACGTATCGAAGCTCTTGCCCCGAGCCCATTGCTTGTCGCGTCGCTTTTGGCAATCCCTTGCAGACACGTCATTGGCACATGTGTAGCCCAGGACAAAATCCAGCGCGTCCTCCACACCGACGTCCTTTGTCGTCCGCGCAATGATGACTCCCAATTCCGCCTCGAAATCTACTTCCTCAGGCGCACTGCGCGGCAGAACAATGGAATCGTCGGGGCCGATCACCGCCGTCGTCGCCTTAAGAAAAATCAGCGGATCGGTTTCAGGCGTCTCAGCCTTCATTTCCTTTGCGTGCCCCTGATAATTGCGCCCGATAGCGATGATATTGGGCGGCTCAATCGGGGCGAGTCGCGCAGAAACCCTCTCGGAAGTTCCTCCCCACTTCCACGGATCAAATAGGCCTGTCGTTAGGGGAATCGCCTCGCCTGCGCCGGCACATTTCCCGTATCGAGTGACGCCATCTTTGTTGGCGTATCGCAGAATCTGCACCTAAAGAACTCCCGGCGTCGTCGTGACATCGCGATCAATGGATGCAATGGAGGACTCTCTCGACGCGACCGCCGCAGAAGAAGCAGTGACGGGCAGACTGCGACCGCGCCCGAATAAAATGCGGCCCAGATGAACTCTCGCGCCGATGGAGAGCGAGAGCATCGCCGGCACCACGATGAGCGTGAACACGGTGGACATCAAGAGCCCCCCGAGCACAACCGCCCCGAGGCCTCGATACAGTTCAGCCCCCGACCCCGGTCGAATGACGAGCGGAATCTGGGCGAAAAACGTTGTCAGCACCGTCATGAGAATCGGCCGAATGCGCGTGCGGACGGATTCATAAATGGCCGCGTCGCGCTGCATGCCATAGCTCATGAAGTTAAGCGCCTGATGCACAATGAGAATGCCATTATTGACCACGATGCCGAGCAGGATGACGAACCCAAGAATGGTCAACATGTCGAGCTGCTGAATCGCCGATGCGGGATCGGCCCATGTCCAGGCATTCATCAGGAACAATCCGGCAAAGCCGCCCACAACGGCGAATGGAACCGTGAAAATAATGACGAACGGATACGCAAAAGATTCGAAAAGTCCCGCCATCAGCAAATAAGTGATCAAGAACGAAAGCCCCAGCAGCCACTTCAGTGAATCCCAGGTGCTCTTGAGCTTGTCCGCGTTGCCCGCGAGCCCGACGATAACTCCCGGGTCAATCTTCGCCTTCATCGGCCCATATCCATCGCCGCGCATCGCATCAACAATGTCATGATTGATGACGTCGATGACCTCCGGCAGCGATAGCCCCTCCGGCGGTCGAACCGTGAGCTTGACGGCTCGCTGGGTCTCGATGTGGCTGATTTGCTGCGGCGAAGTCGTGTTCACGATGTCACAGACCGCTGAAAGCGGCACGATCTGCCCCGTCGGCGCAAACAGAGGCGTCTGAGCGATCTTCGCGGTCGTGTTCGCGCCGCTGGTTGGATCCTCCGTGCCGGCGATTTTCACGGCCAGATCGATGCTCTTGCCGGATTCCCGATACTGACCCACGACTCTGCCGTCGCCACAAGCTCGAACGAAGTTTCCGATGTCTGCGACGGTCAACCCCACGTCTCCCGCACGCACACGATCAGGCACAAGCTGATCCTCACGGCGATCAAGCATGAAGTTGGTCGGTGTCGCCTCTGGCCTTGAACCGAATCGCTCCATGCACGCCATCATCACATGTCGCGCGGCCTCGACGACCTCATCCAGCCGATCTCCGCGAATCTCAATCTCAACGGAATTGCTGGAACCGATACCGCGAAAAATCGATGTCTGAAAAAAAATGGCAAATGCGTCAGGCACAGAGAATCCGGTCGAATTCAACACGTTTTCGAGCGGCTTGACGATCTCAGGGTCCTTGCTTGAGCAACCCATGAAAACGCCGCCCCCGAATGCCACATAGAAGAAATTATCGATCGGCGGAGGCGGCACCCGCCATTCCGCGATCTCTCGTTTCAATTCTCGTACCTTGTGGCTCGCTTGCCTGCGTTCCTTCCGGGAGAGCTCCGAGTTCTGCATCTCCCCCTTCGCTTGCGCTATCTGCGCTTCGAAGCCCGGAACAACGACTGACTCAACCATCTTCGACCAATCGGCAAGGAGCTTTTCATACTCCGGCGTTCCAATGTCCACCTCCCAGAAGGGCCGAATGCCGACCACTCCCTTTTCCGGGTCGCCGCTCTCGAGCTTTTCAGCAATGCGCGTAAACTCACTCACGTTATAGCCTGGTGGCGTGACTAGAAACCCGAAGATCAGATTCTGATTTCCCGCCGGCAGGTAGCTCGGTTCCGGCGCCATCTTCCAACTAAGCAGAACCGACCCTCCCGTAATCAGGAGAATGACCATCGCGCGGCGAAGTACGGTATGGTTGATCCACGCCACTGCCTGCGCGACCGTGTCGGCAAACTTGCTGCTCTCGTCCTCCTTCACCTTCGGCCGACCGAGTATTCTCGAAGCCAGCGGCGGAATCACCGTCACGCTCACGAGCAGTGAGAGACCGACAGCGCCGCTGATCGCGATGGCGATGTCTCGGAACAACTGCCCCGCCTCACCCTGAACGAAAATAATCGGCAGAAAGACAACGACCGTTGTCAGCGTATTGGCAAGTACCGCCCCCCACACCTCCGACGACCCATCCGCCGCCGCCTGCCGTTTCGACTTGCCCATCTCTCGATGGCGGAAGATGTTCTCGAGCACGACGATCGCGTTATCCACCACCATGCCTGTCGCAAAGGCAAGTCCCGCGAGCATGACCACGTTGATATTCCGCCCTGCCAGCGGAATAACCAGAAACGTCCCGATGATCGAGATCGGAATCGAAACGGCGACAACGGTCGTCGCTGAAACGCTTCTCAGAAAAACGAGCAGTACGCCGATCGCAAGAGCGCCGCCGTACCAGATATTGTCCCGCACGAGGCCGATCGAAGCCTTGATGTACGTCGTTTCGTCATAAACTTGCGTAAGCTCGATCTTTAAATCGCGGTGCGCCAGCACTTCCCGATTGACCTTCTCAATGGCCGCGCGCAGGCCCTCCATCACCTCAATCACGTTGGAGCCCGTCTCCCGATAGGCGGGCAGCGCAAGCACCTCCTTGCCCTCACTGCGAACAAATCCATATTGCCGCTTAAAGGTGTCCTTCACCTCAGCCACGCGCCCGACGCGGATCGGGCCGCCCGGACCAGTCTTAATGACGGTCTGTCGTATCTCCTCCAGAGATGCAAACTGGCCCATCGTGCGAATCACGATGTCGCGCTTTCCCTGCGCGCTGTTCCCGGCCGAGACGTTCGTGTTCTGGCTTTGTAGTGCGCTCTGCAATTCAGAAAACGTCACGCCGGACTGGGCAAGCTTCCGCGGGTCTACCGCGACCTGTATCTCGCGCTCTCGCCCGCCAAAGATGCCGATGGAGGATATCCCCTCGACGCGCTCCAGAATTGGTTTGACATCCTCATCCACAAAAGTGAAGAGCTCCGGCACAATCAGATCCGGCCGATCACTCGAAAGGATCATCCAGGCGATCGCCTCTTCACCGAATGGGCGGCCGCTCTGAACAGTCGGATTGTCAAACTCATTGAGCGGAATCTGGTACTTCACGCGTCGCAGGGCATCGGAGACGTCCTGCTTCGCCACGTCCTGATCCGTGCCCACTTCGAATTCAAGGGTGATCGTTCCGGCCCCCTGACTGCAATCCGCGGTCAGCTTGTGAAGCTTGGTGATGCTCTTGAGCACTTCTTCCTGCGGCTCAATGATCTCGCGCTCGACATCCTCAGGACTGGCGCCTTCCCAGCTCGTCGACACGGTGACCACGGGCTCATCGAGATTGGGTGTGAGTTGCACCGGGACCCGGATCGGTGACGGTGCGATGCTCGGCGGAGTGATCGTCAGCAGACCGAACAAAACCAGCAGGATCACACAGACGGCGACCTTGACCGGGTTCTCAATGAATACCTCGACTAATCGCATGTGCCTAGCTTAGCCCTCGTCGGAAGGCTGAGTTGTTGCCGCGTGTACGGCGGCCTTTGTTGTGCCGCTGTCACCCGAATCCGCGGCTGTATCCGAAACGACGACGACCGGCCCGGGCGCAAACATGTATTCGTTGCCTCGTATCACAACTCGATCGCCTGCCGACAATCCGGCTGCCTCGACCGCCAATCGGTCCCGAACTTCCGAAATGATGCTGACGGATACCGGCATGGCCGTCGCCCCTTTTTCGCCTTCCCTCACGACGAACAATGTCCGACCGGCGCCACGAACGACGACTGCATCCTTGGGTACTACCAGTTGCTTGCCCGACGGACCCGACGGCATCGCCACGCTGACAAACATGCCCGCCCGAAGTTCTCGCTCCGGGTTTTCAACGTCAACTTCCACGGGAAATGTACGCGCACGCTCGTCAGCGTCGGGAACGACCCGAGATATCCTTGCCGAATAGTCCGACTTAAGTGCGTCGACCCTCACCAGCGCATCGCAGCCGACCTTACAGTGTCCGATGATTGCCTCCGGCACATTGACCCTGGCCCGAACAACCGTCAAATCGACGAGCTCGACGATCTCTCCGCCCAGCTCAACCCAGGCGCCGACCTCGGTCCGCTTCGTCACGATGACCCCATCGAACGGTGCATGAATCTCAGATTGTGAGAGACGATCGGCCAGGACCTCTACGACTGCTTTCTGTGCTTGTAGCGCGTGCTCGGCCTGGCGCGCCCGACCGTCAGCAGCCCGAAGATCGGCCCGTGCATCGGTGTATTCCTTCTCCGTGGCGCGCTTTTCCTCCCAGAGCGCCGTCATTCGCTGCGACTCGAACGCCGCCTTGTCGAGCATGGCGTTCGCCTCTTCCAGCGCCGCCTCCAACTCGGCAAGGCGGGATACAGCCTCGGCGTGTTCCGCCACCCGCGTCACGTTGCGCAACTTACAGAGGATCTGCCCCTTCCGGACCTCGTCCCCGATGTCCACGGGAAGTTCAGCCACCAGTCCCGAAACTTCCGCCGCTATCACACTTCGCAGCCGCGGGCGGATCGTCCCGACTAGCCGCATCGTGGGCGCCACTTCGATAAGCTCAGCCGGCGCAACGGCGACCTGCGACGGCCCCCCCTGACCGAAGATCGTCGTGGCTGAAACGAGAACGGCCGCCAGGGCCGCAAAAAAGCTGTAAAATCGTCGAGGAATGACGCTGATCCTTTGGCGTTAACTCGGCAAGCTCGCTGACACCGGGGATCATAAGGTCCCTCGCTCGAGGCGGCAATTTAGACCCCGGCCGCAGCCAGCGAATTAGTGTTTTCTAATGATTACCGGGCCCAGCAAGGTCGAATTCCGGGCCTCTGCGGGGATATACTCAATGGAACGTTGATGAGTTTACGGATGGGGTGTGTCCCACCTTGTCTGCCGGCGCCATCTTAAGAGGCGCCTTGCCCATTCCGTCCACGGCACCCAGAGCAAGAATGTCTGACCCACGCGATGATCTTCCTATCATGCCGTCGCGCGACAAGCCATCTGTCGTCGACGCCCATTCCGTGGAGCAAAGCCGTCCGTTCTATCCCGGCCTTCCCACCGGCACCGGCATCGGAAAATATCGCATCCTTGAACGAATCCGTGCCTATCACAACGCCGTAGTCTACAAGGCCCGCGACCTGATGCTCGACCGGCTCGTCGCCGTCAAGCAGATGACCCCAGAACTGATTGACAGTCCCGTCGCCTGTGGCAACTTCAGGCGCGAGGCCCAGTTTCTCGCCAGGATTCCCAAGGACTCTCGCTATATTCTCAACATCCACGAACTCATCGAGGATGAATTAGGCCTCTTCATCGTCGAAGAGTACGTCCCCGGCCACTGGCTTGAGTCGCTCATTTTCAAACGCCACATTGACCAGAGCGGCGCCTATCGGCTCCTCAAAACCGCATCCATGGGCCTGCGGACACTTCACAATCACATGATTGTTCACCGGGATATTCAGCCTGGAAACATCATGATCACGAAGAACCTCTCCGCGAAATTGGCGAATCTTGCCTCCGCGGCCCAGGAGGGTGACCTCAGCCCCCCGCCGGTCATAACCCCTCAGTATGCCGCGCCGGAATTACTTCTTGAGCAAAGATACGACAACCGCGTCGATATCTACGGCCTGGGAATGACGGTCTATGAGATTTGCGTAGGCAGGCCGGCGCTGGAGCGTCACTTTCCTGAAATCTATTCCAGCCCGTTCCCCGTTGGTAAATGGATCGAATGGCAGACTGACACAAGCCGCCATCTTCCCGATGCGAGTGAACTCAATCCGCTCGTTCCCCCCGCACTCACCGCCATTTTGCGGAAAATGACGGCCAAGAGCCTGGACCATCGTTACAGCTCAATCGACGAGGTACTCGAAGCCGTCGCCGCCTACTTTACCGGCGCGCAGACCACTGCCTCTGCCCGCCTGCTTAAGGGTCATCCCGAATCAGGCGCGCAGGACTCGTGGCAACAGCGGCTTCTCCCCCATGCCCAAGCACCGGCAGAAACTCGCGACAATTATGAAATGCCCGCCGCCGAATCGACTCGGCGCCGGACACACACCCACACCGTCCGTTCCGCTCGTCAGCGCTTCCGAGACGAGGCCAGATGGGAATGGGGAGCCGAAGCGATCGTAGAAGCTCCAGTCGGGCCGCGAACGCGAAGCGCGGGTTCCTGGAACCGACAGCGTCGGCCGGGTCGCGGTTTCTCGCCGCCGCGCCCGCAAAAAGTCGTCGTCATTCCACCACCCCCAAGTTCCAAACCTGTCGTCCACAAGAGTCACGCGCCACGAGTCTTGGCTTGGACGATCAGTCTCATTTTTTTCCTGATTAGCGTCGGTGCCATCGGGTACGGAGGTTGGTATTACAATTACGGCCCCGGAGCGACGCATCCGGTCGAACCGGTGATTGCCAAAGGCATCGCCGCGTACGAAGCGGGTCGATACGAGGAATCCGGAAAGCAATTCGCCGCAGCTGCCGGAATGAAACTCAGCGATCGGGACAAGAACATCTGGGGCGAGCGAATTCAATTCTGGACTGAACTCGTCCAGGCCCAGCTCGCACTGAACCGTGATGAATACGAAGTCGTCCGGGTCTTGCTCCGCAACGCCGCCAGGAGCGGCATCGACCCGGCCAAAGTGGATGAGCTGCAGCAAAAGGCCTGGCTCAAGCACGACGCGCAAAGGCTCGCGTCTCAGGGAATGGAGGAGATCGCCGCCGGCAACATTCATGCAGTCGAGGAAAAGCTCGAGGAATACGCGCAGAAAGCCGCCGCAGTTGGGCTCGATCCGACCAGGCTTGAATCGACCCTCAAGGAGACCAAGCAGGACCTCAAACAGCGGGAATACCTGCAGCAGGCGACTAAGGCGCTGAAACAAGGAAAGTTCCTCGAGGCGATCACCGCATGCGAGAAGGCAGAGCAGGTCCTCGTTTCAACTGCGACGCGAGAACTCCGCAACGCCATCACCAACGCACAAGCCCGACAGAACTGGATCGATAAGGGTGACCGAGCGCTCGCCGATCGGGAATTCTCCGAGGCCGAGCGATGCTATAGTCATGCCCTCCTAATCGGCCCGGATATCGCTACCGAAAAGAAAGGTCGATTGGCCCGAGCCTATGTGCTACTTGATGAAGCGATTGAGAACATAAAGGCGGGCGAACTACTCGACGCCGAGAGCAAGCTAAAGAGTTCCATTTGGAACACCGAGACACCGGAAGTCCGCGCGAAACTAGCACAGCTTGAATCGGCCTTCGCCGCAGCTCGTCTCGTCAGACGGGCGGACAGGCGCGCCGAGGAGGGCGATTTCGAAAAGGCGCGATCCCTCTATGAGCGAGCCCTGCCGTCCCTCCCAACCCCCGCCGATGAGCGATGTCGCCAGAAACTACTCGGTATCAAGCGAGCCAAACTCCTCTGGGACGGGGATCAGGCCCTGAGTAACGGTGACCGTGAAAAAGCCGAGGATCTCTTCATCCAGGCACGCAAACTGGCTCCCGGCAAGGATGTGGATGAGCGCCTGAACCGCCTGAACCACCCAACCAGCGGCCCAGGTTGAGCCCAGT
>CAZCGF010000002.1:28641-31075 GCA_964498115.1 uncultured Planctomycetaceae bacterium | reverse complement strand
TTTTGATCGAACTTTCCCCGCCCTCAGGGACACCTGTAGGATGAGGCCCGAATGGATGCCCGGATGCGGAATCTTGAACTGCTCTACCGAGACGTCGGTCCGGATGTGCTCAGATTTCTGCGTCGATCACTGGCCTCTGCGACAGATGCGGAAGAGCTCCTGCAGGAGACCTTTCTTGTCGTCGCAAGAGATTATGCCGCGCTCGAAAGTGCCCGCTCACAACGAGCATGGCTGATCGGGATCGCTCGAAATCTCGTAAGCGCTCATCGCCGTCGTTCTGCCATCCGCAGGACGCTGAGCTTGATAACCGAGCCCGTGGCCACGCCGCCGAAAAACGAAAGCGACGAATTGGAGCCGATTCGCAGCGCCATTGCCGCGCTCCCCGCAGCGCAGCAGGAGGTCTTACAACTCCGTCTTGCCGACGACCTCAGCTATGCGGAAATCGCCGAGGCCCTCGGCATCCCGATCGGCACGGTTCGCTCGCGATTGCACACGGCAATAGCAACCATTCGCGAGAGGCAGAGCGGATTTGCAGGCCCAAGTGTTAGTTCATCACACGCGATTGTGCGTGACAAGGCAAAGGAAGCGTGACACATGAATCGCGAAGCACTCGAACATCTGATCATCGACCGTCGCCTGGGCGAACTGCCCAACGACGTCGCGCTCCTGCTGGATGCGTATCTGCAAGCAACACCGAATGCCAATTCAACAGTTCTGGAAGTCGAGGCGACGCTTTCATTGGCGAAGCAGGCCGTGCATAAATCGTCAACAATTGACAACTCCCTTCCCCCCTTTCCATCGAGCCGCATCGCTGCAGCAATGTCAGATCGACCCCAGCGACCGTCGCACTTCTTGCGGTGGCCGGTCGCCCTTGCCGCGACGCTCGCCCTGGGCGTGTTTCTCGGCACGCGAACGAATCTGTCAACATCGCCGCGGCCTGTGCAATCGATCCCGGTAGCCTTCAACGAAGTAAGCGACGACGCACCGGGCGACTTTTGGTCCCTCAGCCCTCGTCAATCAAAATCGACGTCTTCACCAACCTCAACCAGACAACTTGAGTGGTCATCTCCGCTCAACTGGCCCGTCAAAGGAGAATCACTGTGAAATCGATGACAAGAATGGCGTGTCTTGCGGCCCTTGGGCTGACGCTCTGCGGATGCCTGCCTGAAAAGCGAATCGTCTGGTCGCCGGATGGAAGCCGGGCGGCAGTCGCCACGCCGACCGGACTGTATTTGATCGACGCAACCGGCAAACTCCTGAAGCCTCGCATTTCAGATACGCCGACGCGCTGCGTCTGGACCGCTGACGGAAAAGGGCTCCTCGTCGCCCACGCTCAAAAGGCTGCAAAGTGGGACGAACTGACAAAGTCTATGAGCGCCACGGAAAAGGAGATGATCGAATCAACGGCAGTCGAGCTTCGAAAAAGAATCCTCGATTTCTCCGGAGACTGGGAGAAATTCGAACTTGATCCGGACAAGAAGCTCTCCGCCGGCATGGAGGCCGCCGCCGTGCTCTGCCTGCGTGACAAGCACGCCGAGGGCGTAAGAGAAAAGCTCGGGGACAAGTGGGAGGACATCAAAAAGGTCGACGCTCCGGTATGGAAGCTGACTCTGTTCGACGTAACAGAAGAAAAGCTGGTTGAGTCAAAAACACTCTTCCAGGGTCTCGACGAAATTCGCACGCCCACGCTTTCGCCGGACGGCCGTTTCGCCGGATTCCTATGGAATCGTGCCGTGGCCTCTGACGACGAGGACTTATCCTCGATCACCCGATCGCTCCAACTCGACCAGTTGTCGCTCAACATCGTGTCCACCGACGGCGCCAAGCCCGCCAGGCTCATCGCCAACAAGGTCGCCATCGACTACGACTGGAGCCCGGACAGCCGAAGCCTTGCCTTCATTCACGGCGCTCCGTCAATGGAAGAAGGCTCCCGCGTCGAACTCGGCTCGCTCGCCACAACCACGGTCGCCGACGATAAAGGCCGTCTTCTCGAAAAATGGGAAGAAAAGGATCGCGTGGGCATGCTTTTCAACCCCATGCTGAGCGTTCGATGGCTCCGCGACGGTCGGCTGCTCTTCTCCTCCGTCGAAGTTACGCTCCCTGTGACCACGCGCGCCATGCCGCAGGAGTGGACTCTTTTTGTCATGGACCCGCGAACCCCTGCCAGCGTCATGCGCGTGCTAGGCCGCGACCTCGCCGAGCCCCGCGAACCGGAGACGCCCGTCTTCTCTTTGAGCCCCGATGAAAAGCGCGTGCTGCTGCCCGGGCCCAACGGTCGCGTCACGCTCTACGAATTCGCAACGGGCGAAACGACAGCCCTGGTTTCGACTCAGAATCCAAAGGGCAGCGCAGGCAATGTGCCCACGTGGCGAAACAACGAGGAGATCACATTTGTAATGCCGCAGTCGGACGCTTCGTCCGGCGGTTCCGATCG
>CAZCGF010000002.1:0-28541 GCA_964498115.1 uncultured Planctomycetaceae bacterium | reverse complement strand
TCAAGGTCCGAATGCGAACGATCAAACGAGGCAGTCTCACCGTCCGGACTAAACGCCAGCACCGTCTGCTCCATCTTCTCCGCGATGCGGCCGGTGATGTAAACCCTTCCCGTCCGGCTGACGAGTCCTCGATCGGCTTCGATGAGCGGCGGAAGCTCCCGAAGAAAACTCGGCGCATCGCCGCTGGTGTCGTAAACACGGCATCGCGTGCCCGAGCGATCAGTCACGCAGAGCTTCCCGTTCGACCACGCGACCGCATGGGGACCCTTGAAATTGGCTTTCTCATCAAGAAAGCCCAGAAACCGAAATGACGAATCCAATATCTGCACGCGATCGTTCCCGAAGTCGGCGACATATACCCGGCCGCCGCCGTCAACGGCCACGTCCCACGGTGCATAAAACTCCCCCGGCTCGTCGCTCGCAAACCCCGGCCAGCGACCGCGATCAGGAACAATCTCATCCACCTCGCCACGATCGTTATACAGCGCGAGCACATGGTTCATTGGATCGGTCGCGATCACACGATGATCGGCATTAATGGCAATGCCCACCAGCGTCGGCTCGTAGCCGGGAAACTTCAAATTGCGCACGCCGTAAGGCTGAGTCGCTCGCTCACCGTCCCAACGAAGCATCTGGCACGGTCCGTCGCCCACCAGCGTGATCAGTGCGTGATCACGATGAATAGCCAGCTTGGCCGCGTCCTTCCCCCATGCACCAAAGCCCGGAGCCGACAAATTACTCTCGCGACCCTGATTGTCGACGCATGAGACAGCGTAAAACGTATCCAGCGAGTAGCCGGCCGTCGGTTGGAAGTCCTGCCAGAATCGCCCTTCATACTGCAGCCACCACAATTCGCCGCCGCGCGGCCGCGTAGCCACCAGTCGCCAGGGCTTTGCGTCGTCGCCGCCAAAGCTCGTCCGCCGATACACGCGGAACTCAGATATGTCCTTCGTACGATAGCCCGGCGGGGCAAACCAACTCGCCGTCACGGTCGAAGCTGACGCGTCCCGCCGCTCCATCAACATCGCAGTCGACGTTGGCGCGGGCAGCGCATCGGGCGTTCCGAAACGAGTCTGGATGTGAACAAAATGCTCAGCCTGATCGCCATGAAGGTACGCACTGAGGAAGTCATGAAGACGGAGAAAGTGAAACTCTTCCGACGTCCCATACTTGAGCTTCAGAAGCAACAGACCATTCGACCCGTCCGGCGCGATTCGGCCGAACGGATTCGGTCGCAGGTAAATCCCCATCGGCGAGACCAACTCGGGCACATCCTGATTCAGAAGTGTGAACTGTCCGAGCGAATCAGTCGGCGACGAATAAAGCGGATCTCCAAGACCGACCCCCGCAACCATTCCGGCATAATCCCCCTCGCTCTGAAGCTGGTACGCATCAATCTGCGCTCCCTCCAGCGGCTGACCGTTTCCGGCCCGTACCACCACCGTCAGCTTCGCGGGTAATAGATACTGGTAATCGCCCTGCGATCCTCGCGGTCTTCCGCGCATCGCATTCAGATACGCCGCCTCAGGTTCCAGCAGCCGGAATCCGCCGGGAGTGTGCGTTAATGTTTGCGGTACGGGGAAGCGATGCTCCCGCTGCACATACAAGCCGAGTTGATCAGTTGCCAGGCATTGGTCGCTCCGCGTATCAAGCTTCGCCAGATCGATCAGGCCAAGCTGCAGCGCCAGTGACTTCATTCTCGGCCAGTCGATCTTCAGCGCTTCGTATCCCAGGGGACTCGCGTCCGTCTCCGTGTCAAACTCAAGAAGTGCGTGGTACTCGGCCGCGCCTTCCGCGTCTCCTCCCGCATGAAGTGCGTCTCGCCATTTGCCCGCCGAATCCATGAAGACGATCCGATCGCACATCACCCTCTCGTGGACGCCCTGTGGAGCCGCCGGATGAACCGACCTCGCCATGAGTGCGTTAAATGAACCGATTTGATATCTGATCCAGTCCTCAAAGCAATACGAATCCACCGCGTTCGGATTGACTTTGAACTGATCGTAGAAATCGTGCGTGACCGCAACCGCGACCGCCAGCGCATCGGTTGCCTGCCCATGGACGTTGTTCCATAGATTGATCTCTCCCCCGCCAAGTGGGAGCACCTCCGCGAGAACCGCATGAGTTCCAGGCTCCCTTTTCCATTTTGCGTCGAATGAGGAATCTTCTCCGGCATCAAGCGGCGGCACATCAAAAGAACCGATCTCCTTGCCGTCTACGGTCACGCCCAGCTTTGTCGCAAACGATTTCACGGCTCCGGCATTAAGCACATGGACGCGAAACACAACCTCGCCGCCCATTTGCGCCGAATCCGTAGCCTTTGCCGCGCTCTCCTCTAGCTGAGCGATCCCCTCCTCGACGAACACCTTGCCTTGCCAGCTTTTCTCCCGTGGAAGGCGTTCGATGTACGCGATCGTTAGATCGGGTAGCTGCGGTTGAACCCGGTGGACGTGAGACCTTCGAAACTCGACGTTTGCGACCTCTCTGGCGTCGATCGCCTCGGCACGGCCGTCGACGCCATAGATAAGGACTTCATCAGCCCACTCAATCGCCTTGCCGAGACGCATGGATCCATCGGTCAGAGTCGCGAGGTCGGAGTAATTCCGGCGGCCATGTTCAAATCGGTACTCAAGCAGTCCTTCAGACGCCGTCGCACCGCTCCCCATTGATCGATGAGGTTCGGTCAACTCACTCGGTGAATCGGCCCAGGCCCCTCCCCCAATCCGGAAGATGAGCGCTCCTGCCAGCAGCCCGCAAAAAATGAAGAAAAGTCGTGTGCTCATGGCCTCATATTCTCGCCAGAATTCGGCGATGGGGCAAACGACGCACAGAGGGTTTTGTAGGTAATGAGCGAAAGAGACTTAGCCTATGCGAAGCCTGCGAATCAATGCCCCGCCAGGGATGACTTGATGCGCGCCTGCATCGACTCGGCCTCCCCTGCCTCGTAAGCGCCGGCATTCCATCGAAAGCCCAGCCGGTCATCCGAGACGCGAGGAATGAGGTGGAAGTGGAGGTGAAACACAGCCTGCCCGCTCGATTCGCCGCTGTTTTGCAGGACGTTCAAGCCCGTAGCCCCCGTGCTCTTCAGGATCGCTCGGGCAAGGGAAGGCAGGTGCATCGTCAATCGGCCAAGAAGCTCGGGCGATGCCTCCAACAGGCTTGAGCAGTGTGACTTCGGAATAAGCAGGGTATGCCCCGGCGCGAGTGGCGCAATATCGAGAAACGCCACGGCGTCATCCGACTCAAAAACGCGAAGGGACGGAATCTGGCCGGATGCGATCTTGCAAAAAATGCAGTTCGCGCTCACGGGCAAGCTCCACGAATGTGCTGGGCGGCAAGCCTACTCGGCCGCCGACTCCCCTTCCGCACGCTTGGGCTCCGCCTTGGCGCCCTTGCCGGTAGCGGACTTCTTGGGGCTGGTCTTGCCTTCAAGGGCACGGATGCGACCGGCCGCTGTTTGTCGGCGTGGCATGGCCGGCTTTCGCGGCGACCCGGACGTGGCGGTCTCGGTTCCGACGAGCTGCAGGATGGCGAGATCGCTGTTATCACCGATGCGCCGCTTCGCCAATCGAATAATCCGCGTATAGCCCCCGGGTCGATCCTTGAACATCGGCGCGACGTCGTTGATCAACCGGTGAATCACCGACTTGGCGACGAAGGTATAGGTCTTCTTGTTGTAGCTGGCGGGGACCTGACCCGTGCGGTGACGCCGGCCGGACCGCGAAGTCAGGACGCGCTCGCGCTGAGCGCTGCTCATGGCGTCGTAGCGCTCCTGTTCATCCTGCGAGAGAGCCGCGCGGTCATTCAGTAGCGCGATCAACCGCTGCCGGCTGTGCAGTGTGTTCTTCCTCGCCAGCGTAATGAGCTTTTCGACAAACGGACGAATCTCTTTCGCCTTCGTCAGCGTTGTTTCAATCTCACCATGTTGAAATAGGCTCTGCGCCATATTCCGCCGCATGGCCTTGTGGTGCGATGGGCTCCGTGAAAGATGTCGTCCTGCTAGTCTATGCCTCATGGTCCTTCACCAACTTTCCAAGTCGTTCCACCGCACTCCTGCCCGACCGATTCCCCCAGGCATTTAGCTGGGGTTTCCCCGCGACGCGTCGGCAGGGTCCGATGCCGGTGGCTGCGTGGCGAATGATCCCGGCGTCATGCCGCCGGAAATGCCAGAGCTGACCGGCGAACTTCCGAACGAGCCCATCGAACCCTCGTTTTCGAATTCTGACTCGTCATCCTCTTCATTCATGTCGACATCGACGCCCATCTCCGAGCGAAGCGCCAGGCCGTGATCGGAAAGCTTTCGCTTCACCTCTCGAAGCGAAGTCTTACCGAAGCTTCGGAGTCGAAGGAGATCGGCCTCATCCTTGGCGGCCAGCTCTCCGACCGTCGAAATATTCGCCGAGAGAAGACAGTTGCTCGCCCGAACGGACAAGTCCAGAAACGCAATGGGCTGAGCCAGAAGACTCGGGTCCGCCCGCACGCCGGAACTGGATGAAACCGAGTCCGACTCCGCGCCGGCAACCGCCAGTCCGCTGCCAAGCTCAAAATACTGAACAAACGGGTTGAGGTGCTTGCGAAGAATCTTCGCCGCCTCGACCAGGGCCAATTCAGGCGCCAGCGTTCCGTTGGTCCAGATCTCCAGCACCAGTCGATCGTAGTTGGTGCGCTGACCCACGCGCGTGTCTTCCACGCGATAGCGAACGCGAGTGACCGGAGAATAGACCGAGTCCACCGGCACAATCCCGATGATCTGGTCCTCGCCCTCGATCTTGTGATCGTCGGCCGTCGCATAACCGCGACCAAGTCCGACAGTCATCTCGACCTCAAAATCCACCGCATCGTTCAGTGTGGCAATGTGCTGGTCGGGATTGATCAGTTCAATCCCGGCGTCCGCCTCGATCTGGGCCGCGCGAACCTGGACCTGCTTGCCGGCCTGACCCTTGACGGCCAGCCGCATCGTCTTGGGAACATCGCTGTTGAGGCGAACCACGAGCGACTTGATATTCAGAATCAGGACCGTCACGTCCTCGAGAACGCCAGGGAGTGTCGTGAACTCGTGTTCGGCCCCCTTGATTTTGACGTGCGTGACTGCTGCGCCTTCAAGGCTGGACAGCAGGATTCGACGAAGGCTGTTGCCCACCGTCGTGCCGAAGCCGCGCTCAAACGGCTCGATCATGAACTTACCATACGTGGGCGTGCTCGCCGACTCGTCCCGCAGAACGCGCGTCGGGAGTTCCAAACCTCGCCACCTTATTCGCATCGCATTGACCTCCCTGGAAAAGGACGACCAGCCGCCGGATGTCCGGCCGACAACATCGGGCCGCGCCGATTGCACATCCGCCGCGGGCGCCAGGACGTCACTCATGTTTTCTTCCGCACAAATCATCGACTACAGAACTCGATCACTAGTTGTTCTTCTACTGGTATCTGCACGTCATCGCGCGCCGGCATCGCCTCGACCGTCGCCTCAAGCTTCGCCGAGTCCAGCCGCAGCCAGGGCTGCACCGCGCGGTTCGGATCCAGATCGAAGAATGCGCGAACATACTTCTGGCTCGCTTCCCGCTTCTGCACCGTCACCTTGTCGCCCACGCGTACCAGATAACCGGGCTTGTTCACACGCTGTCCATTCACCATGAAATGGTTATGACCAATCGCGATGCGCGCCGCCTTGCGCGATGGTGAAAAGCCCAGCTTGCAGACGACGTTGTCCAGTCGTCGCTCCAGCAGGCCGAGAAGGGCGATACCCGTATTCTCGGTGCTGTGTTGCGATCGCTCGAAATAGCGTCGGAACTGCTTGTCCCAAAGACCGTAATACCGCTTGACCTTCTGCGTCTCGCGGAGCCGCTTGCCGTACTCGCTGTTGGTCCCTCTCCGGAAGGCCCGGCCCGCGCCGGGCGGCGCGTTTCGAGACGGCTTCTCCATAGGACACTTCGCGCTTTCGCAGCGCGAACCCTTGAGCATCAACTTGATGCCCTCGCGGCGACACATGCGACATACTGGACCTAGATTTCTACCCATAGCCTTATCAATACCTCTCGCTTAGACCCGCCGCTTTCGTGCCGGACGACACCCGTTATGCGGCAGGGGCGTCACGTCTTCGATCGATTGAATCCGCAGGCCGCCGGACTGCAGGCCCGAAATGGCCGACTCACGCCCGCTGCCGGGGCCTTTGACGCGAACTTCTATTTCCGTCACACCGAACTTCCGCGCCGCCGACGCCACCGACTCACCGGCGCGCTGCGCTGCAAACGGCGTGCTCTTGCGTGTTCCCTTGAAACCAACCGTGCCGGCCGACTGCCAGCAGAGGGTTTCACCGTTCACGTCCGTGATCGTGATCATCGTGTTGTTGAAGGTCGCCTTCACGAACGCGATGCCACGCGCCACATTCCGACGGATTTTCTTTTTGCCTGCTGACTTTGCCACTCGTTCTGCTCTCCTCGGGACGATTCACGCCCGATTTCGTTAGCTGCGAAGTTCCTTCACGCCCCTCTTGCCCGCAACCGTCTTCTTTGGACCCTTGCGCGTTCGCGCGTTCGTCCGCGTCCGCTGTCCACGAACCGGCAGTCCGCGTCGATGTCGAAGGCCGCGATAGCACTGAATATCCTTGAGCCGGGCGATGTCCTGGGTGATCTTCCGGCGAAGCTGTCCCTCAACCACGTAATTGCGGTCGATGATCGAGGCGATCCGGCTGATCTCGTCCTCGGTCAGGTTCTTCGCACGCACGTTCTCGTCGATTCCGGCTTCCTTAAGCAGCTCTTTGCTGTTGCTCGGACCGATCCCGTAGATGTAGCCGAGAGCCACAACAACCCGCTTCTCGTTCGGAATATCAACACCAGCTATTCGAGGCATCGCGCTTTTCTCCCGGGACGGACATCAGCCGTCCCATGCCTTTATCCCTGCCGCTGCTTGTGCCGCGGATTAGCCGAGCAAATGACGCGCACAACGCCCTTTCGCTTGATCAGCTTGCAATTCTCACATATGCGGCGAACGCTGCTGCGAACCTTCATGATATCTCGCTCCCGGCGGATCACCCGCCGTACTCAAAACAAAACTGCCCGAAACGGGACTACCTCCCGTCGGTCAGAATATCCACACCCGTCGTTGTCACCGCGACCGTATGCTCAAAATGAGCCGACGGACGTCCGTCCTTTGTCACCTGTGGCCATCCGGTCCAGTCGCCGCTCTTCACTTCGCGGCCCCCGGCATTGACCATCGGCTCGACTGCCAGAACCAATCCCGGCTCCAGCAGAAAGTCGTCCTTCCGCTGCTTGCGATCCGAATAGTTCGGTACCTTCGGTTCCTCGTGCATCTCCTGGCCGATCCCGTGGCCGACAAACTCACGAACCACAGAGAACCCGGCGCTTTCCACGTGCGACTGAATCGCCGTGGCAACTTCGCTCCACCAGCGCCCCGGCTTCATCTCGCGAACCGCAATCTCCAGCGAGCCGGAGGTCACGTCCAGAAGCCGCTGCGTCTCTCGATCGATGCGGCCCACTGCAAGGGTCGTTGCCGAATCGCCGCAGTAGCCGCGAAGCAACACGCCGCAATCGACGCTGATAATGTCGCCGTCCTTCAGGACCCGGTCGCCCGGTATCCCGTGGACCACTTCCTCGTTCACACTGGCGCAGATCGCCGAGGGAAAAGGAAACTTCGTATTAGGCGTCTGCACGCCCTTGAACAGCGGCACTCCGCCCGCTGCAATAATCATCTCTTCCGCGATCTGACCCAGCTCACCCGTCGTTACACCGGGCTTCACTGTCTCTCGGAGCTTCTGCAACACCGAAAAGACAACGCGACCCGCGGCGCGCATCAACTCAATCTCTCGCGGGCTTTTTAGCACGGCCATCCGAAGCCCGTTCGTTCGAGAGTCACGCTTTTCAACAGTCGACTCTCTCATTTCGCTCGACAGACCTTCTCAATCGATGCGGTCACCGCGTCCACTGTGCCGCTTGCGTCCACCGGCCGAAGCAGCCCGCGGGCTTGATAATACGCCACCAGCGGCTTGGTCTCGGCGTGGTACGTCTTGACCCGCTGGACCACTACGGAAGGCTCGTCGTCCTTCCGTCGCGTCAGCGCCGTGCCGCAATCATCACACACCCCGGCCTTGCCCGGCGGTGAAAACATCTCGTGATAGATCCGCCCATCCGTGGGACAGGACCACCGGCCAGTCACGCGCCGGGTCACTTCCGCGTCGTCAACTTCCATGTTGACCACAATATCTATCTTAGCGCCGCGGTCCGACAGTCTCTCGTCCAGGCCCTCCGCCTGTGCGACTGTCCGCGGGAATCCGTCTAGCAGGCACCCATTTGCAGCACCGGGACGGCCAATTCGATCCATCATCATGGCGAGGATCAAGTCATCTGGAACCAGATCGCCGCGATCCATGAAATCCTGGGCCTTTCGGCCGAGTTCAGTCATCTCCTTACGCTCCGCCCGGAGGATGTCTCCACTGGACAGATGCTGCAATTCGAAGGTCTTCGAGATCCTGACCGCCTGAGTTCCCTTCCCAGCACCGGGCGGACCTAGCAAGACGACAATCACGCATAAGCTCCCTTGATCCGAGCACCGCCGCCATCACCCAGGAAGCCGCCGTAATTTCGCATGATCAAGTTCGCTTCTATTCGCTGTACGAGGTCGAGTCCCACGCTCACGACAATCAGAAGGCCCGTGCCTCCCAGGAACGAGGACACGTCCATCGGGATTTCCATCGCCGCCGCGATGATCTGAGGAATCAACGCGATCGCCGCCAGGAAGCCGGCGCCGACAAATGTGATTCGCGTCATGACGGTCTCGAGATAGTCCGCCGTTCGCTTCCCCGGACGAAGGCCCGGGATGAAACTGCCGTAGTCTCGCAGATTGTTGGCCATTTCCTTGGGCTGGAACTGAACCGTGGTCCAGAAATACGCAAAGAAATAGACCATCACCACAAAGACGAGTGCGTAAATAAATCCAGACCGATTGAACTCGCTGGCAATCATTCCCAGAAACCCGACATCCGGAAACACCTTCGACAACCAATCGAAGATCAGGCTCGGGAAGATCATCAAGCTGCTGGCGAAGATGATCGGCATGACGCCGCCGTGATTGACACGAAGTGGAAGGTAATGTCGCTGGCCGCCCCATACGCGACGACCGCGCGTCTGCTTGGCCTGCTGGATCGGGATGCGCCGCTGACCCTGCGTGATGAGGATCGATCCGGCGACGACACCCACAAATGCCATCAGCAGGAAGACGATCTTCGCCGGTCCCATCTGGGCATCGCCGCTCACGTCCATCGATGCGTTCTGAGCGACCCAAATCACGGCGTTCGGCATTCGGGCCACGATGCCCGCCATGATGATCAAGCTGACGCCGTTCCCGATTCCGTACTCATCAATCTGCTCGCCGAGCCACATCAGGAACACAGTCCCCGCGGTCATCGTGCTCAAACCGATCAGCCAGAAACTCGTCGTCGGCCAGAAACTCGCTGAGAAGTCGCTGAACTCACTGTACACCAGACCCGATGCCTGAACGTACTTCAGCCAAAACGCGGCCTGAACGACGCAAATCCCCACCGTCGCGTATCGGGTGTATTCCTGAATCTTCTTCTGCCCCGCCTGTCCTTCCTGTTTCAGCTTCTCCAGGGCAGGAATAACCGTGCCGAGAAGCTGAAAGATAATGGACGCGGAAATGTAAGGCATGATGCCAAGGCCGAAAATCGTGCTCTGCTGCAGATTTCCGCCGGTAAACATGGCGAATGCTTCAGTGAGCTGCTGCACACCGCCGCTGGCTCCACCGCCGCCGCCCATGTTGCTGAAGTGGGTCGACAACGAAGGCTGATCCACGCCCGGCAATGGAACGTAGAACCCGATGCGATAGATCGCAAGCATGCCGAGCGTGAACAAAATCTTGTTCCGCAGGTCAGCGACCTTGAAGATGTTAAAAAAGGCCTTGAGCATCTTTGTCTCGCAGTACGGTACCCGACGCCGGTTCAGCTTCGCAGCCGATCGTTTTCGGGCCGACGGTGAATCACATCATCCCTGATCCGCCTCGCCCTCAGTCTTGGGCGGGGCTTTGGCGCTTTTGTCGCCCTTGTCCTTCTTGCCGCCGGCCTTGCCCTTGGCTGGGCCTTCGGCCTGCTCAGCGTCCTTCGCTTCCTTTGCCTTTAACCAGGCCGGGCGCTTGACGAACTTCTTCTTGGGTTGCGCGCCGAGTCGCTTGATCGTCCCGCCGGCCGCTTCAATCTTCTTGGCCGCCGACGCGCTGAATCGCTGCGCCTCGACCGTCAGCTTTTTCTGAATCTCACCCTCGCCCAAAATCTTGACCGGAGCGGTTCGATCGCGGATCAGCCCAAGCGCCTCGAGGCTCGCAGCCGTCACATGGCTCCCGCTCTCACATCGCGTCTCAAGATCGCGAAGATTGACGACCTGGTATTCAGTGCGAAAATTCTTGTTGTTGAATCCCACCTTCGGCAATCGCCGAAAGAGCGGAAATACACCACCCTCGGAAAGCAGTCCGCGCTCGCCGCGACTGCCGCTTCGCGATCCCTGGCCCTTGTGGCCATAGCCGGACGTCTTGCCGAGCCCGCTGCCCGGCCCGCGACCGACCCGCTTCCGCTTCGGCCGTGCCCCGGCTCTCGTTGTAATCTCAGTGATGTTCATCGCTGACTCTTTCTTACTTATCAAGCACCCGCAAGACTGACGCCGCGAAGTCGCTCGACCGCCGCGCGTTCGCGCAGCATGCCAAGCGCTCTGATCGTCGCCTTGACGAGGTTCTTCGGACTAGTGGAGCCATAGACCTTTGTCAGACAATCGTGCAGTCCGGCCAATTCCAGAACGGCGCGAACGCTCGTGCCCGCGATGACGCCCGTTCCAGCGCTCGCCGGCATTAACTTTACCATGCTGGCGCCGAAACGACCTTCCACGAAATGCGGAATCGTCGAACCGTGCAACTGCACCGGGTGCAGGTTTCGAATGGCCTGCTTGCGGCCCTTCTCAACCGCCGACGGCACTTCGTTGGCTTTGCCATAGCCGACGCCGACCCGACCATTGCGATCACCCACGACGACCAGCGCCGCAAATGAAAACCTGCGCCCACCCTTGACCACCTTGGAACAGCGATAGACCTTGACGACGTTATCGTCGTATCCAGGTCCGTCCTGCTCCGCGGCTCCTCTTCGATATCTGGCCATCCGTCACACCATTCTCTCGGTCATTCGTCGGCCGCCGGTAGTCTTCCCGGGTCAGGCCGCCGCCCGTACTAGAATTCCAATCCTGACTTCCGTGCCGCCTCGGCAAGCGCCTTGAGACGTCCGTGATACCGTCGCCCGCCGCGATCGAATGCGGCGGCCCGAATCCCGTGCATCCGCGCCTGCTCTGCAAGATGCTTGCCCACCAGCGCCGCTGCCGCACAGTTGCCGCCGTTCTTGGCCTGCCCGGCAAGCGCCTTCGAATTCGTTCCCGCAGAGCATAGCGTCTTGCCGCTCACGTCGTCGATCAACTGAGCGCTGATGTGCTTGATGCTGCGACTGACGCTCAATCGCGGCCGCTCCACCGTGCCGAAGATTCGACGACGCACGCGACGCTTGCGCCGCAACATTCTCTCGTTCTTGAGTGCTCTCGCGTTCATGACTCGTCAACCTGCAATCTTGCCTATGCCTCTTATCAACCACCGGCGCCGGCGAAGGCCTTGCCTGCCTTCCGCTTGATCTGCTCGCCGGCATAGCGAACACCCTTGCCCTTATAGGGCTCGGGCGGACGCGCATCCTTGATCGATCGGGCGAACTGGCCGATCGTCTGCTTGTCCGTCCCGCTGATAGTCAGCTTCGCTGGCGTCTCATCGCCCTTGGTCTGGGCGACTTCAACTGCGACCTTCACACCCTGGGGGATGTCCAGCTTGACCGCGTGCGAGTAACCGACGTTCAGGTCAAGGGTCTTGCCGCTCACCGCACAGCCGTAGCCGGTTCCGTAGATCTCCAGCTTCCGCTCGTAGCCCTGCGATACGCCCGTGACCATGTTCTGAATCAGCGCCCGCGTTGTGCCGTGCAGCGCCTTATGCTTGGAGGCATCCGATGCGCGCGTCACAACAATCGCCTTGCCGGGCTCAACCTTGACCGACACCCCGGCCGCATGTGACCACGAGGCCGATCCCTTCGGACCAGTGACCGTGATCATGCTGCCTTTCAAGTCCGCGCTGACGCCGGACGGCAGAGTGATGGGTTTCTTTCCAATACGTGACATGACTCTTGTATCCTGTCATCGCCCCGATTTACATCGAGGCCCCACGCGGCCTAGTAGGCCGTACAAATCAATTCGCCGCCCAAACGCTGCTGACGGCACTTGCGATCGCTCATGACACCGTGACTGGTCGAGACAATCGCGATACCCAGACCGTTAAGCACCTTCGGAATCTCGTCTACCTTCACATACTTGCGACAACCGGCCTTGCTCTCCCGGCGAATCCTCTGCAGGACCTGCTCGCCCCGCGGACCGTACTTCATCGTGATTCGCAGTTGATCGCAGGGCTTGCCCTCGATCCGCTCGGCATCGCTGATGTAACCTTCTTCTTTCAGTACCTGGCAAACAGCCATCTTGACGCCGCTATAAGGCGCCGTCACGCTGCGGGCGCGATTGTGCAGCCCATTGCGAATGCGTGTCAGGAGATCGGCGATCGGATCAGTCCACATGCTGTGTTTGCCTCATACTTACGACAGTCTTTTCCTTGAGACGTCCCGGCGCGAGCTACCAGCTCGCCTTTCGTACGCCGGGAATCTTCCCTTCCAGTGCCATCTGCCGGAAACAAAGTCGGCACAAACGAAACTTCTTGTACACCGCGTGAGAGCGACCGCACACCTGGCATCGAGTGTAGGCTCGAACCTGAAACTTCGGCTTCTTCGCCGCTTTGATCATCCAGCATTTTCTGGCCATAGGCTTCGTCGCTTTCCTGCTGCGCCCACCCTCCCGACTGCGACGCTGCGCGCCGGGCGGTTTGTCGCCTCGTTACGATTCCTTCTCGTCCTTCCGAAACGGCAGACCAATCATGGTCAGCAACTGCCGGCTCTCGCGGTCGTCGCGCGCCGAGGTGCATACCGTGATGTTCATCCCCTGCTGAAATTCCACTTTGTCGGCGTCGACCTCGGGGAATACTGTCTGTTCCGTTAAACCCATGCTGTAGTTGCCGCGCCCGTCGAAGCTGCTCGTCGAGAGCCCGCGGAAGTCGCGAATACGCGGAATCGCGACCGCGATGACGCGATCGAGAAACTCGTACATCCGCGCGCCACGCAGCGTCACCTTCAGGCCGATCGCCTGCCCCTCGCGGAGCTTGAAATTCGATACGCTCTTCTTCGCGCGACAAACGATCGGCTTTTGGCCGACGATTTGTGTCAGCTCCTTCTCCGCCGCGTCCATGCGCTTCTTCTCCTGGGTGGCCTTGCCCAGACCCATGGAGACAACGACTTTCTCAAGCCGCGGAATCGACAGCCGGTTCTTTCGCCCGAGCTCCTTCTGCAACGCGGGAAGAACTTCGTTCTTATACTTTTCGTAAAGCCGAGCCATTTTCGTTTCGCGGCCGCGCTTCTACGCGACCACGCCCTAATTCACTTTCAACTCTTGACCGCGCCGCGGACGTCTTCGAGGGCCGTGCCCCCTTTGGTCACCCGACGCTTGGACTTTATCTTGCCGCCCGACATCTCCAATTCCATGTGAACCCGGCTGCCCCGACCCGTCTTCGGGTCAACTGGCAACACATTGGAAACATGAATCGAAGCTTCCTTGCGGATACGGCCGCCCTGCGGACTCCGCCGGCTCGGCTTCATGTGGCGATAGACCAGATTCACGCCTTCAACTACCACGCGCTGCTTCTCGGGATCAACCCGCAGGACTTTGCCCTGCTCGCCGCGGTGATCTCCTGAGATCACCTCGACCCGATCGCCTTTTCGTACTTTCGCCGCCATAAGCCTGTCACACTCCGTCGCTGACTTAAACCACTTCGCTCGCCAGCGAGACAATCTTCATGAATCCCATGTCGCGCAGCTCTCGGGCAACCGCACCGAAAATGCGCGTGCCCTTGGGGTTGCGATCATCATCGATGATGACCGCCGCGTTCGTGTCGAATCGGACGTAGCTGCCGTCCCGTCGCTTCACCGGCGACTTGGTTCGAACGATGACGCACTTGACCTTTCGCCTCTGGGCTCGTTCCTTGCGGTTGTTGCCCACGATGTAGTCGCTATTGGGTAGCGCCTTCTTCACGCTGCAGACAACAACGTCGCCGACCGAGGCGGTGCGGCGCGTGAAGCCCTGGCGCCGAGTCGATCCGCCCAGCACGCGAATCACCAGCGCTCGCTTCGCGCCGGTGTTGTCTGCTATATCAAGGACGCTTTCCGACTGAATCATGGAAAACTCGCTCCGCTATGCCTGCACTGCCCGACGCACGACCTTTGAAAGCCGCCACGACTTTGACTTACTGATCGGCCGGCACTCTACAATTTCCACCACGTCGCCCACCTTGGCTTCATTCTGCTCATCGTGAACGTGAAGCACGCTGCGACGACGCTGATACTTCCCATACTTCGCGTGCTTCACCAGACGATCGATCCGGACCTTGATCGTCTTGTCGCGGCTGTCGCTGTCGACAACTGCGAGACGCGCTCGCCGCGCCTTGCGCACCGAAGTCTGATCGCTCTTTGCTGCATCCGTCATGGCTGATCCGTCCTCGTCCAATCTTTATCGAGTCGCCTTCGCGGCCGTTCCCGCGGACTCCATGTGATACTGCTTCTGCTCGATATCCTTCTCGCCGCGCTCGTTAAGCACCGTAAAGACCCGGGCGATGTCCTTCTGGGTCTTATGAAGCTGGGAAGGGTCCTCCAGCTTTTCGGTGACGCGCTGGCTGCGCAAATCGAACAGGTGCCGGCGCAGGCGATCCAGCTCCGCGTGCAGCTCTTCGGTCTTCATGTCCCGGATTTCGTTTATCTTCATCTTCGTCGGTCCCGGCCCGATGCGTTCGAGCCAGCTTAAATACCCTTTTGTCGCTTACAGTCCGTGTCGCCGCTTCAAAAACCGACAGCGATACGGCATCTTCCTCGATACGCGCGAGAGCGCCTGCCGGGCCACGTCCTCAGGAACGCCGCCGATCTCAAACAGCACCGTCCCGGGCTTCACAACGGCAACCCAGTAATCCGGTTCGCCCTTGCCCTTACCCATGCGCGTTTCCAACGGCTTGCTGGAGACGCTCTTGTGCGGAAAGATGCGGATAAACACCCGACCCTGCCGCTGCAGATAGTGCGACGCGCACATGCGTCCCGCCTCGATCTGCCTTCCGGAAATCCAGCCGGGCTCCAACACCTGCAATCCGAAATCGCCGTAGGCAACCGTGTTGCCGCGCGTGGCGTTCCCGTGAATCTTGCCGCGCTGATGCTTGCGGAACTTTACTCGCGCCGGCATGAGTGCCATGTCACTGACTCCCTATCCATCGCTCCACGCCGCGCTCGCGGCAAGGAGGTTCTCGTCTATTCTCCGCCCTGTCCGCGAGGCCGGCGTCCGCCGTTGTCACCGGCCGTGCCGGCAGCCATGCGCTCGTTATGCGCTTCGTCGCGATAGGACCCATGGTGCAGCCAAACTCGCACGCCAAGCGCCCCGTAAGTCGTGAAGCTCTGGGCAAAACCGTAGTCCACATGCGCCTGAAGCGTCTGAAGCGGGATCGATCCCAGCTTCTGCGTCTCCTGGCGGGACATTTCCGCGCCGCCCAGGCGCCCCTTGCAGATAATCTTGATGCCAAGCGCCCCAGCCGCCATCGTCGCTTCGCAGTGCATCTTCATGACGCGGCGGAAACTACCCCGCTTCTTCAACTGCTCGGCAATATCCAATGCAATGAGCTGCGCATCGAGATCAGGATTCTTGATCTCTTTGATATTCACGCTCACCTTGCGATCGATCAGGTCTTCAAGCGCCTCGCGGAGCTTGTCCACCTCTGCGCCCTTGGGACCGATGACCATGCCCGGTCGGGCCGTCGCCACCTGAACCTTGACCTCATTCCGAGTGCGCTCGATCTGAACGCCCGCGCAACCGGCATAAGGCGGCGTTCGATTCAGCCGCTCATGAATCAGCTTTCGAATCTTGAAGTCCTCAATCAGAAACTCCGCGTAGGCCGCCTTCGGGGCGAACCACTTGGAACGCCAGTCCTCGGTCACGCTGATCCGAAATCCAATTGGATGAACCTTCTGTCCCATGTTGGATTACTTCCTCGGTCCTTCCGCCACCGTCACTACGATGTGGCTCGTTCGCTTCATGATTGCATGTGCCCGACCGCGGTCCTTCGGCTGAAACCGCTTAATGATCGGGCCCGGGTCCACCCGAGCCTCGTGCACGAAAAGACCCCGAACGTTGGCCTCTTTTTCGTCGGCGTCCGCCATCGCTGCGCGGAGCACCTTGTCAATCAAAACGCTCGCCCGCTTGCGCGTGAACTTCAGCAGATCTAGCGCGTCGTCCACTGGGCGACCGGCGATGAGCTGAGTCACCAGCCGCGCCTTCCGCGGGCTGATCCGGGCATATCGATGTATGGAGGTCCATTTCGCCATTGGATTACCCAATCACTTACTTCTTCGCGTCCGCGTCAGCCTTCTTCACACCGGAGTGGCCACGCCAGGTCCGCGTCGGAGAAAACTCGCCCAGCTTGTGCCCCACCATGTCTTCCGTCACGAATACCTTCTTGAATATCTTGCCGTTGTGCACGTCGAAGGTCCGACCAACAAACTCAGGCGGAATCGTGCAGCGCCGAGCCCACGTCTTGATGGGTTCGTGACTGCCCATTGACATTGCCTTCTCGACCTTCTCATAAAGCCGAGGATCGACAAACGGTCCTTTTTTTAAGCTGCGTCCCATACGTTTCGCGCCCTAATCCTTCAGTACAGTTCCACGCGAGCCTTACTTGCGTCGCGGCAATGACACCTGTCCATAGCGACGACTCTTGCGCCGTCGCAGAATTCGTCGATTCGAGTTCAGCCGCGGGTTACGCGTCCGACCGCCCTTGGCCAACTTGCCCGTCGGGCTGCACGGATGACGTCCGCCGCCGCTTCGTCCTTCGCCGCCGCCCAGCGGATGGGCGACCGGGTTCTGTGCGGTCCCGCGAACATGCGGCCGTCTGCCGAGATACCGCCGACGACCCGCCTTTCCGTACACGATATTCTTAAAGTCAGCATTGCCGACTTGGCCGATCGTCGCGCGACAATCCGCCCGCACCTGCCGCATTTCGCCCGAAGGCAGAATGATCGTCGCCCAGTTGCCCTCTTTGGCAACGAAGCGCGCCGTACCACCGGCGGTCCGACAAATCTTGCCTCCCTGGCCGGCGATAAGCTCAATATTGTGAATGTCCAAGCCGACCGGCATGTCCTTCAGCGCCATGGCGCAACCGACCTGAGGCTCAGCCTTCGGGCCGCTCATCACCTTGGTCCCGGCCTTCAGGCCGTTCGGAGCAAGGATGTATCGCAGCTCACCATCTGCATACTTCAGCAAGGCGATAAAGCTGTTGCGGTTCGGATCGTATTCAATCGCCTCAACGACAGCCGCAATGTCGTCCTTGTTGCGCTTGAAGTCGATCACGCGATACAGCTTCTTGTGGCCGCCGCCGCGAAATCGCGATGTCGTAAAGCCCTGGTTGTTCCGACCGCCCGTCTTGGTAAGCGGCCGAACCAGTGCCTTGACCGGACGACGACTCCGCGACGTCAACTCGGCGAAATCATTGACGCTCGACTGCCGCCTGCCGGGAGTCGTCTTCTTATGAATTTTTACGCCCATGTCGCACGAACCTGTCTAAATCGTCGCACTAACGACGAGTCACATACTTCCTTAGAACAAATCGATGTGGAACTCAGGCTTGAGAACCACCACCGCCTTCTTCCATTCACGAGTCATGCCGAACTTGAACCGCGTCCGGCGTCGCTTGCCCGAACAAACGCTCGTTCGAACACTCTGAACCTTGACGCCGTAAATCTTTTCAATCGCGTCGCAAATCTCGATCTTGTTCGCCGACGGATGAACCTCGAAGCTGTACGCCCCGCCGCGACCCGGCCGCGAGTGCGATGCCCCGTATGACTGGCGACTCTGGTGCGTACCCTTCTCGGTGACCAGCGGCCTGCGAATGACGTGGTAGATATCCATCGCTCAACCCTACCCTTGCACGGCCGCACGACCGCCCAATACTGGATCCTTCGTCAGCGACTGAAACGCCTCCGGCGTAAACACAAGACGCCGTGCCCGAAGCACTTCATGGGCGTTCATGTCCCATACCTGCTTCAGGCAGAAGCCCGGAATGTTCCGTCCAGACAACACAAGATTCTTATCAACCGCCGACACGGCGAGCAGTGCCCCACGATCCGACTTCGTCGCTCGCAGAACAGATGCCAGCGTCTTCGTTTTTGGCGCATTAAGCGTCAGACCGGTTACGATCACCGCGGTACCCGCCTGGGCCTTTGCCAGGATCGCCGAGTTCCGCGCCAGCCGGCGCATATTCTTCGAAAGCTTCTTCGAGTAATCCCGATTCGTCTTGGCAAATGCGTGACCGCCGCCGACCCGAACCGGTGTTCGCAGGTTTCCGGCACGAGCGCGACCGGTCCCCTTCTGGCGGTACAGCTTTCGTGAGGAGCCATGAACCTCCGCACGAGTCTTCGTCTTGTGCGTGCCTTGGCGCTGGTTGGCGCGGTACGTCACCACCGCCTGCTTCAGCAAGTCGATCCGCACGCGACCGCCAAGGAGCTCTGGGTCCAGCTTCTCGCTGCCGACCTGCTCGCCCTTTGTATTCAGAATGGGTATCTCGATCATAGCGACACTACATCAAAAAAGGTCGTCCCGGCTCTCGCCGAACGACCTGTCCGTTGGTTAACCCTTCGTTTTCGCCTTGGAGATGATCACGTATCCGTTCTTCGGCCCCGGGACCGTCCCCTGAATAAGGAGCAGGTTGCGATCCTTGTCGATCAGCACCAGCTTCTGATTGCGGGCGGTGCAGCGCTCGTGCCCCATGTGACCCGACATGCGCTTGCCCTTCTTGATACAACGACCAAGACCGCGATTGCCGGACGAGCCAATACCGCCAGGCGAACGATGCTTCCGCTCAGTTCCGTGCGACGCCGGCTGTCCCTTGAATCCATGGCGCTTCATGACGCCCTGAAATCCCTTGCCGATCGACGTACCGACCACATCGACATACTTCACTTCGCTAGACTCAAACAACTCCACCGTGACGACGTCACCCGCCTTCTGCTCTGTCGGATTCGCCAACCGAATCTCGCGGACAAATCGCTGAGGAACCGTCTTCGCCGCAAGGGCATGACCGATCTGGGGACGAGTGCTCCGGCTTGCCCGGGCATTCTCAAATCCCAACTGAACGGCCTCGTACCCGTCGCAATCCTTCGTCTTCACCTGAAGGATCGGGCACGGACCAGCCTGCACCACCGTCACCGGAACAGACGCGCCGTCTTCGCCGAAAACGCGCGTCATGCCGATTTTCTTTCCTAAGATGGCCGCGGTCATGAGGTACAAAATCCCTTCCCTGACGGTTAATGAAACCGCGCGATAAGGCTCACGCGACGAACAAACAGCGCTGTATCAAAAAGAAGTCCGGACGCCGATATCGGTGCCAACGTCAGGTCACCGATCCTGCATCACGCTCTGATTTTTACAAATACGCCTGCCGGAACAACCAGTCGGTTCAAAGCCTCCACAGTCCGAGCCGTCGGGTCAAAGATGTCGATCACACGCTTGTGTGTCCGCATCTCGAACTGCTCCCGAGACTTCTTGTCGACGTGCGGGCTGCGAAGCACCGTATAACGCTCGATTCGCGTCGGAAGTGGAATAGGGCCGCTTACGCGGGCACTTGTCCGCTTGGCATGTTCACAAATCTCACGCGCCGAAATATCCAACGCCTGATGATCGTATGCCTCCATCCGTATTCGAATTCGATCCAGCGCCACAGGTGTTTCCGATCCGTCTGAGTGTTTCGCCTCGCCCCGTCTCAAAAATTGGGGCAAGACAGGAAAGCGTACCAGACCGTCGATCAATGTCAAGCAACCTGTGCCGCGAAACACAATCCTCCGCAATCAGCCATAAATTCCTGAATTAACATGACTTATGGCAGTGCTGGCGACCAGGTGTGTTGGGGCCGCCCTAAAGCACTTGGAAATCTTCGTTTTTGACGTTTCCGCGAACTCGGTCGCTGTCCATCAGTCCCGCCAGGTCGACTTCCCTCAGCCCGCGAACGATTCGCCCACGCAATTGCTCCGCACTTTGACCTCGGGCGACAGGTATTTATGCATTCGGGATGACAATCCCCCCTGAGATATCCCCCCAATCCACAAGCGGAATGGATGATCTAATCTCCGTACCCGTGCAACTTGAGCAATGCCTGTTGCTGGGCCGGTGGCATGGGTTCGTAGGCGTGCGGCTCCATGGAGTAACTTGCTCGGCCCTGTGTCAGCGTACGAAGCTTCGTCGCATACTGAAAAAGCTCCGACAACGGGGCGAGGCCGTGGATAATGCGATATTGCCCGCGGCTTTCCGTGTCTTCGATGAGTCCGCGTCGAGCCGCCAGATCTCCACTCACCACGCCAAAGAAATCCTCCGGCACGGAAACCTGCAGCTTCATCATCGGCTCAAGCATGATCGGCCCGGCCGCCTTGCAGGCCTCTTCAAATGCGATCCGGCCGGCGTTCTCAAATGCAAGGTCGGAGCTGTCCACTTCGTGTTGCTGCGCATCGATCAGCGTCACGCGCACGTCGAGTATCTCGTATCCCGCCAGCACACCCATCGGTAGCGAATCGCGCACGCCGCGCTCAACCGCCGCAACGTACTCACGGTCGATCGATACCCCGCGAAGCCCGTTGTAAAACTCGAATTGCTCCTTGCCCTTTTCTCGCGCAAGAGGTTCGACGCGCAGCTTGATGACCGCATATTGTCCGCGCCCGCCTGTCTGGCGAATGAATCGGCCCTCCGCCTCCGCGACCCGGGAAATCGTCTCCCGATAGGAAACACGCGGCTTCCCGACATTGACCGGCACGCCAAAGTCGTGTGCGAGCTTGTAAGCGAGAACTTCCAGATGCAATTCTCCCATACCGCTGATCAGCGTCTGACCCGTCTCTGCGTCAAAGTGATGCTTGAACGTGGGGTCCTGTCGCTCCAGCTTCCCCAGGGCCTCCCCGAGTTGGTCCTTGTCCTTGGTGTTCTTCGGCTCCACGGAAACGCTGATAACCGGCGCTGGAAATTCGATCCGACCGAGAACGACCGGCGCCGACGTTTCGCAAATCGTGTGGCCCGTCAGCGAGTCCTTCAGCCCCAGGCATGCAACAATGTCGCCCGCCGGCGCTTCGTCGATCTGCTCGCGGCGTTTCGCGAACATGCGAAATATCCGGCTCAGATTCTCCTTCTTGCCGGTGTTCCCGTTATACAATCGCATGCCGCTCTTGAGCACTCCGCTATAGACGCGGATGTAGTACAAGTCCATCGGCTTGTCTGAGACGATCTTGAAGACCAGACCAGAAAGCGGCTCGCTCCTCGATGGACGCCGCGTCACGACCGTCTCATCGTCGACAGCCTTCACTCCTTGGACCGCCGGCCGATCGAGCGGGGATGGCAGGTAATCCAGCACACCATCCAGAAGCGGCTGAACACCGATGTTCTTAAGTGACGACCCGCAAAACACCGGCTGGAGCACGTTGCCGATCGTAGCCCGTCGTAGCGCCGCCTTGATCTCCGCTACCTCAAGCGGTGTCTCCTCCAGATACTTGTGCATCAGCCCGTCGTCCGTCTCCGCGACCTTCTCCTCCAATTCATGCCGAAGGCTTCGCGCCGTCTCCATCAGGCTCTCTGGGATAGCCTCTTCAACAACGGTGACACCCTGCTGCCCGGTGAATCGAAGTGCCTTCATCGAGAGCAGGTCAACCACCCCACTGAATCCCGACTCCGCCCCGATCGGAAATTGCACCGCAACCGGATGTGCCTCCAAGCGCTTTCGAATCGACGCGACCGAGCTCTCGAAATCTGCCCCGATCTTGTCCATTTTGTTCAGAAAGCAGATCGTCGGAACGCCGTATTTCTTCGCCTGTCGCCAGACCGTCTCTGATTGCGCCTCGACGCCTTCCTTCGAGTCAAAGACAACAACCGCCCCATCCAGCACCCGAAGGCTCCGCTCAACCTCTGCCGTGAAATCAACGTGGCCCGGAGTATCAATCAGGTTGATGGTGTGATCGCGCCAAGGGCAGGTCACCGCCGCGCTGAAAATGGTGATGCCGCGATCCTGCTCCTGCTCGTCAAAGTCGGTCGTCGTCGTTCCGTCATCAACCTCGCCGATCTTATGCGTCCGACCGGTGTAAAAGAGGATTCGCTCCGTGGTCGTCGTCTTACCCGCGTCAATATGGGCGGCAATACCGATGTTCCGCACGCGATGCATCGGGTCGCTCGATTGGCCGGGCTCCTCCTTGGTTGACTGGGTTTTCATGTTTCTAGAATCCTGCATGGCTGGAGGAGGGTGGGCGTCTATCCGCCCCTCGATGGTCTCAAATGCAATCCATCCAATGGTCGAACGGAGGATGATATAGGAAGCAATTGAGCCTGTCGTCTCGGCCGATGAACCACCTGTCCGCGAAACGACGACTTCCAAACCCGTAACATGATGAATGGGGCTGCTAACACATGTGGAGGGCACAGTCCGCCGCACATCGGCACGCCTACAAAAGAAAAAGTACCGCGACTGCACAAGGCAGCCGCGGTACTTTGATCACAGAGAAACTTGAAGGAGCTCGAAAGCTCCGATTGATATTTACTTGCGTCGGCGAGCGAAGAACACCAAGCCGCCGAGGAGCAGGCCGAGCGTCGCAGGCTCAGGCGTAAGGCTGACGGTCAGCAGGTAGGAGCCCGACTCGCTGTGGGGCGAACCGCTGAAATCGTCAATGCCATCGAAGTCGAAGTCGGCATAACCCGAAACCGACAGCCAGACCATCTGGGCAACGCCGCTGTCATTCGCATAGCGAACTGCGCTTCCGCGGGTCGGACCGGCAGGGCCACTGGACCAAGCAGCGTCGTCGCCGGCATCATCATTGCCGTTTGCGAGGCCAAGGCTGTCCCAGACGCCCATGATGGTGTCCGGCGAGCTGGGGAATACACCCAGCGGCGTGGTAATCGCCGTCAGGATGCAGCCGCTCGGAATCGTCAACTTGTAGAAGTCAACGTCGCCTGCTGAAAGGCTGGCCATACCGACGTCCGCGCTCAATGCACAGGCGCCGCCATTCCAGTCGGCCGTATTGCTGACAAGCACGTCGGCAGTCGCCAAGGTGTTGTTGCCGGCCGAGTCAAAGCCAACGAAGACGGCGTTCGCCGACGTCGCGGCCATCAATACGATTCCAGTGATAAGAGCTGTGATCCGCATTTCATCTCCTCCGATTTTCTGCCAGCCCATTTTGGGCGAACATTACTTCTGACCCTATCCGTAGAGTTCTGCTTAATGAACTCAAGCCGCAATGTACCACGTCCCGCGGGTCCGAGTCAAGCTTTGGCGGACCCTATTTCATTTTTTTGGCAACCCATTTTTCCGCCGGCCCAAAGCGTGAATCCCTTCGCCGGCCCCTCCCCAACAATCTCATAAACACCTTTTTCGCACATGTTTATAGCGACCAACCTGACCTGCCCCCGCCTTCCGGCCAGGCCCGATTGATCCTACGGATTGCCAACTCCCGTCCCCCGACCCGCTTGAAATCCCCCCTTTTTTCAGACCATTCCTCACGTGCCGCCATTCATGGTGATGTCCACTCAATTCCCCTCAGTTTTCTGAAATCGAGCCGGTTTCCACCCATATGATCCTCAAATCAGCCTCCACCCAACGTTGGCTGCAACAGGCAGGTGAACGCACTTTCAGCCGAAACAGGGTACGCGGCGCGGAGCCCTTATGGCACTATCCGATAAATCAATGGATCGCTGGAGTCTCGTTTCGCGACCAATTAGGCCCCGCCGGCATTAGACATTGATAGGGACCTGGACCGATTCTTCCCAGCGAGCGAAGAGGTGCTGCATGAGAATCAACGTTCTTACCGCATTTTGCTTCCTAAGCGGCCTATGGCTCACGACGAGTCGGACAATCGCCTCGGAAGACTCCCTTCCCTCCATCGAATCTCACGCGATCGCAGCGGCGGCAAAGCTGGAGGCAGTTACCGCCAAAATGCGCATCAATACGATGATGAAGATGGGTGAGGCGGACATCGAAAGCGAGTCGAACGGAACCTACGACCATCAGCGGCATGGCAACCGGATCGTCTTTCGAATCGACCTCAAAAACGTCGTCACCTCAAGGAATCAGGGACAAACCCGAAAAGCCGAACAATCCGTCCTGACCATCAGCGACGGCGCAGCCTGTTACGTAATCACCACCCAGGCGGGTCGCAAACCGACGGTCACGAAGTCGATCCCCCAGCCCGGCCAGACTATCGTGGCTGATGAAAATTTCTTCGCCACACTCAAGAAGTCATATAACCTCCGCGTTCTGCCCGACCAGAACATCGAAGGCAAGATAGCGTGGGTCATTGAGGCGACACCCAAAGCCGCAGCCGCCGACCAGCCTGCAAAGACAATTCATTACATCCAAAAAGAGTCCGGCCTGCGCGTCAAAAGCACGGGACATGACAAGACCGGCCGCCGCATTCAGCTTACCGCCCTGTCGCAGATCAATCTGAAGCCCGACATCAAGCCGGACAGATTCCTGGTGGAGCTTCCCGACGACGTAACCATCGTCGATATGACCGGCAAATAGCACAACGCTTTCTGCACATTCCAAGAGTCCATCGCCGCATTTCTTTAAGACTGCGTTCGTTCCTTTCCAGTTCATTTGCTCTAGCAAATCGCCGAATTTCGGGAACAAAAAAACCGCGAACCGGGTTCTATAATCCAGACGGTCTTCGCGCATTCGAACTGCCTGATGCCGAAGACTGCCTCGGGGAACAGAACACTCCCTCCGGCCATATGCCTCGGACTTTGCTTTTGCGGGCGCCGCTGATCAATGAGCAGGTACGGCGTCCCGCCGAAAGATTGAACGCCCACCCATAACCCACTCCCACTCCACCCTTGGGCGGGCGTGCCTGGCAGTCTCGTTCGCGAGGCTGCCAGGCGTATCTTTTGAGGGCCAACCTCTCTCTCCCCCTCTTCATGAATATGGATTCGTCTTGCCCCCGTTGCCTCGATACCGAATAATCCCGGCTTTATGCCATCCCTTTCATCGAGCCGTACGGTCGACGATGCATCCGAGGAAACCCTTCTCGCTGCTCTTCGCGCCGCGGACGACGATGCCTTCACGACGTTTGCTCACCTGCATGCCGGCCCGATGCTGGCCGTGGCCCGACGTATAGTCGGTAGCGAAGAGGATGCCCGCGACGCACTTCAAGAGGCGTTTCTCTCCGCCTTCAAGGCGATCAAGTCCTTTGAAGGCGGATCACGACTCTCCACCTGGCTGCACCGAATCGTGGTCAATGCCGCGCTGATGAAACTGCGCTCGCGGAAGCGGGCACAGGAGCGCCCGATCGAAGACCTGCTGCCCAAGTTCCTGTCCGACGGCCATCAGGCCACCCCAGCCACGGCCTGGCGGGAAACCGGCGATTCGGAGGCACAGCGAAAGGAAAATCGGACGCTGGTCCGAGCAGCCATCGACGAACTCCCCGAGATTTACCGTACCGTTCTGCTCCTTCGCGACATCGAAGAGCTAAGTACAGAGGAAACCGCTGAGGTGCTGGGAATTAATAACAATGCCGTCAAAACGCGGCTTCATCGGGCACGACAGGCGCTGCGGACCCTGCTCGATCCCCATTTTCGGGAGGGGCCGTAATGGGGCTCTGGTCTCGCATCATCGCCAAACTTCACCTGTTCGGGGCCCGGCGAGGTCTGCGCAAGCCGCTGTTGACCTGCCGTGAAATCATCGACTTCATCGAGGCCTATCGAACCGGCGAACTACCCGCCGAGCAGCGCCGCGAGTTTCAGATTCACATCAAGCTCTGTCCGCCATGCGTCGCATACCTCGATTCCTACCAGGCCACCATCCAATTGGAAAAGACCTGCCGCGACGATCCGGCCGATGCAAATGTCCCGCCAGAGCTGATCAAGGCCATCCTCGCCTCGCGCGAGAAGTAGAACCCAACGAGAGAAGCCCATGGACATTCAGTCCACGGGCTCCTCATGAATCAATCCACTGATCGCCGACGACGATTCGTTACTCGCCTTCGGTCACCTTCACCTTGACCGGGCTGTCCTGCATTGCCTGATCGAGCGCGGCCTTCAACTCAACGTGCATCGTCTCGGGGTTGTTGCTGGTCACGTCGATGAGCTTGATCTGGCGAACCTGCTCATTGCCCGCCTCGCCGCTCGTCCACTTGATGGAAATCAGACCGCTGTCGTCCACCGACACTTCCGGCGTGCCTTCAAATCCCTCGGCAGGCAGCGTCGCCAGCCGCTTGACGCTCGTGGCGCCGGCTTCGTCAGTCGTGGTCGAAAAGACGTTCAAGTTCTCGCCCGACTCATTTTCGATGAGATAAAGCGCCCGATCCGAGCCATTGGCATCGATCCACTCATGAACCGGCTCGGCATCGCCCAGATCTTCAATCGTTGCCGCGATCGGGCCGTCCGTGCTGACGCGCCGCCTGGAGACGTTCACGTCCTCGGTCATCTGGTCTCCGTCGTCCAGGTTGACCTGCACGCGCATCTCGTGCTCGCCGGCATCGGCGTTCTCCGTCTTGCGAACCTGCACATGCGCATCCCGGCCGTCGGCGAGCGTGGTCACCAACTCGCCCTCGTGCGTGCCGTCGCCGACCGGCTGAAGCTCAACGTCTACCTGCTGGCCGTCGATTTCCACCGTCACGAACAGGCTCTTGATGTATTCAATCCCGCCGCCGGCCGCGAACGCACCGCCGCCGAGCACCAGAATCCCCAGCGCCGCGGCCACTGCCGGGCGATGAGCAAATCGTCGCGAAACCGTCGTCTTATCGAACTCCTTCATCAATCTCTCCTCGAGTTGGGGGTCAAACGAAGGCCCGTCGTACTGGACGGACCGAAGGGAACCTAGCGCGCTATCTACCATGTCACGATCGCGATTCATGCTGATACGTCTCCTTTCGGAGCAACATTCGAAGCGCCCGATCCGCTGCCCGCGGCGCCGGCTTCAGGCGGCCGGCCTTTCGATAACCGCTCGCGCATCGCCTCTCTGCCGCGCGACAGCCGGGACTTCACGGTTCCCAGCCGACAGCCAACAGCAACGGCGATGTCCTGCAGACTCAGACCTTCGAGATAATGCAGTGATAAAACTGTCTGATATTTGGGAGGAAGGGCGAGCAAGGCCAATCGGGCTAGCTCTGCGTCGGTCCGCGGCAGGTCGTGCCGCACCGAACCATTGCCGTCGCCCGGGCCGTCGCCATCGCCGGTCCCGCGCATCGCGGCGAAGAACCCCTCGATCACGCTGCGCCGCTGCTGCCTTCTCACCCATCGATTGACGGTCGTCGTGGCAATTCGATACAGCCACGCCTTGATCGGCACGCCCCGCTGCCGATATCGCGGCAGGTATCGAAGGGCAGCCGTGAACACATCGGCCGTCAGGTCCTCGGCGGCGTGGGCATCGCCGATCCGCCGGAGGATGTAGCCGACGATCATGCCGTAGTGCCGCCGGTAGAGAATGGCGAACGCCTCCCGATCCCGCTTCGCCCGCTCGACCAGGGCCGCTTCGGCATCGTCGATGGTCAGGTGAGTCTGGGGAATGGGTATGGCCAATTGCACGGTCCGACTCCTGGCGTCTTGTAAGCCGCGGGTCAAATGAGGCGTTTCCTTCCGCTGTCTGCCATATAAAAGACGCGAGCCCGGGGGCAGGTTCCGTCGGATTCTGCGAATTTGCTCTCCATGGCCGAAACAATGGCCCAAATCCGTAGTTTCGCAAAGTGACATAAGGTGACACAAGGCCTCGCGGGACGCTGCCAAGTCCTGCGGCGGTCGCGTGTTGCGGTGTCGTGAGATTTGCGCGGTTTTTGGGCTCTTGTAGGGTGCGGCTTTGCCCACCAATTTCCCAACGGCCGCGCGCCCATGCCGGCCGTCAATCTCCGCGCCGCGCGATACCAGCCCGAACCGCCGGCGAGGAATGTTCTGTTCCGCGCGGCTCGGATCGGGAACTCCAAAACGCGCGCAAATTGCACAATATCAAAGGTGACATAAGGTGACACAAGCCCGGCGGAAATCGTGCCAACACATGTGACGGTCATGTGTTGGGGCAGCGCGTGATTTGGGTGGTTTTTTGGAAAGTACGCATGAAAACCGGAATCAACGATTCGTGGGTTCATGACTATCGCGACGAGCATGACGATATCGCCTCCCACATGTCGACACTTGCTCGGCGTTCGCGCCGTTTCATCGTTTTCGTGCGCGTCTGCACCGGGCGCAACCCCGGCCCGTAGGGCCTAAAGTCAGTAGGCAGTGGCATCGCCACTGTATACAAGCCCCCCCAGGAAGACCCCGACGCCGAAGGTGTCGCATTTCATTCGCAACCACGTGGAAGTACGAAAAGGAGCATAA
>CAZCGF010000001.1:93354-104652 GCA_964498115.1 uncultured Planctomycetaceae bacterium | reverse complement strand
CGCGCAAAAAAATTCCCAGAGGCCGGTCGAAGGAGGGTACCTTCGAGCAAACCTCTGGGGAGCCGACAGGGGGTGCCCCCTGCGGAGGAAGGTCTATTGGGTCGCGGAATCCGCCCGATCCCGGCCGACGCACCCATTTGCAAAGCAAAATGCGTGCCACGCCGCAACCGCATGCCCATACGGCGGCCGCTTTCCCCCGGGTTCCACGGCGCCTCATCCGTGTCCCGACCCTACCAATAATATGTTTGCCAGACGTGAATTCTCCAACAAACTCACGCAAATTCAGCGAATCGCCCCAGGCCGCCCCCGATCGCCGACACCCCCACAAAAAAATTCACCGACCTCATGATTCCGGTGCCCAAGTGGATTTATCCACAGCCCCCCGAAGGCTCATCCCTTGTGTCATTTGCCCCGCCAGACGTGCCAAATGGCACAGCCACGCCCGCCTCTCAATCGCCCCGCCCGACCCCATGCGCCGCCCGCCATGCGTGCCGTTATAGTAATCCCGCCATGCGCAAGCACTACATCATCGACACCAACATCCTCCTCCACGATCCCAACTCCGTCCTCCAGTTCGCAGACAACGACGTCATCATCCCCATCGAAGTCATCATCGAGATAGACCGCTTCAAACACGAGATCACCAGCCGCGGCCAAAACGCCCGCGAGGTCTCACGCATTCTCGATCAACTCCGCCAGTCGCAAAGCCTCGCCAAAGGCGTTCAGCTTCCCTCCGGCGGCACCCTCCGCGTCCACTGCGGCCACGACCACGGCGCATCGCCCAAGAATGCCTATGCCGACGCTGAAATCCTCCGCATCGCCCGCGAGATTCAGGACGCCGACCCCAACCGCCCCGTCGTCATCGTCACCAAGGACATCAATCTCCGCATCCGCGCCGACGCACTCGGCCTCCTCGCCGAAGACTACACCACCGACCGCGTCGGCCTCAAAGACCTCTACACCGGCCGCATCGAAGTCGTCGAGTCCGGCGAGTTCGTCCAGGAGTTCGCCCGCGCCGGTCTGGCCCCGATCCCGCCGGGCCTCAGTCGATATCCCAACGAATACGTCCTGCTCAAGAGCAACAACGGCACCAGCATGTCACTGCTCAGCCGCATCGACGCAGGCTGCGAAAACCTGGTCCGCATCATCGACCCCAAGAAACCCATCTGCGGCATCCGCCCGCGCAACAAGGAGCAGTACTTCGCCTTCGACGCCCTCCTCAACGACGCCATAAAGCTCGTCACCATCATGGGCAAAGCAGGCACCGGAAAAACCCTCCTCGCCATGGCCGCCGGTCTGCATCAGGTGCTGCACATGAAGTCCTACCGCGGCCTGCTGGTGACACGACCCATGACACCCGTCGGCAAGTCGATGGGGGCGCTGCCCGGCACCATCGAAGAAAAACTGGCCCCCTGGCTCAAGCCCATCAGCGACACCCTGGAAACCTTGATCGACGCAGCCGGTGCCATCGCCGGCCGCAAGGACGCGCGCGATCTCTGGGCAAACGGAACCGTCGACGTCCAGCCGCTCTCCTACATCCGCGGCCGCAGCATCCCCAAGCAGTTCCTCATCGTGGACGAAGCCCAGAACCTCACCCCGCTGGAAGTAAAGACCATCATCACCCGCGTCGGCGACGGAACAAAAGTTGTCATGACCGGCGACGCCTACCAGATCGACAATCCCTACGTGGACAGCTCCAGCAACGGCTTCAACTACGTGGTCGACCGCTTCCGCGCCGAACCCCTCGCGGCGCACATCGAATTGTCAAAGGGCGAAAGAAGCCCGCTTGCAGAACTCGCCGCGAATCTCCTCTAAATGAGCCGGTGCGGTGCGTGCGGAGAGATAAATGAAGTTCGAGCGCACCGCCGACAACCCCATGCATGGCGTTCTCGGCATCATCCGCGATGACGGCCGCCTGCTGATGATTCAGCGCTCGGCAAACGTCCGCGCCCCGCTCGCATGGTGCTTCCCCGGCGGACAGATCGAAGATGGCGAATCCCAGGAGCAGGCCCTCATCCGCGAGATGCGCGAGGAAATTCTCGTCGAAGTCACGCCCGGCAGGCTGCTCATGACCCAGACCAAGTACAACGGCGCACTGATCCTCCACTGCTGGTCAGCGGAAATCCACGCCGGCCGCCCCACGCCCAATCCGCGCGAGATCGCCGACATTCAATGGATGAGCCCCGCGCAGGTCAGAGCCCTCCAGGGCGTCCTCCCGGGAACCACCGAAATCCTCGATGCGATCGGGTTATGACCGAACGGTTGAGAAAAGACCGCTCAATGAGAGTTGAGGCGGATAGCTGCGATCCGTCTGCGGAGCCTCAGGGGTTTGCTTCTTATCGTCCGACGTCCGATGAGCGCGCGGCCGCCCGACGCCCAGCGCATCAGCCGCCGGAGCAAACAACTCCGCACCTGACTGCGCCGGCGCAATGATCGGCTCGAAAAGCGCGACCACGTCTTCATACTCGTCCAGCGCCTGTTGAAGCAGTTGCGCCGTCTCATCCTCGGAAACGCCGAAACACTTCGAGAAGATTCTCGAAACCGACGGCGAGCTCGTCTCCACCTCGCCCTCCGCGCCAAGCGGCAGCGTGCCGATCAGATAGCCGATCTGCCACAGCCGTACACCAAGGTCGTTCGACGTAGAAACCGGCGGATTCGTGTGATGCCGCCCGATCGCATCCGTCACAAACGACGGCAGCCCCCAGCCGCTCAACACTTCCAGCCCCAGATGAATGTGATTCCGATTAAATGCCTGCCACTCAAGCAGCGCAAGCCGAATCGACGAGCCGCTGCTCCGCTCGACCATGTCGAGATAGCTCTCCGGTCGCGCCGCCGCAAAAAAAACCGTCCCGATGTCCTGCATCGCCGTCGCAATAAACGCCGGCCCCGCCAGCCGCGCATCGCAGTGCATCGCCAGCGCCCGCGCCAGCGCCCCGCGTGCCATCGCCGTGTACCAAAGCCGATCGAATCCTGCGACGTGACCGACGATCGGACTCAGCGCCCGACCCATCGCAAAAGCCAGCGCCAACGACTTCGTCCGGTCGTTACCCATGCGCACCGTCGCCGATTCAATGCTCATCGCGGAGATACCCGCTCCATGCTGAATCGCGTTGGCCACCGTCATGAATCGCGCCGCAAGCGTCTCGTCGCGCGAAATAACGTCCGCCGTCGACGCAGGACCGCAAAGCGGCTCCTGGTAAAACCGATGCGCCATGCTGGATATTCGCGCACGCCCCAGCATCAGGGCCTGCGAAATCAAATCGTTGATGGATCGATCCGTCGAACTGACGGGAGAAAGCGTCGTGCTCTGATACATGCTTGCGCACTCCTGTTGCGTGCAGCCCCACAGGGCCGACTCAGGCGGGCTGGGGAAGAGAGGCCTCAATCACCCGAACTGCCCGGGCAACGTCGAACGGCTTCGCCAGTGCGGCGTCGTAGCCTTCCTGTCGCAATATCTCTTCGTCCCCCGGTCGCGATGAACCCGTCAATGCAATCATCTTGATCCCGGAACAGGCCGGCAGCGATCGCATCGTCCGAATCGCCTCACGCCCGCCGATCCCAGGCACCTCGACATCCATAAGCAAAACGTGCGGCTTGAACGTCTGCGTCGCGGCCCCCGCCTCAAATGCCGTCCGCGCCAGCCGAACTTCATAATTCGCCTCGCGCTCCAGACCATCCGAAAGCAGATCCGCTACGTCCCGGTCAGCCTCGACGACCAGCACGCGCGTCATTCCCGTATCAAGTCCATTCAGTGGAATCTCGTGATCGCGCATGAATCGAACAAGCTGATCCAGCGGAATCCGACGATCCTTGCTGCCCGGTATGCGATAGCCCCGAAGCTTGCCCGTATCAAACCACTTGGAGACCGTCCGCGGCGCGACGTTACATATCTTCGCCACTTCACCGGTCGTCAGTACATCTTTGGGACGGGCCATGCCTGGCACTCTCAATTGGCTGCGAACAACAGTCTCAATAACTCGGCGTGGCACAATTCTGCGCCGCCGCCATGCTGTCGCCCCTGCCGCCGCCTCGACCAACCTGATCCCGCGCAACAATGCGCACGCAGGCGTAATCGAGTGCTTCCGTCCCCTTGATCGGCTCGTTAAACCTTCAACTGAGCAAAATCGTTCGAGATGATGCAGCCGTTACCAAAGACACGGCGCACCAAATCTATATGGCTCGTGGATATCGGGCGGTGGGAGAGGAAGAATCGCCCGGCTCGGCGACGGCTCGGGGAACCGCGCGAGTTGAATCATTGTAGGAACAGTTATCGCCCGCGGCAAGCCGTTGATATCCGTGGCGATGTGACGGGCTCACGCCGCAAGGAAACGATGATTCACGAATATAGAATTGAAACTCAATGAGCAATCACAGCCCGACCAAAACCCACGAATGCGGGCTCGTTCCGTACGGCCAGACTGGGAGCCGGCCAGGGCGCCGACTCGGCCGCGATTCCCTGCACTGAGACGATTCGCGGACAGATCAACAGCGCCTCTTCCGGCTGCCGTTCGAGCATCGCAACCGCCGACTCCGCGATGGCCGGATCGAATTGAATGCCGCGCCACCGCTTCAGCTCCGCGATCGCCTCCTCCACGCTGATCGCCTTCTTATACGTGCGCGGCGAGAGCATGGCATCGATGCTGTCCGCGACCTGCAGGATTCTCGCACCGTAAGGAATCGCCGTGCCCGCCAGCCCCGCGGGATACCCGCTGCCGTTGAACCATTCGTGATGGTGCAGCACAAGCGGAAGCTCCCGCTCCAAAAAACCCATCCGACCCAGAATCTCCACCCCTCGGGCTGGATGCAACTTGATGATCTCGAATTCGTTCGGCGTGAGCCGCCCCGGCTTCAAAAGGATCGCGTCGGGTATGGCTATCTTACCGATGTCGTGCAGCAACGCCGCAATCACCAGCACTTCCACATCGGCCGACCCCAGCCCCGCCGCCGTCGCCAGATGCTCCGCATAAATCGCCACCTGCGACGAGTGCCGCTCCGTGTGCGGGTCCTTCGCCTCCAGCGCCGCAACCAGTGCCATCACGCTGTCCAGGTGCGACTGCCGCAATCGCTGACGCAGCCTCCCGATCTCTTGCTTGAGCGCAATCGCCTGAGTTCCCTGTGTGGGCCTCCGCGATATGCCGGGACCGAATGCAGATTTCCCGAATGTGCCGGGCTGTCCGCCTCCGGAAAGATGAACGTGTGTCTGCGAATCAGTAGCGGACATCACAACCCCCCGCATCATCCCGTGACGCACCTGGTCTTCCCCCGACAAATCCGACTCACCGTTCACGATAACAAGGGTCCGATCATCCGCCGCTTGGCAGGACCAACCGTACACCGCATCATCGGAGCGCGCGCCACAGTTCTTGAGGGTGTGAAAGGTTTTTCCCAGTATTGGCGGGCACTTTTTTATGGCCCGCAAATCCGCCCCATTTCGGCGGCCCAGCCTCCAACAAGTCACGCCGCAATTGCAAATCCAACCCAGGTCCGGAACAATGCCGCTCCGATCGCGCTGACGGAGATTGACTCATAAAGATGCCCGCCCAACGAATCGTCATCGGCCTCAATAGCGGAACAAGCGCCGACGGCGTCGATGCCGTCGCCTGCAAACTGACCGGCCGAGGCGCCGCCATGCGCGTCAGTGTGCTGGGCCACACATCTCGCCCCTACCCGCCGGCCCTTCGCAAGCGAATCCTCGCCGTCATGGCCCCGGCACAAACCCGGACCGAGGAACTCTGCCGCCTCGAAGTCGAAATCGGACGCGCCTTCGCCGAAGCCGCCCACGCCGTCGTGCGCCGGCTCCGACTCAAGCGCGTCGATTTCATCGGCTCTCACGGCCAAACCGTCTGCCACCTCCCGCCCACCACCGGCAAAAAGAAAAAATCCGCCGACCACGTTCCCGCCACCATGCAGATCGGCGACCCCGCCATCATCGCCGAGAAACTCCGCTGCCCCGTCGTCCACCACTTCCGCCAGGCCGACATGGCCGTCGGCGGCCAAGGCGCGCCCCTCGTCCCCTGGACCGACTTCGTCCTCTTTCGCGACAAGCGCAAGAACCGAATCATCCAAAACATCGGCGGCATCGCCAACCTCACCTACCTCCCAGCCGCATGCGAAGAAAGCGACGTCATCGCATTCGATACCGGCCCCGGGAATCTCCTCATCGACAGTATGGCCCGCATTGCGACGAAGGGCCGCGAAGAGTTCGATCGCGGAGGCCGCCGCGCCGCCAAAGGCCGCGTCCACCCCGAGCTCTTTCACCATTTGATGCGTCATCCCTTCCTGCTCGCCGCCCCGCCCAAGAGCTGCGGCAGAGAACAGTTCGGCGAGTCCTACATCGCCGATCTCCGCAAGCGATTCGCCCGACTTCGCCTTCACCCCAACGACTGGATCGCCACCGTCACCCACTTCTCCGCCGCCTGCATGATCCTGGGATACGCCTGGCTCTGCGATGCCCGGCGCACCGATTACCCGCCGATGGATGAAATCATCCTCTGCGGCGGCGGCGCGAAAAACACGACGCTCGTCCGGATGCTCTCCCGATGTCTCCACGCCGCAGGCCGCCGCATCCCCGTCACGTCAATGGATGCCCTCGGCATCTCCACCCAGGCCAAGGAAGGCGTCTCCTTCGCCATGCTCGCCGCCGCAAGAATCGACGGCGTTCCCGCAAACCTGCCGCGCGTCACCGGCGCAAAGAACCCGGTCCTGCTCGGCGACATCTGCGATCTGGGATTGAAATGAAACGCACCCGAAAAAAGCCATCCGACGACCGCGGCCACCTGCTCACCGAGCAGCGAAACGAAAAGTCCCGCCGTCTCGATGCCATCTCTCTCTCCGCCGCCTTCGACCTCATGAACGCCGAAGACGCCTCCATCCCCCGCGCCGTCGCCAAAGCCAAGCCCGCCATCACCCGCGCCGTCGAGCTGGTGTCGCACGTATGGCAGCACGGCGGCCGGCTCATCTACGTCGGCGCAGGCACCAGCGGCCGCCTCGGCGTCCTCGACGCCTCAGAGTGCCCGCCGACCTTTCGCAGCGATCCCAAAATGGTGCGCGGCATCATCGCCGGCGGAAAAAAAGCTCTATGGCGTAGCGTCGAAGGCGCCGAAGACGACCGCCGCGCCGCCGTCCGCGACCTGCGGCTCCTCGCCCCGTCGTCCAAGGACGTCGTCATGGGCATCGCCACCGGCGGCACGACGCCCTACGTCCACGAAGCCCTGGCCCTCGCCCGGCGCCGCGGCGCCAAGACCATCTTCTTCGCCTGCGTGCCCAAGTCGCAGGCCCGCGCCGTCTGCGATGTGGACATCCGCGTACTCACCGGCCCGGAGATTCTCTCCGGCTCCACGCGCCTCAAAGCCGGCACCGCGACCAAGCTCGTCCTCAACACAATCACAACCCTCGGCATGGTCCGCCTCGGCAAGACCTACGGCAATCTCATGGTCGACCTCAATAGCTACGCCTGCCGAAAGCTCACCGAGCGAGCCACCCGCGTCATCGCCGCCGCCACAGACCTCCCCAAGCCCGCCGCCGCCGACCTGCTCCACCGCGCACGAGGCCGCGCCAAAACCGCCATTGTCATGCACCGGCGCAATCTAACCTTCACCGCCGCCGAAGCCCTGCTCATGAAGCACAAGGGCCGCGTCCGCGCAGCACTCGAGTCACCGTCGCAACCGTGATATTGAAATGAAAACCTCGGCAGGCCCTACGCCCACCGAGCAATGCATCGTGACGTGAACAAGCAGCCTACTTGCGGAAGTTCCCCAGCACTTCAACCGTCGCGCTCTCCGGCAGCTCCGCCACCCGAACAAGCACGCACCGCTGCTTGCGATCGAAGAACCATCCCGCTCGCGCCCTCGTCATCCGCCCCACTGTCGGGCACGCCGTCAGGGGCCGCCCATCGACAGTCACCGCGTCCGGACACTTTGATATGCCCGCGAACCTCAGCAGATACGACTTCGGTGCAAACTGCGCCGAGCCCTCCCGCCAGATCACGCGGAACGAAGTGCCGCCGTCCGACGGCCCCGTCGCATACTGTTCGAGCAGAAACTCCCCCTGCTCGTATCCGTAAGAAATCCCATCGTCGTTGTAAAACCATCCGCGACCGCTGCCTGGAAAGATATTCAGCGTCAATTCCTTGATCGCCTTCTCCTCGGAATACTGCCGAACCTCGCGCGTCGGAATAATCGCCCCGGCCCGCGCGAAAATCGGAATCGTTCGCAGGTGAACCGGCAACTCAAACTCGACGCCGCCCTCCCGCGCCGCGCCGCTCTCGAAGTCGTACCAATCTCCCGCCGGCAGCGTCACCTTCCGCGTCGTCGCTCCCTCGTGCACCACCGGCGCGACGAACAACTGCCGCCCAAACATGAATTCGTGCTCGCAGCGATGCGCCTTCGGATGACTCGGGAAATCCAGAAGCACTGGCCGCAGCAGCGGCAGCCCGGTCCGCGAAGCATGATGCATCTCTGTGTAAACGTATGGCAGCAGTCGATACCGCAGCTCAATCGCCTCGCGATTGTGCTTCTCCGCCTTCTTGCCGAAGCTCCACGGGTCCTGCTCCTTGCCGCCCGCCGTATGCACGCGCATCAGCGGATAAAACACGCCGAGCTGCAGCCACCGCGTAAACAGCTCCGCCGACGGATATCCGCGAAACCCGCCGATGTCCGCCCCGCAAAGCGTCACACCAGACAGGCTCATGTTGAGGAGCATCGGCACACTCATGCGCAGATGCTCCCAGCTTGATAGATTGTCGCCCGTCCACACCGCCGCATATCGCTGCACGCCGCTGTAGCCCGCTCGCGTCAAAACAAACGGTCGCTCCTTCGGCCGCGCCCGCTTCATCCCATCAAACGTCGCCCGCGCCATCTGCATGCCATAGACATTGTGCACCGCGCGATGATCCGTCGGCGCGCCGTCATTATCGTGTCGCACAGTCAGAGGGATCGTCCCGTCCGCGAACGTAAAATCGGCCGGCTCGTTCATGTCGTTCCAGATGCCGCCGACCCCGTCCTTCAAGAAGTTCGCGTACAAATCGGCCCACCACCGCCGAGTCGCCCCGCGCGTGTAGTCCGGCCACACAGACTCGCCGGGCCAAACCTTCCCGACGTAATGCTCGCCGTCAGCAGCGCGGACGAAGTGATCACCCGCCACCCCGCTGTCATAAACCGAGTACCCCTTCTCGCACTTGATCCCCGGATCGATAATGCCCACCAGCTTGAACCCCTTCGAGGTCAATTGCTCCGTGAGCTTCCGCGGATTCGAAAATCGCTTGGGGTGCCACGTGAACGAGCGAAACTCGTCCATGTAATCGATGTCGATGTAAATCGTGTCGCACGGAATCTTCCGCTTCCGAAACTGTCGGGCAATCTCCTTCACCCGCGCCGCCGAGTCGTAACTCCACCGGCACTGCTGATAACCCAGCGACCACCGCGGCGGAAGCGGCATCGCCCCCACCAGCGACGCATAGCGCTGCACCACGTCCGCCGGTGCCGGCCCCGCGATGAAGTAATAATTCATCTCCCCGCAATCCGCGCCAAAACAGTACGCGCCCCGCGAGGTCTTCCCGAAATCAAAAAATGATCGACAGGCATTATCGAAGAAAAGCCCGTGCGCCCGGCCGTTATTCAGCACCAGCGCAAACGGGTGCGTCTGATACAGCGGATCGGTCCACGGATCGTGCTCCGCCGCGTCGTGATTCCAGTTCACCAGCGCCGTCCCGCGCTTGTCCATCGGCGAGCCCTTCTCGCCCAGCCCGAAGAAGTGATCCTCTTCGCCAAGCTGCTTCCAGCAACGAATCTCGTCGCCCGCCCACGCCATCCCTCTCGTCGGGCAGTCCCCCGAAATCACCGCGCCGTCGAGATGGTGAAACGATATGCGGCAGGGCGACCGGCTGATGCGCACACGAAGCGTATTCGTGACCATCTCGATCGCGTCGCCGTTCTCTTCAAGCCCCCACTGAGGCCGCGTGCCGCTCTCGTCCGTAACCACCGCCCACGAATGATCCCGGCCGAACTCGCCCTCCGGCGCCAATCGGACGCGAACGATCTCGTCCGTGATCGGCGAAATCAGGACCCGGCTCTCATCGCATTCGATCAAAAGGCCGCCGTTCTCCTGCCGGTAGGACGTCACATCCCCCAGCGATCGCCAGCCCCGCGTCGCTCGGCTCAGAAGGCCCGTTTCGCCGCCGTTGTTGTTGCTCATGGTTCCCATCCAGCGGCTCGTCTATTGAAGCCGCTCATTCACCCGGCCCGGTTAAGCTGCAATTCGTTCTGGCACGCCTCCCGACACAGAGATTCTGCGTGCGCGTCGCCCCACGCAAAGTCTGTCGCCTCCCCGCAATCCATTCAGAATGCCCCGTAAGAGGGGTCAGCACGGGGCGGAAACCAGTCGACCTTCCGGCCAACGCCGAAGGCCCCGGCCATCGGGTAAAACCTTTTTCCATGATACCCAGCCCGTTTTTCAGGGTCAAATCCGGGGCCCCTTTTCACCCACCAACGCTCCCAAAGCCCAGGAATAATCCGCGCGAGCGCTGAGCAAGTGTCTCAATTGCAATGTCATCCACCAACCCGCATCCCAAAACCGCAATGGGCCCCGAAGCGGCTTGCCGTTTGGCGATGGACCACCAGCCCCGCCACGTTTTTCGCGCAAAACACCCATCGCTCCAACCCGCGACTGCCACGCGAGTTGGCACAATCCCCGCAAGGCCTGTGTCACCTTATGTCACTTTGAAAAGCGAGCGATTTTACCGCCGAAAACCGCGGTACCGAATTGTCAAAGATTGCCGCGCTTCTGTTGCTCTTCCTCGATGGAGACAAAAAGCGCCTTGAAATTGCCGACGCCGAAACCACGAGAACCGTGTCTCTCGATCACCTCGTAAAACAGCGTCGGCCGATCCTCCACCGGCCGCGTGAAAATCTGCAGCAGGTATCCCTCCTCGTCGCGATCCGCAAGAATGCCCAGCTCGCGAATCTCCTTGTAATCCTGGTCGATCTTCCCCACCCGGCCGGGAAGCGCGTCGTAATAGGTATCCGGAACCCGAAGGAACTGAACCCCGTTTTCCCGCAAGGCACGGACCGTCTGGCAGATGTCCCCGGTATTCAGCGCGATGTGCTGCACGCCCGGAGTACGGTAATAATCGAGGTATTCCTCAATCTGGCTCTTCTTCTTGCCCTCCGCCGGCTCGTTGATCGGGAACTTGATCCGCCCGGTCCCGTTCTGCATCACCTTGCTCATCAAGGCGCTGTACTCGGTGCTGATGTCGTCATCCGAAAAGTGAGCCAGCTGAGTGAAACCAAGGATATTGGCGTA
>CAZCGF010000001.1:78841-93254 GCA_964498115.1 uncultured Planctomycetaceae bacterium | reverse complement strand
GCGTCCACATCGTTCACCGTGAAGGCGACCACCTTCACCCCGTCGCCATGAAGCTGGCAATGACGGGAAATCTCGTGATCCGGCGTCAGCGCCGTGCTCAGCACAATGCGAATCTTGCCCTGCTCAATCAAATAGCTGGTCTTAACCCGGTCACCCGTCTCCAAACCGCGATACGCAACAATGTCAAAACCGAACATGCATCGGTAATAGTGCGCCGACTGGTGGGCATTGCCGACGTAGAACTCCAGATGGTCGATGCCCTGCAGCGGCAGAAAGTCGTCACCGGCGGCTTGCGAAGTTGCGGCCGATCTGGAAGCAGGTGTCGCAGATGTAGCCATGAAATTGCCTTTCTAGTCGGGCGTTTCAGAATATCCCGCATTATAACGTGGAAAGGCCGAGTTCGAGTAGTACGCCGCGCCCCCGCAATACCCGTGTCAGTCGGGGAAATTCGACCCTCACGGCTGCGCCGGCATTCCCCGAAGCGCTGCCTCAACCGCATCGCGAATCGGCTCCAGCTCCACACTCTTCGATACCTGCGCCTGTCGAACGAACGTAGCATACGCCCTGCCCGCCTGCGCCGACATGCCCGCCTCGCGATAAAGCTCGCCCAGGAAAAACAGCCCCCGTATCACCGCCGGGTCCAGGCTGCGCCCCATCTGCTCCTCAATCGAGGCCAGCTCGCGAATCGCCTCGTCCGCATTTCCGCGATTCCGCTCCAGCACCGCAATGTTAATGGTGTAAGTCTCATTCAAGTATGGCAGCAGCTTTCGCCCCTCATCAAACAGGGCGATCGCCTCGCTGACTCTGCCCTGCTGCTGAAGACAGGAAGCCAGATTCTCCCGCGCCACGTTTTCCCTCGGCAGCGCCTCAAGAACGTGCCTCAACAACCGCTCCGCCTCGATGAACCGCTTCTCCGCCACCGCAAGCATGCCAAGCGCCAGATTGGATGTCCGCAGGTCCGGGTTCAGCGTGAGCGATCGCTCCAGCTCGATTCTTGCCTGCGAGAACTTACCCGCCTGCCGAAGCGCTTCGCCATACTGCGCCGATGCATGCGCCGACGTGGGATCCGTCTTCACCGCCTGCTCCCACAGGGCAACCTCGTTTGCCCACGTCGGGTTCTGCTGATACGTCAGGACCGCGAGCACCGCCGCCAACACACCCGCAACCGCCATGCTCAGGCCCCGCGCGCTGCCCTTTCCGATCCACCGCATTGCATCGTAGATAAGCTGGCTGAGCATCAAGACCACGCCGCACAGAGGCAGATACAGGTAGCGATCGTGCACGATCTCTTCAGGAAGAAAAACGCGCACATCGACAGCAAGCAGGACAGACAGCAGAAACCAGACCAGCCCGATCCGATACGCCCGATCTCTCGGCAACACATACAGAACGCCGCGAACAATCACCGCCAGCGCAACCACCGGCGCCCAGAAATTCATCCAGTTGATGTTTGCGTTGCTGACCACCCGCGACCCATACGCCATCCCCAACGGATACGGCCATATCGCTTTCTGAAGGTAAAAGCACAGAACGGACGGAACCGTGGCCAGCGCGCCTGCCCATCCCGGCGCGCCCGGCGGCAGCCGACGCATGGTCCCGAGAATCGAATACCGCACGGCAACAAAAGCGATCATCACCATCGCGAACAGCGCCGCATGTCTCGCCGCGCGACCCCAGTTAACCCGCGCCCGCGATCCGCTGCGCGGCAGTGCCGCCCACTCCGTAAGAAAGATGATCGCCGGATAAACAACCATCCCCTCTTTGCTGAGCAGGCTCATCGCATAAAGGACGAGCGCCGGAATCACCCACACCCCACCGAACCGTCTCCATCGCAGATAGCAGATGTAACTGCCGAAAATGAATCCCGACATAAGCATGTTCGGAATGCCCGACGCCCAGGCCACCGACTCGACCAGCGTCGGATGCACTGCAAACAGCCACACCGTCATCAGTCGCACGACCGGCCGTATCCGAAGCTCTTTCAGCACGAAGTAAAGAAGGACAACCACTGCGAGATGCGCCGCGAGATTGGCGACATGCCAGCCGATCACCTTGAGACCGAACAACTGGTAATTCGCCGCCATCCACGTGACAAAGAGCGGCCGCCAGTAATTGCTCCACGCCTGCCCCCGATCGCCCTTGAACGCCCACACGTCCGACGTGATCGCCTTCAGAAACAACGAGGGCTGCTGAATCAACGGGTTCTTAACGATCTCGAACTGATCGTCATAGACGAATTCGCCTCGCAGCGAGTTGGAGTAGGCGGCGATCGTCAGGAGACAGGCGATGCTGAGGACAAACACGCCCCAGCGGCGCTCAACGAGCTGCCGCGAATGACTCGGCGCGCTCACAAGTGCTGGTTCAGGGATTTCGTCCGAGTGCCCCGTCATGCTCGCGTCTGCGGCGGAAGTCCAAAGAGCGCTCGCAAAACCGACATCGCGTCGCGCTCGAGAAGCGCGCCGATCGACCCGAGCGCCGCATACTCAATCGGCAACGGCCGAACCATCGGGGCCAGCGTGAGATAAGTCCCGGTCTGCCGTGCAGCCTCAATCTCTCGGCTGTCGGGACCGGCAAGGAGATAAGCGGCAGTGGCTACGATCGCCACGGCGGTCAGCAGCCAGACGCGCGACTGAAGATGGAACAACCAGTTGGCCGCCATCGCTCCAACCAGAAATCCCAGGGCGATGGCGAAATAAATCTGACCCTTGAAGAGAGGATTCTCATCGCTGCCGAGTGCGTAGGAAGTAACCGTCCAGCCGACGAGCGAAACAACGGCAATGGCGCCAAGGCCCTGTCGCACATCAGGGGCGCGATCGACCGGCGTCACGGCGGCGGCGTTCGCGCCGCTGTCAAACCAACTGTCCACCCAGCGACCGACGACGAATCCGACGGCGATCAGCGCCAGCCACAACCACGTCTCCGCGACCAGCGCGGTGGCCGGAAACGGATCAACCGCGCCAGGCCCTGCGCTGAGCCGGCGAAGTACAAGCATGTCGAGCTGAGTCCCCCGCATGGCCATCGCGGCAAGGCCGACGGCGATGGCCAGCGCCCCGCGCTCAGCGGAGCCTGCCCCGCATATGGCAACTGCCAGGCCGCTCGCCACCACGCCCAGAGCCAGGAGCTCTGCCATGGCGATGACACCCTGGTCCACACTGATGAGGGTAATCGGGGAAAGTGGATCGGCGGACTTCGCGGCCCAGAATCCGACGTACAAAAAAACGACGACCGCAAACCCCATCCCCGCGAAAAATCGCAATCGATGTATCAATGCCTGTCCGTCGCTCATCTGTGCCGTGTCCCCAGGCTCCATCATCGTCATTGCCGATGCCTGCGTCATGCTCGCTGCCTTGTCCCGATTGTCGTCGGGTATTTCTCGATGATCTTGGCCAGCCGCTCCCGCTTGGACGGCTCCAGCTTACACATCGGCAGTCGGAACTCCTCAGCCATCATTCCCCGCATGGCCAGGGCCGTTTTGATCGGAATCGGATTGATATCGAGCCTCAGCAAATCGCGAAACAGCGGATACAGCCTTTGGTGCAACGACTGTGCGGTCTTCCAGTCGCCCGCCAGCGCCGCCGTCGTCAGCGCCGTCGTCTCCTTCGGCAGCAGGTTGCCCACGACGCTCACCACGCCGACCGCGCCGACCACCATCATCGGCAGCGTCAATGGATCATCGCCGCTCAGGATGATAATGTCGCTCGCGCCGGCCAGTTCGCTCACGCCATCCACGGAGCCGGTCGCGTGCTTGACCGCGACGATGTTCTTGTGATCCGCGTGCAGTCGGGCAATCGTCTCCACGGAAATCTCGACGCCCGTCCGGCCGGGAATGTTGTACAGCATGATCGGCAGCGCCACGGCCTCGGCGACAAACGAAAAGTGTTCGTAGAGACCGCGCTGATTGGGCTTGTTGTAGTAAGGCGACACCAGCATGATGCCGCTCGCGCCCGCCTTCGCTGCCGCCTGCGATTGCGTGACCGTCTTCTCGGTGCAGTTCGCGCCGGTCCCGGCAATCACCGGCACACGGCCATTGGCCCGCTTGACCACCGATGAAATGACCTGGAGCTGCTCATCCGCGGACAGCGTGGGCGACTCGCCCGTCGTCCCGCACGGCACAAGTCCGTTCACGCCGCCGTCGATGATGTAATCAACCAGTTCATCCAGCGCCGGCCAGTCAATCTCGCCGTCGCGAAACGGCGTCACCAGCGCAACAAGGCATCCGCGAAACATGTCTCTCATCTTTCACTCACAATCGATGGGTTCGGTGCGTCGATCGGCGGTCAGCCGGCTGTGCGGCCTTACGGATTGAAACGGTCCAGAATGTCCTTCATTTCTCGAACCGCCGATCGCAGGCCGACAAACACCGCCCGAGCGATGATGCTATGGCCAATGTTGAATTCGGAAAAGCCCGGAACCGCGGCGACGGCCGCGACATTCCGATAAGTCAGGCCGTGACCCCCGTGAACCTCCAGGCCGCAGGCATGCCCGGTCTTCACACCGTCGTTCAGTGTGCCCAGGGCCTCCTTGATCGCCTCGTCACCCTTCGCATGAGCAAAGGCGCCGGTCCAAAGCTCGATGGCGTCAAATCCCAGCTCGGCGGATTTCTCGATCTGCGCCTTCACCGGCTCAATAAACGCACTGAGAATAATCCCTTCGTCTTTCAAGCGCTTCACGACCTCCCCCACTCGGGCAGCATGGCGAACGACATCGAGCCCGCCCTCGGTGGTCACCTCTTCGCGCTTTTCCGGCACCAGGGTGCACTGGGTCGGCCGCGTGCGCGCGGCAATCTCGACGACGTCGGCCGCCATCGCCATTTCCATGTTGAGCTTGGTGACGACGACTTCTTTCAAGAGCGGGACGTCGCGATCGATGATGTGCCGACGATCCTCGCGCAGGTGAAACGTGATGCACGCCGCCCCGCCAAGCTGCGCCTCGGCCGCGGCCCACACAGGGTCCGGCTCGTCCGTCCGCCGTGCCTGGCGAACGGTAGCGACATGGTCGATATTGACACCAAGCGTGGGCAATGGCATTCCCGTCGAAAGCACTTCGGACAATGGACCCGTGAATATTAGCCTTCGACGAGCAATTATAGATGATGCACTGGGTGCGACAAGTAAGGTCGAAATCAAAGCTCAGCGGAATGCGCCCCGAACTTGCGCACCACAAGCACGCACAGGCTTGCGCCAATGAAACCGAAGACCGGCAGAATGAGCAGTCGAATGAGAATGATGATCAATGCCTGATGCTCGGACATTGCAGCATTGGGCACCGGCGTAAGCATCTGATAGGGCAGTGCGATGGAGAGTGCAATGAGGCTGCCGAAGAATACACCCCCAAAGCCGATTCGAACGGCTATTCTGAGAGTCTTGATGTCAGGATACCGAAGCGCCGGGGTGTGGGTGGCCCAGACTGCCGCGCCGAACGAACACGCAGCGAGCCCCACTAAGTGAGCACAATTTGCACTGAGGAACGAGTTGCTCTGGAAAAAATCAGGCCGCAGAAACGTTGTGCTCACGCCGCTCAGGAGGGCATAAACAATGGTTGTACGTGTCTGGGCCGCCCGAAGCGCGAGGTCTGGATAGTTCTCAATCCTCTCGCGATCGGAATTGGTGATTGATTGCTTCTGCGGCACCAAAGGAACGGCATGCAGTGGATAAGCGGCGCCGCCTTGCCTCACCACCTTAGGTTTTGGAGGAAGGAAAAAGCAGGTTAAGACCGCAAGGAGGTATGCCGCCGGCAGGACGGTAGGCAAAAGCACAAGGACTCGGTGTAGCAAGGAGTGTGTCGGTTGTTGCTGAATGGTGCAGATATAGCCCTCAATGTGTTGCTCAAGCAACTCAGGCGTGATCCCGCTTCCGAATGACAATGTCGCAGCGTTTCTTTCCGATGCTGCAGGCTGAGACTCGGGCGCGTCGCTTGCCGGCGGGCGATCACGCAAGGCGAATTGCAGGGCCTTTAGGACCGTTTGGGACCAGTGAAGTCGGTAAACTTCACAGAGCCTCTGCTGGAACTGACTGGGCAACAGGATTTTCATGGACAGCCCGAAGACGAGAATCGCCGTGGTCCACAGAAGCGTTCGCTTGTTGAAGAACAGTTTGGTTCCCATTGAATCATTCTTGTGACGGTTCCCGTTGCATACAATTCACCACAAACGAGCGCTCCTGTTCGGCGGCCTACTCCTTTTTCTTCTGCTCGCACGGCAGGGCCCCTACGCTTGGCGCGCCGATTTCCAGCGCTCCCTCTGCTGAGAAGCTCATGCTCATGTCACCGTTCGGTTCCCTAAGCAGTGCTTGCTGGACCAATTGCAGCAACTGAGCGCCATTAGCAAATCCACCGTCGCCGGTTTCGATGCCGACAATTCGGCCCGCAGAATCGCGATTAATTTTCACTGACCCTTGCGACAAACCGCCGCTTCCGCCGACGCTGGCGAGCTTCTTGTCAAAAAGAACCCAGCCGACTTTGCCTGATCCTGAAAGATTGCTCGCCTTGAACGGGTTCAGCATGGCTGGAACTTCATGGCCGTCGGGGGCGTCTTCCGGAAACGCGTCACTGACTTTTGAGTTGCACTCACATGCTTCGTCGCCCGCAATGAGCACGGGTTTGCTGGATGCGATGACGACCTCCGCCCAGGCACTGGTGAAGGCCTGAGCCTTTTTAGCCTGCGCCTCGGCCGCCTCCTTTTGTTTCCTCGCATCCGAAGTTGCCCTGCTGCGGGTAAGCAGACTATCAAAGAGCTTCCACTTTTCACTGAGTTCCCTGCTATCCGGGCCCAATCTGCACTCTCCGACTTTCTTAAGTAATTCGTCGAGCAGCCGCTGTTCCTCCGGCGATAGCTGAGCAATCGTGGCATCCGTGGACAAACCAGCGATATTCTCTATTGCCTCATTGATATTCGTTATCTTGTCCGGGGTTTCTTTGTGTGCGCTGGCAAATTCAGACAACTCCTTTATGAGGGCTTCAACTTTCTGTGCGCGAACATCCTCATCATGAATTGCCTGCGCAATCAGATCGCCAAACGTTCCGGCCGTTTTGGGCAGTTCAGCTTTTGCCACGCCCCACGGCGGCACCGCAACGAACAGGGCGCGATCACTGACAACAGTGTGTTCACATCGAATGCCGCCGACGGTCACTCCCTTAACATTGCCTTCAAAGCCGCTGCCGCGAATCGTCAGAACGGTGTACTGATCCACCCATCCGCGGTCAGGCCGAACATCCTGAATACATATCTGATCCCGGGGCCGCGTATGCCAAACCCTCATCATCGTCTGATTGTCGAGCGCAAGCTTGCATAACGAATTGGACCTGGACTCAAGTAATTGCTGTTGTCGCGTTAAACCGCGTTCCAGTTTCCCGATATGGAAATGCGCTTCATCCAGGGCCTCGGCACGGCGCCACACTTCCACCTCCGACAGCCTCGACAGGCTGCCTGATTTGACGGGCGACCATCTCACGCTCGTTCGCAGGGAAAGGAAGTCGTAGTACTTGGATTGAGGAGAGTCGCCGGAGAGCTGATTCCTCCAGTAGCCCCTTTCGTTCTTGTCGTTGCAGGCCCGTTTCGAATGCAGATATGACTGGTGCACGAGCAACACCGTCAGCGCGGGAAATGTCTTGGACTCCAGAATCCGGCCGGGCTTGGGCTCGATGGATGCGAGGTCGGTCAGGGCAACGAACTTGGGTTCAATCCGAAATCCGAATGATGTGCTGCCGATCGTATAGGCTGAGGCCACCGTCAGGGACGTCTGTGTCTTCGCGTCCTGCTCGAGTTTCCTGGCGTAATCGATAAAGGCGTCCGCCTGCGCGCCGAAGCCGAGCATCGAAAGCTGAAACGCCAACGAGAACAGCTTCCGCCGACTGCTGACGAGGTCAAGAACCTGAGAGTCGATGACCGGGAATACACCTGCGACATGAATCGGGGGGCTCGCCCCGTTGAAGTCCTTGCTGACGTACTCAAAACCGCCGCGTCCATTCGATCGCGCAAGGTCAACGTCAACGGTCACATCCGCCAAATAAGAATCTCTCGTTTCGTACCCCGGCTGGACCGAGACAATCATCGGGCAGAAAAATAGTTCGTAGTCACGGAGCTTGTTGCCCGTGGGCTCGGAAAACCAGCGAAGCAGGGATTGTGTCATCGAATCGCCACTGGCAATCAGAAGCGCCTCCCGCGCGCTCAAACGGAACGAGCCGTCGGGAAAGGTGAGGCCCGACGTGAAGCTGGGACCCACAGCGCGCAATGCAATTCGATCTTTCTCGGGAATGGGTGCGCCGAGCTCAATGGGCTGCGAAGTCGGAACGAAACCGGGGAGTGCGTCGGTTGACGGCTCGGGCTGATCGGCCACGACGCCGAGCATACCGATCGTGGACTTCACGAGCGCGTTGTCGGCAACCTCTGGATTCGCCGTAGTCAGGGACTCAAGCAAGCCCTTGTGAAGGGCTGCCTTGCGCTGAGAGTCTCTGAATGAGGTAATACTCTTGGCGTTTTGGAATTGTGCGATGGTCGACAGCGCCTGCTCGATGTTCACCCGGAAGGCCAGCTGCACGTCCAGTGCCTCGGCCCTGAATCCCCGCATGGCGCCCTGCGGACGAAACGCCATCTCAAAAAACTCGTCGGCCTTTTTATTCAGATCAAACTGAAAATTGTCAGACGGAGCCGCCAGGAACGGCGCGGAGATATTGGCAAATCCATAGCGGTCGAGACTCCTCGCCACCTTGTCCAATTGAACGGCGGCCTCGTGACCGGGCCCACAAGACACAAACGCCACAATGCCCATCAATGGCGACACAGAAAGCCATAATCGAGCCGGTCGCATATATTCCTCCTGCCCCTGGTTAGTCAGCCGCAAACGAGCCGCCCTGATGCGCACCTTGTGCGCACTTAGGGTCTCCAAACTTCAAGAATCGACTTTCAAGCGCTGCGCCACCAGGCAAGCGACGGGACCCGTAGGCACCCAGCACCTCGACAGATCGAGCAATCAATAGGAGCCAGCCCAGGCCGGCTGCGGAATTGAGAAAACTGCAAATCGGCACGATCAATCAGCCCGGTCATTAACCCCCCCCAGAGAGCCGGCGATGCAAACTTTTCACTTTTTCGGAAGTCGCGAACTTATTGATCATTACATGCCACGCTCGTAACACCTACGGAACCGGTCGACCCCAAAACCAGGAGATGGAATGCGACTCAACCCGTAAACTGCGCTGGACGCGACCTCTCCTCATGGCCCGATTTCCCCTGCTACCACCTGCGTTCGCTAGGCTTATAATGCCCCCGTGTTTGCCGGATTCCGTTGTTCCAAGCCCCCTCTGACCCTCCGGCTCCGCAACTACGACTTAGCCTGTCGCTTGAACAGGAATCTCCAGGCAGGGTTTTCTATGCAAGTCTATTCCCGTTCCGTTGTCTCAATCGCAATCTGTCCGCTCTTCGCACTGCTGGTTTCAGCAGGGTCGGTCGCCGCGGTTGAAATCCCTTCCGCCATGCCAGAGGCAGACAGGAAAATCGCCGACTCCCTCCCCGGCTGGCTCGACCTGTACAAAACCTGTCACGAAAACCCCGAGCTTTCCTCTCACGAAAAGCAGTCCGCCGCGAGGCTCGCCGGCCTCTTCCGCGATGCCGGCTACGAAGTCACTGAGAACATCGGCGGCTACGGCGTCGTCGGCGTGATGAAGAACGGCGACGGCCCGACCCTCCTCATCCGCGGCGACATGGACGCCCTCCCCGTCACGGAAGAGACCGGCCTGCCGTTCGCCAGCAAGGCGAAAGTTGAACTGGGCGATGGTTCCCACGTCGGCGTGATGCACGCCTGCGGCCACGACATGCACCAAACCGTCCTTGCCGCCACAGCTCAGACGCTGGCTGCGATGAAGGACAAGTGGAAGGGCACCGTCCTGCTCGTCGCCCAACCCGCCGAGGAAATCGGCCAGGGCGCCCGGCTGATGATCGAGGACGGCCTCTTCAAACGCTTCCCCATGCCCGACAAGTGCATCGCTCTTCACGTCTCGCACGAGCTTGAGACCGGCACCATCGGCTACACCTCCGGCTGGGTCTGGGCCAACGTCGACTCCGTTGATATCACAGTTCACGGCAAAGGCGGCCATGGCGCCTATCCGCACGCCTCCATTGATCCAATCGTGACCGCCTGTCAGATCGTGACCGCCCTGCAAACCATCGTCAGTCGCCGCGTTAACCCGCTCGACCAGGCGGTTGTCACCGTCGGCTCGATCCATGCCGGCACCAAGCACAACATCATTCCCGCGACGGCAATGATGCAGATCACCGTCCGCACCTTCACAGATGAGGTCCGCAAGGAGGTGCTCGACTCCATCAAGCGCATATCCGTCAACACCGCCCGTGCGATGGGCTGCCCGAAAGATCCCGATGTCGTTGTCCTCGATAAGGACTTCACACCCGCCGCCTACAACGACCCTGACCTGACCACCCACGCCGTCAATCTTTTTGAAGAATTGATCGGCAAGGACAATGTCCTCCAGCGTCCGCCGAGCATGGGTGGAGAGGATTTCGGCCTCTTCGCCAAGACCGCCGGCGTTCCGGGTCTCATGTTTGTCCTCGGCGTGGTCGACGAAGCCCGCTTTGAGGCCTCGAAGAAGCCGGGAGGCGAGGCCCTGCCGACCGTCCACTCTTCCAAATTTCGAACGGAGCCTGAACCCACGATTCGCACCGGGGTCCGCTGCATGACGGGCCTCGCGTTGTCGCTGTTGAGCGGGCAATAAGCGGCCATTCGAGGCAAAGACAGCCTGACTAGACCGTTTTCAATGTGATAATCTGATGACCGGCGAATGACAGGTTCGCGCCGCGAGCCCCAACCGAGTGGCGCAAAAATTCAGCGCCGATTCACGCAGCCAACGGATGTCCCGTCAGGTGCGTGAATCGGGCTCATGAAGTCTTCAGGCGTAAACGGAAATCGGTCGCGTGGCCGGAGGCACAACAACCTTCGGTGCCCGCTTGGAGCTGACCTTCGACTTCGTCTTGGCGGCCGCCGGCTTGCCGGCCGGAGCGCCATCGACTGCAAAGAATGAGCCAAGGTCGCGAAGCCGCTTATAACGCCGCTTAAGGAGCGTGTCGGTTCGGACGCGCTTCAAATCACGGAGGCTGTCCACGATGTACTTCTCAAGGCTTGCCGCGGTTGCCGTCGGATCGCGATGGGCGCCGCCGAGCGGCTCGCCGATGACATCGTCGACCAGCTTGAGCCTCTTCAAATCCTTGCTGGTGAACTTCAAAGCCGCAGCCGCCGTCTGGGCGTGTTCAGCGGACTTCCAGAGAATCGCCGCGCAGCCCTCTGGTGAAATGACGGAGTAATAGGAATGCTCGAACATGGCGACGCGATCGCCGACGCCGATACCAAGTGCCCCGCCTGAGCCGCCCTCGCCGATGACCACACAGACAATCGGCACCTTCAGGCGTGCCATCTCCATCAGGTTCACCGCGATGGCGTAAGCGATGCCGCGCTCCTCGGCGCCAATGCCGGGATACGCACCCGCCGTATCAATCAGGCAGACGATCGGAAGCCCGAACTTTTCCGCCAGCTTCATTTTCAGCAAAGCTTTGCGGTATCCCTCGGGATGAGCCATTCCGAAGCAATTCTCGATTCGTTCTTTGGTGTCCTTACCCTTGTTGTGGCCGATGAACATGGCCTTGTGGGGGCCGATTCGGCCCAGGCCGGTGATCAAAGCCTTGTCGTCCCGGAAATTCTTGTCGCCGTGAAGCTCAACAAAGTCGCGCACCATGAGCCGGAGGTAATCCGGGGTCAGCGGCCGCTTCGGATGGCGGGCGATTTGCACGGTTTCCCATGCGGAAAGCTCGGTATATAGCCTGCGCTTGGCGGTCAGAAGCTCCGAGCGGACCGTGCGGATCATGTCCGACATGTCTCGGCCGGTTGCGGCCTGTGTGGCCTCCAGCTCCTCGATCTGCTTTTCGATTCTCGCCAGGGGGCGTTCGAACTCCAGGTAACCGCCCCCATTCAGGCCATTTGATCCATCATTGATCGTACTCATGCATTTCCTCTAGATTGACCGATCGCCGTTGCGAAGTGTGCCCGCACGATAAATCATGCGAACCGGGTCTTACCGATGTAGGGCGATCGCGTTGTCCATCGAGCCGTTCGGGCAAGCTCCTTCATGCTGCCTTAATGTGGCCTCCCGCGCGAAGTCCACAGAGCCCGACATTTCCTGACTGCTCACGTTTGCGACATAGCCGGCCATTGCTGCCGACCGACCTTGCTCGGAGCAGTCACTCCGACGCAATAGGCTAGCCGTCTGACCCCCGAACGACAAGTACTAATTGACGCCTCAACTCCCACGCTATAAGCTCGGCAAGTTGGCGGAAATTCTTAATGCTGCGTAAGGTACTTCAGGACAATATCTTACATCAGCGTTTTTTTCGCACCCTTTCCAGCGGACCCTTGCTTATGGGACTGTGGCGCTTTGAGGTTTCCCCGGCCCCCGATCGAGCGGACCCGCTTGGCGCGAGCACCCTCCAGATGCTTCGCGAGTTCAGTATTCGCACGGTCCGGGCCGTTCGATCGGCAAAACTCTTCCTCATCGAGCTGACCGGGCAGGATCAGCATGGTGAGGCGGCGACCGCGAGACGCATCGCTGGCGAACTCCTGACCGACCCTGTCGTTGAGACCTGTTCCATCCTCTTCGCGGGAGATCAGATTCCCGAGGCCGACGGGGCACTGTCCATTGAAGTTCACCTGAAGCCCGGCGTCATGGACCCTGTGGCCCAGTCCACAGCACTCGCCCTGGCGGACATGGGGGTTAGGGCTGCAAGCATTAGAACCGCTCACCGCTTCGAGCTTTCGCCGATCCCGGACGACGCCGAACTGAGACGAATACCCCGACTCTTGGGGAATGACTGCATCGAAGACGTGATCGTCGGTTCGCGGCCGATCGAGCCGCCACCTTCCCCCCCCAAGTACGAATTTGCCCTCCGCCACATCGAGATGACTTCCCTCGCCGAGGCCGAGCTTCTCAGGCTGAGCCGGGACGGACACCTATTCCTGTCGCTGCCCGAGATGCTCGCGATCCAGTCACACTTCAGGTCCTGCGGTCGCGAGCCCACAGACATCGAACTGGAAACCCTGGCCCAGACCTGGTCTGAGCATTGCGTACACAAGACGCTTAAGAGCCCGATTCTGTATCGGGGCGAACCGATGCCCTCGATCCACCCGCTCCAACAGGACACGCATCGCCGCGAGATTCGCTTCGGCAACCTGCTCAAAGACACAATCGCACGAGCGACAGACGAACTGATGACCAATGGGCGAGGACCGCACTGCCTATCCGTCTTCAAGGACAACGCAGGCATCATCGCTTTTGATGATGAGTGGGCCGTCGCCATCAAAGTTGAAACGCATAACCATCCTTCAGCCATCGAGCCTTACGGCGGCGCCGCCACCGGCGTCGGCGGTGTCATCCGCGACGTCCTCGGCTGCGGCCTCGGCGCCAAGCCCATTGCCAATACCGACGTCTTCTGTGTCGCACACCCCAACTGGCCGGTGGACTCGGTACCCAAGGGCGTCATTCATCCGCGCACGGTCCTTCGGGGCATCACCGCCGGCGTACGCGACTATGGCAACTGCATGGGCATCCCAACCGTCAACGGCGCGGTGCGGTTTGACCCGCGATATCTGGGGAATCCGCTGGTCTTCTGCGGCTGCATCGGCGCAATCCCGCGCGATCGCATCGAGAAGCGAGTAAAGCCGGGCGATATGATCGTCGTCATTGGCGGCCGAACCGGCCGCGACGGCATTCACGGCGCAACCTTCAGCAGCGCGGAACTGACCGACACGCACGAGGACGAATTCTCCCACGCCGTGCAGATCGGCAGCCCCATCGAAGAGAAAAAAGTCCTCGACCTCATTGTGCGGGCACGCGACTACAGCGATGGGGGGGGACGACGATGCTTGTTCTCCTCAATCACCGACTGCGGCGCCGGCGGGCTTTCCTCCGCAATTGGTGAAATGGCCGAAGGCCTCGGCGCCGAGGTCGATTTGGAGAAGGTGCCTCTTAAGTATGCCGGGCTGCGATACGACGAAATCTGGATCAGCGAATCGCAGGAGCGAATGGTGCTGGCGGTCCCGCCGGGCGACGTGGACAAACTCCTGGCCCTGGCCGAAGCGGAGGAGGTCGAAGCCACGGCCATCGGTCGCTTCATCGAAAGCGGCCACCTTGCGATTCGATATTGCGGGAACGTAGTCGGCGACCTCGACCTGCGATTCCTTCATGAAGGCGTGCCCAAGAGTGAGCTCATCGCCGAATGGGAAAAGCCCGATCGCGCGGCCGGCGCATCGATCCCATCGATTTCCGATCCTGTCGCCATTGGGGCCGAGCTGCTTCGCCGCCTCTCACAACTGAACATCGCATCCAAGCACTGGCTCATCCATCAATACGATCACGAAGTGCA
>CAZCGF010000001.1:73649-78741 GCA_964498115.1 uncultured Planctomycetaceae bacterium | reverse complement strand
TATCCATCGTCGATGACGTGAAGTGCTGCACGACGTCTGATCTCAAATCCGGCGGGACGCGAGTCTATCTGGTGGGTCGCCCGATGCGGCTCGGCGATTCACCCGCAGCCTTGCCGCCGTTTGATGCGGCCACGGCGCTTCGGGCTCACTTATCTGTCGCCCGACTGATTCGCGACGGCGTGGCGCTGGCGGTTCATGATGTAAGCGACGGCGGGCCGCTGACTGCGCTCTCCGAGATGTGCTTCGGCGGTTGGCGGGAATGCACGCTGCACACCAACGGCCTGCCGGCGGAGCAACACTTCATCGAAGCCCCCGCCCTGTATCTCGTGCAGGTATCAGACGAACGCATCGGCGACTTCGAGCGACTAACCGCCGAGATCGAAACGCGGCATTACGCGACCGTGAAATGCGAGGAGATTCCCGCACCCGCCCTGGTCATCAATATGGACAACAAGGGACATCGCCTCCCGCTCGACGAGCTTTATCATGCCTGGCGACACCCGCTCGACTGGTAACACGGTCACGGCGCTGCGAAGGGCAGTTTTTCGAGTAAATACGCCCCGCTCAATCGGTGGCGGCACGTCAATTGCGGATCGATTTGCGCCGGCTGATCTGGCAGCGGGCAGGAGGTGCGTCATGCTCTCGCTGAGGTCATTCCATATCTTCTTCATCGTGGTTGTCGTGGCTGCCGCAGACCTTTTCGCCGCCTGGGCGATCCGCGACTACACGACCTCGCACGACATGCTCACCCTGTCACTCGGGATTGTCGCCGTCATCGGAAGCCTGGGACTGGTCGCCTACGGCATCTGGTTCGTCAATAAGATGAACCGCGCGAACATCCAATAACCGAGGGCGAGCTCGATACGGCCTTCAACCTGAAGCCGGGCACATCCGCCGCCCCTCCGATCGGCGGATGCGCCGGCCAATTCCTGGTTCAAAAGACGAATCACTTCTTGGTGTAAATGATCTCGAGGTTCTTGAAGTCCTTGCCATCAGGGCCCGTGTCGAACATCTCGAAGTGCATCTCAGTATCGCTGACCATGCGCACAACCGAACGAACCACCTTCATCTTCCCAGTCATCGGGTCCAGGCCTTCTCCCTTGTAATGGAAGGTGCGCCCCGCCGCGTCGCACGACCCCTTGGACGACATGATCGCCGTGCTCATGCTGTCGATCCATACATCGACGTATTCTTTAGTCATGTTGTCATAACCGGTGATGCCCATGCCCTGGAACGGCCCCATCGAAGCCGAGTTGCCCGTGTAATCCAACTGCACGAAACGGCCGTCAAAGAGCGACTTCCATGTTGCCGTGCCCTCACCCTCGCTCGGCGGATCTCCAGGACTCATCCAGAATTTCGACTTCGCCGACCATGTGCCGACCAGTTTCTTAAGGTGCTTGTGGTGCTCGCCCGGCGTGCTGGCCTTCATCCAGGCCTCCATGGCCTTCTGTTCCTCCGGGCTCATCTTCGGTTGATCGCCCTTTTCATCCGAGACGACGCGTGTGGTCACGGTCGCCGTGACTGCGACCAGCGCCACCGCTGCCAATGCGATGCGCAAACGCGCTCCTTGTGTTGTCCGCTTGAATCTCGTCATGACCATGCCCTTTCGAAATGACTAACCGCCGCAATGCGTCTGTCCCGACCCACGCGGCCGGTCGTCATTAACAGCGCATCGCGATGAAGCAGCCCTAGACGTTCAGACCAAACAATAACCGAACACTGACGGGCTTGTCAAGCTCGTTTTCGAAAACTGTTCGGCGGGCGTTTCCTCCGATCGGGTGGCCCATGGCGTGCCTGGTTGGCGTCGATTGCGCTCGACGAACGGATCGGCGATTCCTGCGCGTTGCCTCAGGGAGGCGATGCGTTTCCGCATCCCAAGCCATGAGCAAGAAAACTGATAAGGCCTCGGTCGCCATCAGCGATACGGCCAGAGGGGAAGTAAGCCGGCACGTGTGTTTCAATGAATCCCGCTCCTATCGCGGCCGATGTATACCCTCAAGGTCCGCACAGATTACCTATCCCGGAGAATCCAACCGTGTTCACCCTCCTCGCTGAGACCGCTTCGCACACAGAGTCCGCCACGCATGTTCCCGGCTTGGCCTGGGTTGCGCCATTCGTTGCCTTGCTACTGTGCATCGCCGTCCTGCCACTCATCCACAAGACTGAACATTGGTGGCATCACAACAAGAACAAGCTCATCGTCGCGATGGCCCTTGGATCGGTCACACTCGCCTATTACCAGTTTCGCGGTTACGGCTTCGGTCACGGCGAACACGCCGCCGCGCCGGGCTTTTCAACAGTCCTCTCAGTGCTGGACCACGCAGTCCTCGCCGAGTTCATCCCGTTCATCTCGCTGCTATTTAGTCTGTACGTCATCTCCGGCGGTATCTGCGTCAAGGGAGACATTCCCGCGCATCCCATGACGAACGTTGCCTTTCTCGCCATCGGCGGCGTCATCGCCAGTCTTGTCGGAACCACCGGCGCTTCGATGCTTCTGATCCGCCCGCTTTTGGCGACGAACTCCGAGCGTAAACACGTCGTCCATACGGTCATTTTCTTTATCTTCATCGTAAGCAACGTCGGCGGGTGCCTGCTGCCCATCGGCGATCCGCCGCTGTTTCTCGGATTCCTCAAGGGCGTGCCGTTTCTCTGGACGCTGAACCTCTGGAAGGAATGGGCCGTCTGCCTCGGCGCGCTGCTGGTCATCTACTACTTCTGGGACATGGCGGCCTATCAGAAGGAAGAGAAGCGCGACATTCAGCGCGACGAAACCCAGGTCCAGAAGATACGCATCGAGGGCAAGATCAACTTCCTGTTCCTCGGCGGCGTTGTTCTTGCCACAGCTCTGCTCGACAGCAGCAAGCCGGTCCCCGGCACGAACTACACGCCCTTTCCCTTCCTTCGCGAGATCGTACAAAACGCATTCGTGCTGCTCTCTCTGGCAATGACCGGCAAGAACGTGCGTAAGGACAACAACTTCAGCTACACCGCCATCCTCGAAGTCGCCTGTCTCTTCATTGGCATCTTCATCTGCATGCAGGTACCCATCGAAATCCTTAACGCCAAGGGCGCCAGCCTCGGCATCGACACGCCGACCAAGTTCTTCTGGGCCACGGGAATGCTCTCCAGCTTCCTCGATAACGCCCCGACCTACGTCGTCTTCTTCGAGACCGCCAACGCCCTGACCCATGTCCACGAGCCGGGCACGACGATCCAGCTCATCACCGGGCAGATCATTCAGCTCGACCATCTCGTGGCAATTTCCATCGGCGCGGTTTTCATGGGAGCGAACACCTACATCGGCAACGGCCCGAACTTCATGGTCAAGTCCATCGCCGAACACGCCGGCGTGAAGATGCCCAGCTTCTTCGGCTACATGGCCTATAGTTGCTGCATTCTCATCCCTCTGTTCGTCGCGCTCACTTTCATCTTTCTCTGATTCGGGGCACACCGTGTCGCGACGCCGACGGAAGTGAAAATCGTCACAAGCGGGGCGGCAGTCCGCCCTCATGCCACCTCCGTTTCTTGCACACGCACAATCGCCGTGCCTGCGGACACAAAAACGGCGGTGGGGCGTGTTTCCGCCCCCGTTTTGGTTGTTTAGTGCCCGTGCCGGGGATACGATAAGTATCTTTGGATTCGGAGGTTGGAAAGTGCTTGATCGACTGCCCACGCGCATTGGGGTCGGGGCGTTTGTGCTCCTTTGCTCCTGTCAATTCGCAGCGGCCGCGGGCCCGGACGTCATCGTCGGCGAACTCGAGATAATCACGCGCTGGGGGCGCGTCGGGGGCATCACCGGCTACTCCTTCGGCACGGTCTCGTGCAACATTGGCGACACTCCCCTCCTCTGGATCGCGGAGACGAGTCAGCACCCGGTCATCGCCCAGAACATGTACCGATTGAAGGGCGGCCGATTCGAGCAGATCGGCATGGCCTGGCTCAAACACGCCTTCGCCTCCACAAATGAATCCGGCGTTTGCGCTACCTGCCAGAATCCCGGCACAAGCGATCTTTTGGGTGTGGGATGTAACGACCCCTACGGGGCCGGACTTAACGGAAACCAGATTATCCTCGGCCCGCGCTCGGAAGTGAATGCCGCGACCGGTGCATTTCCATATCCCTTCACGAATTACCCGCACACTTTCATCATCGATAAGCGTCTTCAGGTGCGCGATGAGGACATCAATCCCGCGCTGAACGCCGGCGCCCTTTATTTCGTCGAGGGGCACTACGTCACGCCCGACGACGCCTCCGCTGGCAACGACAATAACAATGCGTCGTATCGCCGTTTTACCGTCAATGAAAACTCGACCAACGTTTTTGCCTGCACGATGACGGACACGACCGAGCGGGAGAAGTTCGGCATCCAGGCGTGGCAGGATTTCGATCCGACGGTCACACTCATCAACGTCGACATTCCCAACGACGGACGACTGATACTCGGCGTAAAGGTGACCGACCTCGGCACGGGCTTCTGGAACTACGAGTACGCCCTGTTCAATGCCAACTCCGATCGCAGCATCGGCTCGTTTTCGATTCCGCTCGATCCCGGCGCGACGGTTCCATCGTCGGCCTTTCACGATGTGAGCTACCACAGCGGAGAGACCTATGACCCGACCGATTGGCCTGCCAGCGTTGCGGGCGGCGCGATTACGTGGCAGACGACCCCGCATGGCGTAAATGCGAATGCAAACGCGCTGCGATGGTCCACCCTCTATAACTTCCGCCTCGTCACCAATGCTCCGCCGATACCAAACAGCCAGATCACCCTCGGCCTGTTCAAGCCCGGCGCACCGGCATCGGTGATTGTCAGCGCGCCCGGCCCGGTGGATGCGCCGGTCGATTGCAACATGAACGCCATCCCGGACTCCGTCGAGATTCAGATGAATCCGTCGCTGGACTGCAACTCCAACGGAAATCTCGACGAATGCGATCCCGACTGCGACAACAACGGCACGGCTGACGCCTGCGAGATCATTCTGAATCCGCTGTTGGACTGCAATGTCAATGGGAATCTTGACGATTGCGAGATTCCCGTCGGCAGTCCGGCGCCGGGCGGACCTTTCTTCTGCACGAGCGGCTGCGACCCGGA
>CAZCGF010000001.1:67636-73549 GCA_964498115.1 uncultured Planctomycetaceae bacterium | reverse complement strand
TGTACGATTGGGTTCTTCATTGGGCCCATACGCCGCACGGGGCCATCGCTCTTTTTTTGCTGGCCTTCGCCGAATCCAGTTTCTTTCCCATCCCGCCGGATGTTCTGCTGATCGCCCTGGTGCTGGGGGCCCGGCAGAAGTGGTGGAGGTTTGCGGCGACCTGCACCGTCGCCAGCGTCCTCGGCGGAATCGGCGGATATCTCATCGGCCTGGGACTCATGGACACGGTGGGGCAGAAGATCATCGCGTTTTACCACGCCGAAAAATATTACGAGCAGGTGACCGGCTGGTATCAGCAGTACGACTACTGGATCGTCTTTATCGCCGCCTTCACGCCGATCCCGTATAAGGTTTTCACCATTGCTTCGGGCGCTTTTCACATGAACGTGATCGGTTTCGCGTTTGTCTCGGTCGTCGGCCGGGGCATGAGATTTTTCATCGTCGCCGCGCTGCTTTACAAATTCGGCCCGCCGATGCAGCGGTTTATTGATAAATATTTCAACCTGCTTTGTCTCGCGTTTGTCCTTCTCCTTGTCGGTGGATTCGCGGTTATCAAGCTGTTTTGACGCCGATCCTGGCCGCAGGGACAACGAAAACCCAAGGTGACATAAGGTGACACAAGGCCTTCGGGAATTGTGCCAACGCACGTGGCGGTCATGTGTTGGGACTGTTCGAAATCTCGGCGGTTTTTGGTGAAATCGAGGCTTCGCGCGCTCATCGTTCGTTCCCTTCCGGCCGGCCGTAGTTCTTCTCATCTCAACTAAGTCGCTCTTCTCTCAATCCTTGCTCGGTGTTCGCGCCAATTGGGGGTCTCTTAGGTCGCCACATGCACTCAAGGACGGCCAGGCTGGGAAGAGACGCCGCGCCACCCACAAGGGGTGGCGCTACGGCCAGAAGCGCTTTTTTCGGCGGAAAAGGCCGTTTTTCGCGGTTCGCGGCAGAATTTGTGTCGGCTTGTGTACCTCCTGTGTCACCGGCATGTGCCGGTCAACCAAGTACTCGATGACACGGGAGATAGAACGATGAACATGCGAAGCGAAAACAGGAATGGGAGGCGATTCCAGGCGGCGTTTACGGCGGCTCTTGCGGCCTTCGTGGTTCAAGTAGCTTTTGCTCGATCAGGAGCTGCCGCGGCAAACGACGCCAACGGCCCGACGATGGGGGCCAGGATTGTCGAAGCTCAGGCGATCGCGGAACAGTTCGACGCCGGATCGGAGACGGTTGAAGTTCTCGTCAACTTGAAGCTGCCGGCGACGAATCGAAGCAACGCCGTACTGGGCGCGGCCGGCGATTTCGCGGCGCAGCGCACGACGGTCGCGGCCGCTCAGACGACGCTGATGACGAGAATGGCGCCCGGCGAATTCATGCTGCATCACAACATGGAGAACCAGGCGACAATGTGGGTCTCCGTCACGCGTATGGGCCTGGACGCGCTGCGGAATGATCCGAGCGTTGAGTCGGTCGAGCCGGTTCGTATTCTCGAAGCGCACGACGTTCAGGGCCTTGCCCTGATGAATGCCGCGGCCACTCGCGCCACACACGGCGGGGCGGGCGTGGCCATCGCCGTCTGCGACACGGGCATCGACTACACGCACCCGCAACTCGGCAACGGCGGCTTTCCGAATGCCAAGGTGCTCGGCGGTTTCGACTTCGGCGACAACGATGCTGACCCCCGGCCCAATGGCGAGAGTCACGGCACGGCGTGCGCTGGTATCGCAGCCGGCGACAATGCAACCATCGGCGACTACAACGGCGGCGTCGCGCCGCAGGCCAAGCTTTATGCGTTGAAGATCTCCACGGGCAACACGGGCAGCGCCACGGATGCCGCGATGATCGCCGCCTGGGACTGGTGCGTGACGCATCGCAACGACAATCCGAACTTCCCGATCAAGGTGATCAGCACCAGCTTCGGCGGCGGCCGGTCGATGGGGAACTGCGATGCGGAGGTCCCGGCGATGACGACCGCAGCGCAGAACGCGATGGCGGCGGGCATCACGCTGCTGGTTTCTTCCGGCAATGAAGGTTACTGCGACGCGATGGGCTGGCCGGCCTGCATCAGCGGAGTTTTGTCGGTGGGCGCGGTGTATGACGCGAACGTCGGCGGCGGGATGGCCTTTGTCGTGGCGCCGGAGTCGTGCACACCCGACAAGCGGAGCGACGCCGGCAGTCCGACGGGGTACATCGGCGTTGACATGACAACGGCGGCGGACCAGGTGACGTGCTACTCGAACACGTCAAGCGGCCTGACACTGTTTGCCCCTTCGCACATGGCGTTCACGACTTCGATCCGAGGCACGGGCAATGACGCCACGCGGAATTTCGAGACTGATTTCGGCGGAACGTCGGCGGCCTGCCCCTACGCGGCCGGCGCGGTGGCCGCGCTTCAGTCCGCGGCGAAGGCGACGACGGGACAGTTCCTTACGCCGGCGCAGGTGAAGCAGATGCTCACTTCCACGGGCGACAACGTCACCGACCACAAGGCCAACATCACGAAGCCGCGGGTCAACCTCGGCCGCGCGATCGCCGGACTGTCGGGCGGCACGCCGAATCCGAATCCGACGCCTGAGCCGGCACCGAGCCCCGCCGGTGACGATGCGTACGAGCCGAACAACACCGTCGAGCAGGCCGCACAGATTCAGGCCGGGACGTTTGATCTCAAGTGCCTCGACAGTGACATCTTCAAGCTGCGAACGACCACGGGACGGTTGACGGTCTCGATTCAGGGCTCGACGGGCGATCTCGATCTTTACGTGGCCCTGACCAAGAACGGTCAGACGCTGCTTACCAAGTCCGAGACGGAATCGTCGAACGAGTTCGTGGAGGTGCAGGTCACTGACGGCGACCAGTTCATCGAGGTTGTTCCCTACCAGGGGCAGACCAGCGACTACCGCATGACCGTGAGCTTCGTCCCCGAGAATGCTCGCGTAATCCCCGGTCCGCCGTCTTCGGAAATACCCTGCAGCTCGGGAATGTGCGGCGTGGGGTGCCAAGCCAGTCTCATGGCACTGGCGGTCGGGTTCATGGGGCAGCGGCGAATGCGGGTTCGCCGCAAGGTCCTGCGTACCCCGCCCCCCCCGGTCGGCGGCAGTTGATTCCGCAGGCGGGCAGAATTAGGCTATTGGCTCCAATTCATAGACTCAACAGGCTTGGCCACGTTTGGCATGACGCATCGTGTGATCGCACCCGACGTGCAAGCCATCTGACAGCACGACACGACTAGGAGAATCCGATGACGAGAGTAAAGACGATGAAGCCCCTGAAGTGCATTGCCATGGTGGTTATCGCGGCACCGTTCATTCTCGGGACGACCTGTCCCCTCTTTCCCGGAACCGGGACGCTGTTGAATCAGCAGTTGCCGGCGAACCTGGCGGCCACCGGTGAGAACGATATCTGCGCTACAGCCGCCTCGGCGCTGCAGACGACGTTCCAGGCGGATGCCAACAAGGCTGTCACCGCGACGGTCACGGGCCCGGCATCCAACAGCCGCCCGCAGATTCGCATTCTGGACAACAATAACCAGCCCGTGGCGAACAGCGGGACTGGCCCGACCTCGAGGACGACGACGGCAACCTTCACGCCGTCTGCTACACTGACCTTTACGCTGCAGGTGTTCGAGTGTGCCGGCGCGGTCGCGGGCAACTACGACATTCAGGTTGTCCAGGCTCCGTTCTGATGACGAGCGCGAAAGCGTAAGTAAGTCAGACAGATTTCAACGACGCCGCTCCTGACCGGGGTGGCGTTTTTTTTTTACGACTCAATCGAGGATACGCCTTAGGTTCGCTTGAATTGTCTTTCGAGGTCGCGGGTGGAGAGTTGAAGCGTTGTCGGGCGGCCGTGGGGGCAGTTGCTGGAACGATCGACGACGTGCCTTTGATCCAGAAGGGTGAGCATTTCTTCCTGGGTGAGCGGGTCACCGGCTTTGACGGCGGCTTTGCAGGCCATCATGTCGAGGGCGGCGTGGAGCAGAGTCTCGCGGGCGTCATGGCCCGGCGCGTCGGCGCCGGCGTCGATGCGGTCCTGGTCGGCCAGCTTGTCGAGCAGGTCGCGCACGAAATCGGCAGGGTCGATCTCGCCCAGGAGGGCCGGGAGACACTGCACGGCGAGCGACTTGGGCCCGAAAGGAGAGACTTCGACGCCGATGCGCGAAAGCAGCTCTGCATGATCTTCGGCGGCCTGCACCTGGGCCGGGGATGCATCGAAGGCGGGGGGGATGAGCAGGCGCTGGCTTTCCAGTGAGCCGGCAAGGATGCGCTCGCGGAACCGCTCGTAGAGAATCCGCTCGTGCAGGGCATGCTGATCGATGATGACGATGCCTTCTTCGGTCTGGGCGACGAGGTAGGTGTTATGCACCTGGATGACCTGCGAACCGGCGGCGGCATCGGGCGGCGCGCCGGCGGGGAGATGGTCAAGCGGCGTTGCTGATTCGTGGGAAACGGGATCATCAGAAGGATGCGCAGGCAGGGCGGCACGGTCGGATGGGACCGGAGAGGTCATGCCGTCGCGACTGGGCGGGGGCGCATTGCCGGACGCCGGGTCGTGCAACCTGCTGGTCGACGAACTGCGAAGCGACGGCCGGACGCTATGACTCGGAAACCTCGGCGGCACGAACCCCAGCCGGGCCTGGGTGGGGTCAACGGATTTGAGATAGTCGGCCAGCGCCTGGCGACTTTGCGCCTGATGCTCTCCGCCCGGGGGGCCCAAGGCCGGGCGATCGAAACCGAGTCGCGGCGTCAGGTCGTATGACAAGAGCGTCTCGCGCAGGACAGCGAGCACCTGCGACTGAATCAGTCCGGCGTCGCGCCAACGAACTTCGATCTTTGTCGGATGGACGTTCACGTCGAAGGCGTCGGGCGGGGTGGTCAGGAAGATGAACACCACCGGGTATCGGCTGTGCTCGACGAGACCGCGAAACGCCTCGCGCACGGCGAAGGTAATGCGGCGATCTGTGATGTAGCGGCCGTTGAGGAAGAGGTATTGCCATTTGGAAGAGGCGCGCGACTGGGCCGGGGGGGCGATCAGGGCCTCGATGCGAACGCCGCGCTCGTTCCGATCGATGGGCAAGAGACATGCGGCGAGTTCTGTGCCGTAGAAATCGCCGATGCGCTCGCGGCGCTGCGTCGTGATCGGGAGGGTGCGCGATGAGCGGCCGTTGTGCGAGAGGCTGAAGGCCACTTCGGGATGGGCCAGCGCCAGCCGGGCAAGCTGCTCGGTTGCGTGGGAAAACTCGGTCGGGCCCTGCTTGAGGAACTTTCGCCGGGCGGGGACGTTATAGAACAGGTTGCGGATTTCGATGGTCGTGCCGGTCGGCGCGGCGCAGGCCCGGGGGCCCTGGACCTGGCCGTCGGTAGCGATCAACTCGGAGCCTTCAGTCTGCCCCTCGGGACGGCTGACGATGCGCAGGTGGCTGACGGAGGCGATGGACGCGAGCGCTTCGCCACGAAAGCCGAGGGTGTTGATGGCGAAGAGGTCGTCGCTGGTGGAAATCTTGCTGGTGGCGTGGGGGGCGATGGCCAGAGGGAGGTCTTCGGGCGACATGCCGCGGCCGTTGTCGGTGACGCGGATGAGGCCGACGCCGCCGTCTTCGAGGGCGACGTCGATGCGGGTGGCTCCGGCGTCGAGGGAATTCTCCAAGAGCTCCTTGACGACGGAGGCGGGTCGCTCGATCACCTCGCCGGCGGCGATCTTATTGACGAGGGATGGGTCGAGTTTGCGGATGTGCGACATGGCGTCCGTACTGGGTGGTAAGATGCTCCGTGGCGCTGGCGCGGCCAGAACTTTTAGACCGGGTATTGTGGGATTTGCGGTGCGTCCGGTCAAAGTGTGTGCAAGGCCGGCCCGATTTATGCCCCGTGGAATCAATTGAAGAGGAGTGCGGCGATGAAGCCGGGAATTCACATGCTGTCGCGAATGGCG
>CAZCGF010000001.1:46943-67536 GCA_964498115.1 uncultured Planctomycetaceae bacterium | reverse complement strand
TTCGGCTCATGTTCTCACCAGGAGAAGTTCGGCGAGCATCAGCCGATCTGGGATGCGATTGTGAAGGAGAAGCCGGATTGTTTTCTCTTTATCGGCGACAACATTTATCTGCCGAACAAGCTGAAGGAATACCCCGGGACCCGGGCCGAGGTCTTTAAGCTTTACTGTGACACTTACGATCATCAGCGACAGATGCCCGAGATGCAGGCGCTGCTGCGTTCGACGTATTCGTTTGCATTGTGGGACGACCACGACTTCGGCAAGAACAACAGCAATCGGAAGTGGCCTTGGAAAGGTGTCGCTCGCGAGGCACTGAATCTCTACTTTCCCAACAACTACGGCCTGCCGGACGCAAAGGGATGCTTCTACAGATTTGCATGGGGCGATATCGATGTCTTCATGACGGACGATCGCTCGTTTCGCGATCCGAATGATGACCCGGCGCGCAGGACGTTTCTCGGCGAGAAGCAGCTTGCATGGCTCAAGGACGGGCTTGCTCAGTCGAAGGCAAGCTTCAAGCTGATAGTGTGCGGCAATCAGATACTTGCTGACACGCATCCGCACGAGTCGTGGGGCGTGCAGTTTCGCCCGGAGCGGGATGCGTTTCTGGGCTGGCTCTGGGAGAAGAAGATCACGGGCGTGATTTTTTTGTCGGGCGATCGTCACTTCGCCGAATTGACGCGCAAGCGTGACCCCAAGGGCAAGGGAGGCGATCTGTGGGAGTTGACGAGTTCGCCGCTGGCGAATGACGCGTACAAGGACGGCCCGACGTTTGAGAGTCCCGATCGTGTAGCGGCCTACAGCGACGGCGTGAATTTCGGCGTTCTGGATTTTGACACGACCGGCAAGCACCCCCGCGTCGAACTGCGTGCTCTGGATGTCAATGGGAAGGAAGTCATCCGCAGGCGAGTGGAGCTTCCGTAGCCGGGCGCAGGTGCCCGACCCGTATTGCGTCAAACCAGCGCGAACCAGCGATGTACGGTTAGACGCCGAGCAGCCAATCAACGAAGCCGGGGATATCCGCGATGCTCACCAGACAGTCCTTGTTTGAATCGGCGGCAGGTCTGCCTTGATGATCGACGGGGGTGTCCGCCGGTGTGCCGGGACAGAGATCGACGTTGTTCGGAACGCCGTCGAAGTCGGAGTCCGCGATATTGAATCGATACACGGCACCGCAGTCGACCGGGCTCGGCGGCGGATTGTCGAACAATCCCGAAGCCAGGATGTCTCCGCGACCATCACCGGTTGAGTCTGCGAGCCCGGCAACGGCAAAGCCGAATGCACCGGCAGGATCCGGCTGAGGAGAGGCCAGCTCCGCGATAAGCGAACCGGTTGCGCCTGAGAAGACATATGTGCGACCGCGCCCATCGGGATTGGGGTTGCCGCCTTTCTGGCTTGCGCCGACGATGACGTCTCCGCGACCGTCTCCATCGATGTCGGCGACACCTGCGACTGAGTTACCGAAGGTGCCGAACTCAAGTTCGACGGGCGAAGTGAGTTGGTGAAGTACAAGTCCGGTAGCGCCGGAGATAATATATGCCCTGCCGGCGAAGTCCGGACTTGATCCGGAGGATTCTTGCGACGCGCCCACGATGATGTCGCCGACTCCGTCGCCATTGACGTCCGGCACGCCGCCGACCGACCCGCCGAAATTTCCCAGGGGCTGCTCGTTGCCCGAGATCAGCGTTCTTAAGAGCGCGCCGCTTGAGCCGGAAAAAACGTAAGCTCTTCCCGCCAGGATGGGGCCCTGCGGGGGATCGCCCGGCGCTCCGGCGAGGATGTCTTCGACGCCGTCGTTGTTGATATCGGGGACGCGGGCAACGGCCACGCCAAAGTATCCCGCGACCGTTTGATTCGGAGAGGACAGGGTAAACAACAGCAGGCCGGTCGCACCAGAATAAACATGGACCCGCCCAGCGTCACTTGGGCTGCCCGGAGCTGTTTCGTGCCACGCGCCGACGACGACGTCTCCGCGGCCGTCGCCGTTGATGTCTGAGATGCCGGTCACGCTGTAGCCAAACAGGGCGCCTTGGGCACCAATCGGCGAGACCAGCGTTTTGAGGAGCATGCCGGTTGCGCCGGAGAAGATGTAAGCGCGACCCGAATCCGGGTTGGAGCCGCCCGGGTTTTCAAGCGGCGCGCCGATGACCAGATCGCCATGGTCGTCGCCGTCAACATCCGGTACGCCGCCGACTCCCCACCCGAATCGACCGTCGGACTCCTGGTTGGGAGAGACCAGCGTGCGAATCAGTTCGCCGGTCCTGCCTGAGTACTGGTGCGCGCGGCCCGCATCGTTGGGGGCGCCCACGGGATTTTCTAGTTTTGCCCCGACGATCAGATCGGTGAGACCGTCATCGTCGGTATCCGGCACGCCGGCAATACTGATTCCGAAGTAGCCGGAGGCTTCGGGCGCAGGCGAGGTCAACTGAATCGTGGTAACGGCAGCGGGGCCCGGCGAGGAAAGCGTCTGCTCGATAAACCCGCTGAGATCCAGGCCGTCCAGTGCGCAGTCCATGTTGAAATCAGCGGCCGGCCGACCGTGGGCATCGACGACAACGCCGGAGGGGGTCAAGGGGCAGACATCGATTGCATCGGGGACGCCATCGCCATCGGAATCTCCAGCGAGCCCAGGCCAGCCGAAAGCGAAACACACGACCATTAAGCTGGAATGGAAAACACTCATATCTGCCCGCCCAACGAGAACTGAACGCCAACCCGGACCGGGGGGCTAAAGAACATGTCAAAATGGGATTGTACAACTTTTGAGTTGCACGATTCAAGGAAGGCCGGCAGGCATGGGCGACTTTTCCCGGCAATCTCCACGGAACCCGCTTTCGACAACGCCTAAGGGGGTAAAGTTGCTTCGCCTCATCGAAAAGTGTATATTTGAAACGATCACTTCAGCAGGTTCAGGAACGGGGAAGATGGCTCGCCGCCAAAAACTTGAGCTCGGTCAAAGCCCGGAGTCTACGAGCCCCACCGGAGAATGCCCGGACGCGCAGAACCATTCGCAACACGATTCCGTTCGAAAGGGCGGCGAGGTCTCTCGACGCACATTTCTCGGCGTGACCGCCGCAGCCATCATTGCCGGGGAGATTGAGGACGCCCGGTCAGCCGAAACAATTCAAGTCGGCAATGCCCTGCATTCCGGCGCCACATCCGATGGCGCTCCGAGGGGCCTGGTCGATGATGCCACACAGCGGGCCGACAAGTCTTTTACAATTCGTTCGAAAGCGGCATCGTTCGAGCGAGAGTTACAGATTCCCGCGCAGACGCCCAATGGCGACGAAGCACTGTATGCCCGGAAGATCGCCAGTTACACAAAGGGGCTTCCGCACAATGCGCGCGGCGAGGTGAGTACGACGGCCTACAATGCGTTGCTCACTGCGCTGGCCAGCGGCAAGCCGTCTGATTTCGAGGCGATTCCGCTCGGATGTTCGACACCGAGCTTTCGCCGCAAGCTGGTAAATCCTCAGAGCGGCCTGGCGTTTGATTTGCAGGGAGCGGATTCGCAATGTCTCGCGCAGCCCGCTGCGCCGGCGTTCGACAGTGCCGAGATTGCCGGCGAGATTACCGAGAACTATTGGATGGCGCTTTGCCGTGACGTGCCATTCGCCCAGTACGACAGTCATCCGCTCACGATCCAGGCCTGTGCCGAGTTGTCGAGCCTCAGTGATTTTCGCGGGCCCAAGATTGCGGGGCAAGTGACGCCGCAGACGCTGTTCCGTGGGCTGACGCCCGGCGACCTTGCCGGGCCCTACATTTCGCAATTCATGTATAAGCCCTGCCCCTTCGGAGCAAATTACATCGAGCAGCGCATGCGAACGCATGTTCCCGGGCTCAGCTTCATGACGCAGTATGCCCTTTGGCTGAGCGTCCAGAATGGTTGCGTGCCGTCTCAGGCGGAGCCATTCGAAAACGTACGACGGTTCATTCACAACGGTCGCGACATCGGACAATGGGTGCATATCGACGTACTGTTTCAGGCCTACTTTCAGGCATGCCTGATCCTTCTGACGCCGGTTGGAACGGGTACAGATCCGCTTTCGAGCGGTATCGGCGCACCGCTCAGCCCGAGCAATCCTTACATCGCATCGCAGACGCAGGAGGGCTTCGGCACCTTTGGAGCGCCGTTCATCAAGACGCTGATGTGCGAGGTTGCGACGCGGGCACTCAAGGCGGTCTGGTATCAGAAGTGGTTTGTTCACCGACGATTTCGGCCGGAAGTGTTTGGAGCGCGCATTCACAATCATCTAACGGGGCTGGCGAGCTATCCAATACATCCCGAGGCGCTCAATTCGACGGCCATTCAGCAGGTCTTCAGTCAGCACGGAACCTATCTTCTGCCGATGGAGTTTCCGGAGGGCTCACCGCTGCATCCGGCATACGGCGCGGGCCATGCAACCGTGGCCGGGGCGTGCGTCACCATACTCAAGGCGTTGTTCGACGAGAACTTCGTCATAACGAACCCCGTGGTGCCGGACCCCAATGATCCGACGCAGCTCGTTCCCTACAACGGACCACCGCTGACTGTCCGCGGGGAACTGAACAAGCTGGCGAGCAACATCGCCATCGGCCGAAACATCGCCGGCGTGCATTGGCGATCGGATGCAACCGAATCGCTGAAACTGGGCGAAGAGGTTGCCATTCGCATTCTCCAGGGCCAGGCGGGATGCTACAACGAGAACTTCAGTGGATTCACGTTTACGAGGTTCGACGGCACGACCATTACGATCTGACAATTCCGCTGACAGAAGAACACACTCGAATGATTTGTCTTGACGGTCCGCCCAGGACTTAGCAGCCCGACACGTGCATGGGGTCGCGCGGATCGAGGGAGCGGGTGGGGGAAAGCATCGCGGTGAATTCGGCGGCGTTGGGGGCGTCCTTGATCGCGCGGGCCGGAACGCCGACGACCGTAGTCATCGGGTCAACATCCTGAATCACGACGGCGCCGGCGCCGACGATGGCCTCGAAGCCGACGCGGACATTCTGCACGACCGTCGCGCCGATGCCGATGTGGGCTCCAGCCTCAACGACAACGTGGCCGGCGAGCCGAACGCCGGGGCAGATGTGGACGCTTGTTCCGATCATCGATTCGTGATCGACGATGCAACCGGTATTGAGGATGACGTAGTCGCCGATCTGGCAGTGGGCGCAGACAAGCGCGCCGGCGGCGATGACGACGCCTTTTCCGATTGAGGCGTTGGAGGCGAGCTGGGCCGAAGGGTGAATCGCGCTGACCAGTTCAATGTCGCCTTGCTCTACGGCATCGCCGAGGGCCCGACGCACGCCGTTGTCACCGACGGCAACGACGGCTCCGCGAACACCGTGGCCGCGTACATCGGCGAGGCTTTCGATGCCGCCCAGGACGGGCAGGCCGTCAACCCGGCGGCCGTGCAGGGCTTTGTTATTGTCGAGGAACCCAACGGGCTTGAATTTTTTGCCCTGCTGAAGGATGTCGAGGACCACGCGTCCGTGGCCGCCACCACCAAGAATGACGACATCCATCACGATACCTGCTCCCAACGGGACAACCCGATTGAGTGTTTCCCCAGAAAGGCTATCGGCGCGTGCGGACAGACCGCTGAACTCTCCCGGGGCCGCTGGAAGAAATCGTGTCCGGCAGGTCTTGCGCGAACTCGATGGAGGGGCTTCCTGCGGTATCAGGATTGGCTTGACGGACTACCCCGTTGATCCGTGCCCATGGGAACTTCCAGTGCGCGTGATTATCGGCCGAAGGGGTCGGTTTGCGCCGGATGACGGCCGGAGTTGCCGACGTGGCCGTTGCCTGGAAAAGCAAATCTCGCGGCGTGTATTTGGTGCGCTTGCGGCCGAGGAGTGACGATAACAGCGAACGAGAAGAGCTGATTCTCGGTCTGCCACGGAAGGAACAGGAATGCGTCCTTTGTCACGGACAACAAAGCGGGTGATACGAACGGCTCAACTGTCCGGCGATGCGGGCGGCGGGCCAGGTCGCGGCGACGTTTGCATTTTGAGTGTCGGAATCTCGGCACTCTCAGGCAACTCGCACGGCCGAGGGCCAGTCTTCATGCGAAGCTGCGCGCTCCTGCTTATGGCCGTGTTCGCCGCGACAGGCTGCAAGCCGGGCGGCGAAAGTGCCCGGTGGCTTCAGAACGGCCTCGTCGATCCGACACAGGTCGGCCAATTCCTCGAACCGAAGCGCAATGAGATTCGCGCGTCGTTGAGCATTCTGGAGGAGCCGACCGGCATTCAGGATGCACAGGAGCCCCAGGCAGATGATCTGGTCGTGGAGTATCGCGAGCACATCATTCAGCCGGGTGACAGCCTGAACATTACTGTGTTTGAATTGCTGGTGCCGGGCCAAGCGACAAATCAGCAGGTGCTCGTCAGTTCATCCGGCTTTGAGTCGCTACCAACGATTGGGCGGGTCAGAATGGCGGGCCTGACCATCAGTGGTTTGGAATTGGAATTGAAGGAGATCTTGCGGGAGGCACAAATTCTGCCTGACCCGGAAGTGCAGGTTGCATTGCTGGGCACTCGGGCGACACGGTTTTCGATTATCGGCAGCGTTGCGCGGCCCGGCAGCTACGAGTTGCCGCAGCCGGATTACCGTTTGCTGTCGGCGCTGGCCGACGCAGGCGGCGTTCCGCCCCAACTGCAAACAATCTACGTATTCCGTCGGGGGGCTCTGACGGAGCCGGGGGCGGACGAAACGGGAGGAAGCTCCGCGCCACTGTCACAACCGGCTCAGCCGAACATCATGGAGCCCGCGCCGTTCATGCTCAGTGACACGGCATCCGGGCCATCATCGTCGCCCGCCAGCGGGCCGGCCGTGAGCCCATGGGCTTCGTCTGAGCCTGAGTCGATGACGCCGGTTTCGACACAGGAAAGCAAGATCGATGAGATCGAAATCCTCGAAGGAGGTCCGACGACATCGCCCGAAGCGATCATCTGGGACCCGGAGCAGGGCTGGATCATCAAACCAGCCGACGAAGCGGTCACGGAGCCAGCCACTGCTGAAGAAATGCCGAGTCGAGACCGGCTCAATCGAGACACGCCGGACCTGCTGACGCAGGAAATGGCCCAGCCGGTTCGGATTATCGAGGTGCCGATTAAGGACCTGCTGGCGGGCGATCCCCGTTACAACCTGGTCATTAGGCCCTATGATCTCATCAGCGTTCCGCCGGGTTCGGTGGGCGAATACTACATGATGGGCAATGTCGCCCGAACCGGAGCCTATGACATCACCGGGCGCCGGTTGACCGTAAAGGAAGCCGTTGCCGCCGCGGGTGGTTTCGGGCCGCTCGCCTGGCCATCTCGCGCGGACCTTGTACGGCGCGTCAGTCAGGATGAAGAACAGATCATTCAGTTGGATCTCGATGCCATCTTCGCGGGAACCGCGCCGGACTTTTATCTTAAGCCCAATGACATTCTCAATGTCGGTACAACCCCCGCAGCCGTATTCCTCGCAGTTCTGCGGAACGCCTTCCGCTTCAGCTATGGGTTCGGGTTTGTCTATGATCGAAACTTCGCTGATGCGGACACATTTCAGGCCAAGGAACAGATACGTGCTCGGCGTACCCAGGAAGCGGCTCTTCGCGGTATCCCGCTTCAGTAACCGAAGCGGTTCCGAGCGGTTCCGCCGTTTATGGGAGGCCGACGCGCGTGCATAGGACTTCCCTGGACTCGCCCCAGACCGAGGGTGCAACGCCCGCAAGTTCTGTTTCCGTTGCGGGCCGACGTCGCGGCCAGCCGCAGCGCTCGGACCCCGGGTGGTCCCAGATTCTCGGGACTGGCGGACTGGTCGTGATCGTGGTGATCTGCGCCTTGATGGGGTGGCTTTACAAGCCCCAATGGCAGCGTCTTTTTCGGATGTGGCAGAACCCCGACTGGTCGCATGGGTATCTGATCCCGGTTTTCTGCATTTACATGATTCACGTTCGCAAGGCGGCAATCCTCGCGGCCCCGAAAAAGGGTTCGCTGGCGGGGCTGAGCTTTATTCTGCTCGGAATCGCAACCTATGCCTATTTTATCTATGTAAAAATCGGCTATCCGCAGGACCTCTCGATGCTGCTGGTGGCGATGGGCCTTGTCCTGCTCATTTGCGGATGGCGAATGCTGAAAATCACCCTGTTCCCCATCTGCTTCTTCGCCCTGGCCATTCCTCCGCCGGACCGGATTTACAAGGGTTTTACGCAGCCGCTTCAGCAGGGGGCCGCCTGGGTGGCGACAAAGATGCTGAATCTTTTTCCCGGCGCTGAAATCGAACAAGCGGGCATCAATATCGCGTACTACATAAAGGGTGGCAACCAGGGCATGTTTACCGTTGCCGGCGCATGCAGTGGAATGCGTTCGCTGATGGCGTTTGTGGCCCTGGGCCTTGTGATGGCCTATTTCACGCCGCGCCCAACCTGGCACCGCGTGGCCATGGCTGTTTGCGTGGTTCCGGTTGCCCTGGCATGCAATGTCCTGCGGGTGATCATTACGGGGGCGTTTCAGATGTACGGATACGGCAACCTGGCCGCGGGAACCCCGCACACGGTTCTCGGATTAGTGATGTTTGGCGTCGGGTTCGCAATTTATGGGGCCATTCTTTGGACCCTGGATAATTTGTTCGTGGACGATTCAGACGCGGATGACGTTTCCGGAGTGCCTGCCTGATGGCCTGGGGAACACGAGACAAGATCAATGTCGGGCTCGGCCTTGCAGTGCTTGGCGCGAGCGCCGCGTTCATGCAAGCCGCGCAGTCCAAGGGCTGGCTGAGCCTGGTAAAGCAGCGACTGCCGGTCTTGAAGCCGGTCAAGGAGTTTGATCGGTCGAAGCTCGAGCCATTCATGGTCGTCAGCTCACAGGAATTCCCTCCGGAGGTAACCGAAGAGCTTGGCACGGAAGAGTATTTCAACTGGGTGCTGAAGGAGCCTTCGACGCATCCCTATAAAGGCAGAGCCATCAACCTGACGGCGACCTACTACACGGGAGTCGTCGATCAGGTGCCGCACGTACCGGAAGAGTGCATGGTACAGGGCGCCTTTACCCAGGCGGGCGATGACGTTATGCAGATGGAACTGCCGGGTTTGGGTGAGTCGGTGGAGGTCCGCCGGCTTCAGTTCTATCCACCGCGTGACGTGAGCATCAAGACCTATGTGTATTACACATTTTGCGTCAACGGCGACTATCTGGCCACGCGCATGGCCGTGCGGTCGCGCATGACAAAGTTCGCGGACACGCACCTTTATTATTCGAAAATCGAGGTTTCCTTCAAGGGACGGCCGGACGCGGACCTTAATGAACTGGACTCGCGGGCGCGAGAGGTACTGGACCGTGTTCTCAGCGAATTGCGGTCATCGCATTTCCCGCCCAAGGGCTGGGAACAGGGCGGCCCCCCTGCCGGATCCAGCTCGTCGCCGCCCTCGCCCCAGAAATCGTGACAACCTGTATAATCTGAACCGCTCCGCCGCGGCGCATTCGCGCGGATGCGGCTCGTTTGATTGCCGTCAGACTATCAATCGGAAGGCTTGGTCATTATGGCGAAGAAACTGAATCGGAACCTGGTTGGCATCCTCACACTGGTCGGAATGGTGCTGCTTGCCGTCGGCGGGTTTGCACTCCTGGCGAGCCTTCCGGGTCAGGATCCGAAGGTCTATGAAGCGGACGCAGAGAAGCTCCGCAGCGAAGGCAAATTCGAGATGGCTGCCGACACGCTAATCCGGGCCTACCAGCGCGATCCGGCGAAGAATCCCGAGTATCTCGTGAAAGGCGCCAAGTGCGTGCTGGAAGAAGGCAAGATCGGCAAGGCGCGCGCAATGCTCCGCGATGCGCTGCAGCGCGATCCGAACCTGAAGTCCGCTCTTGAAGTTACGACAGACCTTGAGTTTGAGATTGCCCAGCGGTTCGGTTCCAGCGCTCAGTGGAATCGCGTCCTGACTGAGACAAAAAAGCTGGCAGCCGCCGATTCGACCTCCGCCCTGGCGCAGCACGCAATGGGCATGGCATATCTCGCGCTGCAGTCCGAAGACTCCCGTCACCGCGACCAGGGAGTCGCAGCGCTCAAGAAGGCGCTCGAGCTCGACCCGACAAACGCGAAGGCCGTCGATACGCTTGCCAAGCAGTGGTGGAACGAGTCCGAGCAGGCGAAGCGGGCCGGCAAGATGGACGAGGCGGAATCGCTGGTGTCCGCCCGGGACACTTTGATCGCAGACACGCTGGAGAAGTGCAAGAGCGCGGCGCCGGAAAAGGTGACAGAACTTCGGCAATTGCAGTGCATTTTCAAAATCGTCTCAAAGAAGGTCGACGAGGGGATTCGCGATTTGGAGGAGATCGCGAAGTCCGAGGTGAAGGGCGTTGACGCCCATCGACTATTGGGCGGCATTTACATGGGCGTCCTCGGCGACGCGGTGAAGCAGGACCTAACCAAGGCCGAGTCGCTTTATCAGGAAGCGATGAGGATTGAACCGGACAATGGCGACGTTTATCTGGAACTCGGGCGCGTCTATCGCCAGCAGCGCGAACAGTCAAAGGATCCCGAAGAGCAGAAGAAGCTCCGCGAGAAAGAGCTCGAACTCTACCAGACGGGATTGAAGACGGTTACCAAGACGACCGATTTCCGAAAGCTCAGAAACAATGTCGCCCGAGCCCAGTTCTATTCGGAACTGGTACTGGGCGCTCTGGGCGAAGCCGATCAAACCACGGAAAAGGACGCACGAGAAAAGGCGATCGCGTCCGCCGAGTCCTGGCTGGCGAGGATGAAAGAAGAGATCGACCCGGGCCAGCTGGAAGTCAGATTCCTCGTTGCCAACATCCTCAACATGAAGGGCGAGATTGTTGAAGCAACGAAAGAGGCTGAGGCCGCAGAGCGGGCCGCAGGTTCGCGCGGCCATCTTGGGTTGCAGGTCCTCCTGGGCGAAGTGTATTCGCGACAGCAGCAATGGGGTGCGGCCGAGAGCGCCATCAAGAAGGCGCTGACCATGAACCCTGAGTCCCCCGGCCTTATTCTGAGGCTCGCCCAGCTTTATCTCCAGCAGAACAAGGCGAACGACGCGCTGACGTTGCTCAAGCCCATGGATTCGAGTTCGCGCGGACAGTTCCTCCGAACAAATCCGGCGGCCGCACGATTGCGTGCCGATGCACTGCGCCAGCTGGGCCAGTACGAACAGGCCCTTGCGGAAAGCGCGCGGTCGGGCACCGGCAGCGTCGCGGATGAGGTGCGCGAAGCCCAGTTGCTGATCCTCAGCGAAAAGACGGCCGATGCGGAAAAGAAGCTTAAGACGCTGCTGGCATCCGCCCCCACCGATATTAGCGTCCTGCGAACTCTTTGCGGGCTTTACCGGGACACCAATCGGCTGAATGAGGCGACCGCCGTGGTGAAGGCCGCGCTTCAGAAGGAGCCGGAAAACCGGCAGCTTAAGATTCTGGAAATCGACCTCCTGCCGGGAGGAAGCGATGAAGAGCGCAAGGCCCGAACGTTGCAGGTCATCAATGAAGAAAAGGATGAATTCGTAAAGGCCCTGTCGCTTCACGACTTTTACAACGGCGAGAACAACGAAGCAGAAGCCCGAAAGTATCTGGATGAGGCCGAGCGCCTTCGGCCGGATCATTCCGCGGTCATAGAGCGACAATTTCGGCTAGCGGTCCTGGCCAAGGATTGGGGTCGCGCGGAGAAGTATGCCGCGAAGAGCGGCTCGCTGAATCTCGACGGCACAGAAGGGTTGCTCTCACAGGGCCGGCTCGCCCTGGCCAGGGGCGCGAGCCTGGATGACGAAGGCAAGAAAGACGAAGCCAAGAAGCAGTACGAGCGGGCCATCGACCTGATTCGCAGCGGCCTTCAGAAGTACTCGAGCAACTCCCTGGCGTGGACGGTCCTCGCTGATGCTTACCAGGCAGCCGGTCGCGGCGCTGAGGCAAAGGGCGTGCTGCTCGAAGCCCTCAAGATGGACCCGACGAACGGCTTTGCCAATCGCGCGCTGGCGGAATTGAGCATCCGGGAGGGCAACGAGGCCGAGGCACAGAAGTATCTGGTGGCCGCGAGTCGCACATTGCCGAACGATGTGTTTATTCAGCGTCAGCTCCAGATTTTCAAGGAGAAAGAAAACCCCCGCGAGGGCATCAAGTCCCGCGAGAAGATCCTGCAGGAGAACCCTCACGATCTGCAGAATCTTGTTCTATTGGCCAGACTTTATGCGTTGCCGGAGGTGGCCAAGTTCGACAAGGCCGCCGAGGTCTATCGGATGGCATTGACCGAGTCCAAGAACGACCTGGGAATGGCCTTTGAGTTTGCCAATTTCCTGGGGCGAAGCGATGTGAAGCGCCCATCGGAGGGCGATCAAATCCTTGTGGACCTGATGGGCAAGGAACAGGACAAGGCCCAAAAGGCGCAGATCGCAATCTACCTCGGACGTTTCTATGAGAATCAGAAAGTTCTCGCGACGGCCGACCGGCATTTCCGTCTGGCAGTCAGTCTCGACCCGTCCGCGGCGATTCTACAGGCTGCCGGCGAATACTATGCAAGGACAAGCCGATTTAGAGATTCGACTGAATACTACGACCGCGCCCTTAAGCAGTTGGACTCGGAAGGCTCCGCCCAGGCGGAACAGGTCCGATCCAAGATCATCGCGCTCTGCCTGGCGGTCGGCGACCTCGAGCGGGCCCGAAGCGCCATCGACGAGTTCCTGACAAAGTACCCGAACAACGATCAGGGCATGATCTTCGAGGGCGCCTATCACCGGATCGCCGGCGATGTTCAGCAGGCTCGTCAATCGTTCGACGCCCACATTGAGAGGAATCCCGATAACGCCGTCGCCCTTTGGCAGCGGGGAGAGTTGTTCCGCCTGATGGGCGGGTGGCAGAAGGCGATCAGCGACCTGACCAAGGCCAAGACAATCAGCCCCAACAGTTTCAGTTTTCAGCATCGCATTTCGCTGGCCGACGTGCTCATGGAGACCGGCAAGGCGGAGCTCGCTGTTTCTGAATTACGAACCATTCTCGATGAGAACCCGGACGAAGAGGCGGTCGCCGAGGCGCTGATCGATCTCTACATTCGCATCGGCCCCTCGCGCTATCCAGATGCCGAAACATTAATCTTCACTTTCGCTCAGAAGCGACCGCGCGACGAGAAGTGGCAGATGATTCTCGGCCGCCTGTATGAAAAGGCGAGGAACGACGCCAAGGCTGTCGCCGCATACGAAAAGGCGGCGGAGTTGAGTCATTACGGCCGAGCCTCGGTTGAGGCCTTGTTCCGGCTGTGCCGATCATCAAACCAGCCCAAGGTCATTAAGGATTACGCGGCCCAGAAGCTGTCGTCGCGACTGCTCAACACCATGCCTGGGGCGCTTTCGACGGTCGCCTGGGCGTATCTCCAGTCCGGCGAACAAGACAAAGCCCTTGAGTACTATGACATGGCGCTTGCCGCCGCGGCCAACGAGTTTGACGTGTACACATCCGTCGTCATGGAGATGGTCCAATCCGCCGGCCGGGAAGAGTGCCTGAAGCGTCAGCAGAAGAGGGTTGAGGCTGATCCGCAAAATATCGAGCAGCTCAAGCTCCTCGTACAGCTTCTGCACATCAACGAGAAGGTCGATGAAGCGATCGGGGTAACCGAGCAGATCGAAAAACTGGCCGCTCGCAACGAAGACATCCTGTTTGCCCGGCTGGCTCAGGGCATGCTCTCACAGCGAGCCGGCAAGCTGGAAGCGGCGCTGGTCAAGTACGAGGACGCCCTCAAACTCGACCCGAATAACGCCCTCGCCCTTAACAACCTTGCGGCCCTTCTATGCGAAGAGCTCAACCGCTGCGCCGAGGGGCTTCCTTATGCCACTCGTGCCCGGAAGATCAGGCCTAACGATCCGAACGTCCTCGACACGCTCGGATGGGCCCTGGTCCTCAATGATCGCCTGGGAGAGGCCCTGGGCGTCTTCCTGCGGAGCCTGGAGGTAAATCGGGAACACGTCATCACCCTTTACCACCTGGGGCTGCTTCACGAGCGCAGAAATGAGTATGACGAGGCGCAAAGACGGCTGGAACAGGCGAAAAAAGCAGCGGAATCCCAAGGATCGTCCGTATATCTACCGAAGATAGTGAAGGCGCTCGAAGACCTCGCCGCCAAGGGAAGATAGCCGCGTAACTCGGTCAGAAGGCCGAGTTTAGCCCAAAACAGCGTCGTCTTCCCGGCGGTCCTCCGGTCTTCGGAAACGCAAGATAGGCCTCCTGCTCGTGAACTCGACCGTGCAAGGACGAGTAATAGGAGGTATGCACTTGCAAGGGGACAAGGCTGTGGCCAAGGCCGCGAGCACGCTCGAATGACGACTCTCACATCAGCACCAAGCAGTCTGCCCAGCCAAGGATCGGGCGTGGAGCCCTACGTCCTGCCGGCCATGGCAGGCCCGCCGGCGTCCGCCGGTGCCTTTACCGGCGCCGAGGTTTATCGCGTCATACGCCAGCGGCTGGTGATGATCGTCTTCCTCTGGTTGTTCTTCATCGCGGCGACGGCGGTCGGAACATTCATTTGGATTCGATATTGGCCTGTCTATAAGGCAATGGCCCTTGTCCGGGTCCAATCGATCACCCCGGCCAATCCACTTGAGCCGCTTAAGCCTCAGGAGGCACGCGAGGACGAAGTTTCCAGACTCCTTCAGGACCAGTCGCTTCAGGTCATGAGTCCGGAGGTACTGGACAACGTGATTGCGGATCCGCTGATTCGCGAGACGACATGGTTTAAGGAAGCGGAGAAAAAGAAGGCCGAGAAGGACGAAGACCCCTTCGATCTGCTCAGCGACATCGTTAAGGCGGACCCTGTTCCCGAGTCGAACCTGCTGTCGATTTCCGTTTCATGGAAGGTTCCGGCTGAGACTCCGAAACTGGTTAATACCGTCGTCGACAAGTACATGGCGGTCATTGAGAACGCGCAAAAGAATCGAATTAGAAAGGCGAGCGATACGCTTGCCGTGGAAGTCACTCGCGCCAAGCGCGACTACGACCAGAAGCAGGCCGACCTCGACAGTTTTCGCAGCAACGTGGAGAGCACCGGCACGGGCCGTGACGAACTCAAGGAGAAAGTGCTCACCCTGACTGCCATCGAGACCGAGCTTGCCATGGACATGGATGGCAAGCGAACGATCTACGAGCAGTTCGATAAGGCGAACCCCGAAGACCTTCCCATCACGCCTGACCTGCAGGCGATTCTGAACAACGATCCGACCATTGTTCAGCTCGATAATCAGGCGCGTGCCGCCGAGGCCGACCTGAACGCCGCACTTTCCCGATTCGGTCCCAAACATCGAGTCGTATTGCAGCAACAGGCGACCCGTGACGCGGCCATGGACCGGGCCGCGGAAGAGCGTCGAATGAAGACGCTCCAATATCAAATCAATCAGCTGGACCAGGCCCGCACGAACTATCTTGAGGCCCAGGCCCAGCTGCTTGCGATTCGGGAGCGACTCAGCGGAGCGCAGGCGGAGCTTCTCGACAAGGAGCAGAAGTATTCGTCCTACCTTCGTCTCGAGGAGGAGGCCAAGACTCTCAAAGAAAACTACCTGCGCCTGGTTGAGCAGCAGCAGTTCGTGATGATGACGCTAAATCAGGAGCACACAGTCCAGATTACGCCGCTGGGACAGGCGAAAGTACCGAATCGCCGATCAAGCCCCAAATGGGAGATTCTCCTCCCGGTTGGAATCATCTTCGGCCTGGCGTTGAGCATCGGATTCGCGCTTCTGCTCGAAATGGCCGACAAGTCCGTCCGAACACCGCGCGACGTGCAGCGCCAGTCGATGACTGTGCTGGCCACGATTCCGGCGGTTGAAGATGACGAAGTTGAGATTTCCCGAGTAGAAACCGCAAGCCTCGACGCTCCGCAGTCCATCACCGCCGAGGCGTTCCGCACGCTGCGGGCCAATCTCTTCTTCTGCGCCCCGCCCGAACAGCAGGCAGCCCTTTTGGTCACCAGCCCCAGCGGCGGCAATGGCAAAACGACGGTCGCCGTGAACCTGGCGATCTCCATCGCACTTTCCGGCCGTCGCGTGCTGATTGTTGACGCAAACTTCCGCAGGCCCTGTTTGCCTCGCATTTTCCCAGACATGCGTTCCGACGGATTGAGCAACATCCTCATCGGGCAATCCCACCTGGACGATTGCGTCATGGCCACTTCGGTACCAGGCCTGGATGTTCTGGGCGCCGGGCCGCTGCCGCCGAATCCCGCGGAACTCCTGGGCAGCACCTATCTGCGCGACATGCTGGCGGATGCGCGTGCCCGATACGATCAGGTGATTTTCGATGGGCCGCCGGTTCTTCTGGTCAGCGATGCGATGGTGTTGTCGGGCGCTGTTGATGGCGTGCTGCTCATCTGCCAGTATCGCTCGACATCACGCGGCGCCCTGCAGCGAACGCAGCAGCAGCTCGACGCCATCAACGCGAGAATCTTCGGCGCCGTGCTTAATCGCGTGGAGACGCGTGCGGGCGGATACTTCCGCGAGGCCTATCGCGAGTTCTACGAATACAACGAGATGCCCGAGGAATCGGGAGGCCAGGCCAAGCAGCTTGATGCGGATGCCGCCGACCAGTTGCAGACCGGTGAGGGAGCTTCTGAAGGGGAGGCGCCACGGGAAGGCGACGACCAGAACCTCCTTGCGACGGACGCTCACGGCACGGAATCGGTCGATGGCGGCACGGAAACTCAACAGTCGCCGGAAGACGCCTCGCAAGCGGAAGAGCCGATCGATGTGGACGCCGAGATCGCCAGTATCGGCGGCGAGTCCATCCTCGCTGACGAAGACCTCGCTCTGGACGACGATACGCCGTCCATCGACGATGAAACCAACCCCGAAAACCCCGATCGCACCTAACCGTTTCCCGCTACGGCTCCTCGTCGTATTCTATTGACCAGTTCACTCAGGCGACGGAGGTTCAGGTGCGCAAAGACCCGATCGTACTTGCCCGAGGCATGCTCAAAGAACAGGCCGAGGCCCTTACCGAGCTTGGCGGGCTCCTCGGTGAGCCGCTGCGCGAGGCCGTCGAGTTGATCCTGGCGACGCGCGATCAGGTCGTTCTCACGGGACTTGGCAAGAGCGGGCTTATCGCCCGAAAGATCGCCGCCACGCTGGCCAGTACCGGGACGCCGGCAATCTTCATGCATCCCGTGGAGGGGGTTCACGGCGACCTCGGCGCCGTTGGCGCCAACGCCGTCCTTGTGGCGCTTTCGAAGAGCGGGCATACCGATGAGCTCGTTCGATTTGTCGGACACTTTCGGCGACTCGGGGGAAAAGTCGTCGCCGTTTGCGAATCCGGCAGCAGCCCTCTGGTTGAGCTTGCCGACGTGTTTCTGGCGATCCCGGCGCGGTGCGAGGCCGGCCCCCTGGCACTGGCCCCGACAACCAGCACTCTGCTGATGCTTGCCCTGGGCGATGCCTTGGCGATGGCCCTCCTGGATGCCCGCGGGTTTTCCGCGGAGGAATTCGCCAAGTTCCACCCGGACGGAAGTTTGGGGCGTCGACTCCTGCTTCGTGTGGCGGATCTGATGCACCGCGATGCTGAGTTGCCCTGTGTGCCCAGCTCGGCCAAGTTCAACGAACTTCTGCTGGAGATGACCGGCAAGCGACTGGGCATGGCGTGCATCGTGGACGCGGCCGGTCATTTGCTGGGCGTGTTCACCGACGGCGATCTTCGCCGATTACTCACGCGGTCTGAATCTCCCGGCAAATTGTCCGCCCTCGAGGCGTGGAAGGGCAGTCGTCGCGATCCATCGGAACCGGCGGTTCGCTGCTCCACGATTGTCTCGTCAATCCTGGCGGTTGACGCGCTGCGAATGATGCGCGAGAGCGAAATCACGGTCCTGGTTGTTTCAGATGACGGCAACGTGCCGATAGGAATCGTGCGGCTGCAGGATCTCGTGAAGGCGGGCCTGAGCTGATTCAACGGAGCGGCAGGCGGCATGAGATTGCGCAATAGCACCGGCATCTGCTCGAAACGGCTCGCGGAAATGTTCGCCGAGGCGGTGGGCGATTGGCCGACCGGCAACATCGACGTGGCGGTTCGCCACAGCAGGGGGTCTGAGTTCTCCGGCAGTTGCTATTACTCGCCGCCTCGAATCTACATCAACCTGGGCCGGGACAATCGCTATCCCTACCATATTCGCACGCACATTGCCCGGGCCAGCTCCAATGCTCGATGTTGGTGGCGCGAGTTGTACACGGTGGAACTGGCCGACGCCTCGCAGCTTGCGCTGTTCATCTTTCTGCACGAGTTTTATCACTGGCTGGTTCGACAGGCCCGCCGTAACAGCCGGCAGAAGGAGGCACGTTGCGATCGATTTGCGACGCGGCATCTGGTCGATGCGCATGGCTGCAAGGTTCGCGACGCTCGCGGGCAGGTCGTCAGCCGAGACGCCTGGGACTTTCAAGACCTGGAGGGCTTTGTTGCGGCGGCGAAGCGGAGGCCCGGGGCCGGCGTGCCGATTGCCGTCCGCCCGCGCCCGTTGAAATCCGCTGCGCGGCCCGTCGCACGCGAGGATCAGTTCCTTTTATTCTCCTGAGTTTGCTGGCTCAAGTCGCGCGGTGTCTCCTCCGTCGTCCAACTGCCTGATCCGGTCGTCGCAGTCGCGGAGCGCCTCATCGGTTCGACTGATCGCCGATTCGCTTGCGGGCGGCAATCGTCCGCTCGATTTCAATTCGTCGAGAATGCGCTTTGACTCTTCGAAATCCAATCGTGCGGCCCGCCAGTGCGCAAGTCGTGACTCCGTCGAAATGCCCGGCGCCTCGCCCATCAGAGCCCGGACATCGCCGACATCGTAGTGGCAAGTGGACAGGTCAAGTGTGAATTGCACGTCCTGTTGTTCTTTTTTCTGAAGGCCTTGGATTAATTCCAGCGCTTCCCGTGCTGATTCCATGGCCTCATCGGCGTTGCCCTGTGCCTTGTAAATCGCACAAAGCCGCTGGTAGGCCAGCGCCAGATCGCGCTGGACGACAACATAGTTCGGGTCGGCGGCGACAACTTTTTTGATGAGATCGCGATACTTCACGAAGTGGGCCAGGGCCTTGTCGTATTCCTTTTTCTCCTGAAAGACGTCGCCGATCATGAACTCAGCAACCGCCAGATTGCGCTTGGCGTGAAAATCCGCGGGGTCAATTTCCACCTGGGCCGCTCGCAGGGAGAGTACTTCCTCGTAGAAGGGCAGCGCGTCGTCGGGCTTTCCCAGTTTGATCTGAATGATTCCCTGGCCGCGCAGCAGGTTCGAGAGGCTGTTCACGATGCGGGCGTTGCCCGGCTCGGCGGCGATGATCTGCCGGGCGACCCGCTCACCCTCCTTGAAGTGTGCGGACGCCTGGTCGTATTGCTTCATGGCCATTTGCAGCTCGCCCATGCTGCCGTTGATCATCGCCAGATTCGTAAGGGCGCCGATATCGGTGGGCCGCTGCGCCAAAAGTTCCTGCGTGTACTCCAGATACTTGGCGTGATTCTCAATAGCCTCGCCGAGCTGCCCCATGGAGGCCTGCAAGCGGCCCAGGTTCACATATGCGTCTGCCAGCCCACGCTTGTACTTCGCGCTGGCCGGGTCCCGTGCGACGAGCTTCCTGGCGATTTCAAGGTGCTCCCTCGTGTGGTCCAGGGCATCCTGTGATCGTCCGACGCGACGCAACGCCATGCTGACCAGTTCGTGGGCCGCGCCCAGTGACGACATCGTCTCACCATCATCTGGCTGCAGCGCACAGAGCTTTTCGATGATGCGAAGGGACTTTTCCTGACTCTCGAGCGACCCCTTTGTATCACCGAGATTCGACAGGCTTGCCATGCCCTGAACGGCCGCGAGACGACTGTATCCCTCGGCCAATCCCTGCAACAGTTTGACGTCGTCTCCGGCTTCGCCGGCAAGCTTGTCGAGGTATTCGATGCCGGTGCGCACGATCTGCTCCCGGGCCTTGGTCGCGCCGGGCAATGCCTGAACTTCGTCGTAAATGTCGAACAATACGGTGCGGGCGAGCGACTGCACCTCCTGGAATCGCCGCTCGGCGCGCTGGCGTTCGAGATTCTCGGCATCCTGCGCCTTTCGCGCCTCAATCAGGCTCGCTTCAGCGAGGCGGCGCTGGCTCGATTCGCGGACGGCGAACCATGCCATGCCGATGACTCCCAGGACCAGTGCGACGAGCGTCGCGGCGCTGCCGGCCACCATTGCCTTGTTGCGCTTGGCGAATTTCTGGAATTGATAGGCGGCGCTGGCGCGCCGGGCGATGATGGGCTCGTCTCGAAGGAATCGCCGCAGATCTCCGGCAAGCTCCGCCGCCGACTGATATCGCCGGTCCCTGTCCTTCTCCATGGCCCGTTGGACGATCGTCTCGATGTCGCCCCGGAAAGTCGTGTTGATCGAGCTTAAGCGCGATGGCTCCTCTTCGCGGATGATCCTTACTGCATCGGGGATTGCGCGATTGCGAACTTCGAGCGGGAGCCTGCCGGCGAGCAGCTCGTAGAGAATGACGCCCAGGGCGTACACGTCCGAACGCATGTCCAACTGCGACGGATCGCCTGCGACCTGTTCCGGGCTCATGTACGGCACGGTTCCGATCAACTGGCCGACGTCGGTCTGCAATGTGACGGCGTGAATGTCCGAATCGGTCGCACGGGCAACACCGAA
>CAZCGF010000001.1:38261-46843 GCA_964498115.1 uncultured Planctomycetaceae bacterium | reverse complement strand
GTGAGGCCGGAGGCGGTTTGCACCTCTGAGACGCCTGCTTCATAAACATGGGCGATGCCGGGATGCTGGAGGTGGCCGAGGATTTCTGCCTCAAGCTGAAAGCGGCGCAACACCTGGCGCGAGCCCAACCCTGGGGCGATGACCTTCAGGGCGACAGTTCTGCCGGGGTTTTCCTGGCGCGCCTCGTAGACGACGCCCATGCCGCCTTCGCCGATTTTCTGAATGATCTCGTATCGGCCGATGCGCCTGGGGAGTTCGTCGGCTTGCGTGGCGGACGACGAATCGACCCGGAGGGCCGGCGTTTCCAGGAAGCTCTTGGTTCCATCGGCATCGCTGCGAAGGAGGGCCTCGACGAAGGCACGGAGCTCCTCATCGCCGGCGCATTGCGCCGCTAGCGCCGATGCCCGATCAGGTACAGACAGCGCGGCGACCGCCTGAAAAACCTCCTCGGCTCGTGAGAATTTGTCGCCGCTCAGCATGGGCTCATTCCCGGGGGCTGGAATCCGTGCCAGATAGTTGGGAGTGCAACAGTGCTTTGACGAATCGCCAGTCTCGCTCCGCAGTGGGAACGGAGATCCCCAGTGCCGCCGCCGCCTCTTCCGTCGTCAGGCCGGCGAAGAATCGAAGATTGACGAGCTGCGCCTTTCGCGGGTCGCGCTTTTCCAGCTCCTTGAGGGCCTCGTCAAGCGCGAGAATGTCTTCCGAGGGCTCGGCGATCGCCAGCTCTCCGGGATCCACGCTGACGCGGTCGAACTCGCCTCCGCGCTTGAGGCTGGCTTTTCTTCGCACCTGCTCAACGAGGATTTGTCGCATGGCCTGCGCAGCAGCCGCAAAGAAGTGGCCGCGACTGTTCCACGACGGCGCATCGCTGCCGACCATGCGCATATACGCCTCGTGCACCAGCGCGGTCGGCTGCAGCGTATTGCCAGGCGGGGTTTTCGCCATGCGAGACTGAGCCAGCTTGCGAAGCTCGGCATAGACCAACGGCAGCAGTTCCGAAGAAGCGCGCGGATCGCCCGCGCTGACCTGCTTCAGCATCTGCGTGACCAGTCCAGCCTGCTCGTCCGCCATAGGGGGAGGTTCTCCGTGCGGATTATTTTAGCTCATCACACCGGAGAAGGGATATCACCCGACGCCTTCTTAACACCGGGTATTGTCGAACGCCGGTTCCACGCACACCCATTCGGGTATACCATGGGGGTCGGCGCCGCACGGGCGGGGGACGGCGATTCGTCCTGGCCCGGCAAAATTCGGAAGGAGCAAACCAGAGATGGCCCAATCCATCGAATCCCTTCAGCCCCCTCTCGTCTGGCAGATTTTCGCGGGAATGGCCGCGGTTCCCCGCCCCTCCAAGCATGAGGAGCGCATCCGCGCGCACGTCAAACAATTTGCGGAGTCGAAGGGGCTCAAGGTCCGCGAGGAGCAGATCGGCAACCTCATCATCGAAGTGCCGGCGACGAAAGGGCACGATTCCGCCCCGATCACGGTCCTGCAGGGCCACCTCGACATGGTCTGCGAGAAGAACAGCGGGACCGCCCACGACTTCGACAAGGAAGGCATCAAGCTGCTGATCGACAAGGAGCAGAAGACCGGCGAACCGATCGTCCGCGCGGACGGCACGACCCTTGGCGCGGACAACGGCATGGGTGTTGCGCTGGCACTGGCCGCCGCGCTCGATCCCGCCGTCGTTCACGGGCCGCTTGAGATTCTGCTCACCATCGACGAAGAGGCCGGGATGAGCGGGGCCAAGGCCCTGACGCCGCAATCGTTCAAAGGCCGACGGATGATCAACCTTGACTCCGAGGAGGATGACGCGATCTACATCGGCTGCGCGGGCGGATGCGATACCAATCTCACGTGGCGACTGGGCCTGTCCGCCAAGGGCGATTCCGCTGAATCTTGTCGCGTGATCGTTGAAGGCCTTCGCGGCGGGCACTCCGGCGGCGACATCCATCAGGGCCGCGGCAATGCCATCAAGCTGTTGGGGCGCGTATTGTCGCGGATCGGATCAGACGGCTTGCGCATCGCGTCGATCGTCGGGGGGAGCAAGCGAAACGCGATCCCGCGCGAGGCGCACGCCGAACTTCTCGGGCCCGGCGGCATAACAGCACAGCTTCAGAAGGCTGCCTCGGCGATCGAGCAGGAGGCGAAGGCCGATTCGTTCGAGCCGCAGGTTCGCATTCGCGTTGAGAAGGCGGAGATCGACAAGGCTGCGAGCGCCGAGCAATCCGCCGCGCTGCTTGCCGCCATCGCCGCACTTCCAAGCGGCGTCCTCGGGATGCACCCGAAGGTGCCCGAACTGGTGCAGACGTCGAACAATGTCTCGACCGTCGAAACGAAACCCGCAGGCGGCACGATTGATGTCGTGATCGGTTGCCTGTCTCGCAGCTCATCTAACTCGCGCCTGGATGAGACAAAGCGGCAACTCGCCGCGATCGGCATTCTGGCGGGGGCGACCATTGAAATCGGCAACGAGTATCCCGGATGGGAGCCCGACCTGGACTCGCCGACGCTTGCCAAGTGCAAGGGCGTCTACGAGCGGCTCTTTGGCCATCCGCCGAAGGTGCTCGCGATTCACGCGGGCCTGGAATGCGGCATCATCGGACAGCGCGTCGGGAAGATGGACATGGTCTCATTCGGACCGCACATCACCGGCGCACATAGTCCGGACGAACTGGTATATGTAAACTCCGTCGCCAAGTCCTGGAAGTATCTCCAGTCTGTCTTGGCGGAATTAGCTTGAAACAAAAACCACGCGAGCCAAGCGAGGAATCAAAGCAATGAGAATATCTGTAATCGAAAGCATCCTGCGCCGGTCAATCGAAATCCCCCTTTTCCTTCTCGCCGCCGTCACGCTCGGCTGCTCGCAGGGAAGCTGGACGCAATGGGGCGGACCCAACCGAGACTTCTCGGTCGGCGCCGCGCCGATCGCGGATAAGTGGCCCGAAGGCGGACCGCAGAAGCTCTGGTCTCGCGAGTTGGGAGACGGGTTCAGCACCATCGTTTCCGACGGTCGAACGCTTTTTGCGATGTATCGCGGCGAGCAGGATCAGGAGTGCATCGCGGCCCTGGATGCCTCCACGGGCAAGACGATCTGGGAGCACAAGTACGCCGCGCCGTTTATCGAATTTGAAGTGGATGAGATCGACAAGGAGACCGGCAAGAAGCGAATCGAAAAGCAGGTGACCAAATTCGGCACCGGCCCCAATTCGACGCCGCTGCTCGTGGGCGGCCGCCTCTTTACGCTGGGCTATACCGGCATCTTTAGCTGCCTCGACGCGGCGACCGGCAAGGTGAACTGGTCGCACGATCTCTACAAAGACATGGGCGCGACTTACCTGCGATTCGGCTGGGCCACCAGCCCCCTCGCATACGGCGACAACGTAATTGTGCTGACGGGCGGCAAGGGGCACGGCGTCACGTCATTCAAGCAGGCAACCGGCGAAGTCGCATGGCAGTCATCCGACCTCGACGCCAGCTACTCTTCACCGATTCTCGTCAACGTGGGCGGCCGAGATCACCTCGTCGCCTACATGTCCAACGAGATCATCGGCATGGACCCGAAGACGGGCGAGCAGCATTGGAACCTCGAACACAAGAATGAGTACGGCACCAGCATCGCGACGCCACTGTGGTGCCCCGACAACCTGCTCTACTTCGTCAACGGCGGCGACGAGGCCGGCGGACGCGTTGTCCGATTGGCTGCGAAGGACGACAAGATCGTGCCCGAGGAAGTCTGGGTGAATCGCAAGATTCGCGGCGGCCTGAGTAACCCCGTCAGAATCGGCGACTATCTCTACGGCCCCAACAGCGCCGGCGAAAACGCGAAGCTCATCGTCGGATTCGACCTTCGTACCGGCGAAGTTGCGTGGCAGGATCGCGCCGCGCCCGGCCCGAAGTGCATCAACGCAGACGGGCGACTCATTGTGCTCGACGATGACGGGAACCTGATGCTCATCTCCGCCGATCCAAAAGGAATGAGCGTGCTGAGCCAGACCAAGCTATTGGAAAGCCCAAGCTGGACCGCGCCGACACTGGTCGGCTCAAAGCTCTATCTTCGAGATCGGAAGGTCATCATGGCGCTGGACTTGAGCTGAGTGGTAGCGGTAGCGGGCTAATTCGGCCCGTGCATGTATTCGTGGAGCCAGCGGATTGTTTCTTCCTGCTCCTTCAGCTCTCGGGCAAGGATGTCGCCGCTGGAGATGATGCCGACCAGCTTGCCGTCATTCACGACGGGCAGGTGTCGCATTTTGTTGTTGGTCATGGCCGCCCGGCAGGATTCGATCGGTGTGTCCGGCGAGCAAACCGCGACCTTCTTGGTCATCACCTCAAATACTTTGACGCTGGAGGGATCCTTCTTCTCCGCGACGACGCGGTTCAGCAGGTCGCGCTCGGTGAAGATGCCGATGATGTTCCCGTCGTGCAAGACCACGACCGCGCCGATCCGGCGAGCGTGCATCAGCTCCGCCGCGTCCTGCGCCGTGGCGTCGCGATCAATCGTCGCAACCCCGCCCTGCTTTTGCTCGATGATGTGTCTGACCAGGGACATGACGGGCCCTCGCTTTGGGACAAACGAGTTAATTCAGACGCATTATAGCCAACGAATTTGAAAAGCCAGCGTTAATCGGAGGCGATTGATCGGCTATCTCGGCATCGCCGGGCCATGGGTCTCTGCACTGTCGACGCCTGTCGGCGAGTGGATCGGCAGCTTGACCCGAATCAGCGTACCTTCTCCCGGAGCCGATTGCACTTCGATCTTGCCGCCATGCTCATCGACAATCTTCTTGGCGACCGCCAGCCCCAGTCCCGTTCCGCCGTGCCCCTTCGTTGAATAAAACGCCTCAAAGATCTTTGCGGCAACGTCCTGCGGAATCCCAGGGCCGTTGTCGCCGATGGTGAGCGTGACATGATCCGCCGCGGTATCGACCGATGTCCGGACGGTGACAGCGCCGCTGCCTCGCTCGACCGCGTCGATGGCGTTCACGACGATATTCAGCGCAACCTGGTGAATGCCGTCTTCATCCATGAGCACCGGCGGGACATGGTCCGACAGTTCCGCCTTCAGCAGTACGCTCTTGTCGGATGCCCGGCGCTCGACGAGGTTGAGAACATCCTCAACGATGGCATTCAACTGGATCGGCGCGAGTCGCGGCACGCGGCGCTTGGCGAAGGCGAGCATGTTGACCGACAGGCCGTAGATCTTGTCGAGGTTCCGCCTGACAACCTGCCACCCTTCGTCGACGGTGCCCCAGTTCTTGGATTGCAGCCCGGTCCGCAGCGCGTCGCTGCCGCCCATCATGCCCTGAAGAATGTTCTTGATGTAATGAGACAGCGCCGCCACGGTTTCGCCGACGGCGGCCAGTCGCTCCGTCCGCATGCGCTGATCGACCAGGCGCACGTCTTCGATGGCCAACCCGCCCATCTGACCGATGGCCGCCACGAGGCGGAGCTGTTCTTCAGTGTATATGTGCGTGGCCATCGCCGATTCGAGATAGATAATCCCCAGCGCCGTCTCACGGGCCACGAGCGGCACGCAGATAACAGAGTGCAACCCCACGCCGGAGGCGACCTCGTCTTTTTCGCCCTCTTTGAAGCGCGGATCGGTCGTCGTGTTGGAGCAGAGGATGCCCTCGCGCCGGTCGACGACGTGGCTGATGATCATCCGGTTGGGTCGCATCTTCCCGGCGGGCTGGCCTTCGCGCTGTCGCATGACCTGTGTGTCGAACTTGCCGGTGCGCTCGTCGCGGATCAACACCAGCGCCCGATCGCCGGGCACTTCTTCAAAGAGAAGGTCGAGAATGCGCTCGACGAGTTGCTGAGGCGAGAGGATGGCCCCGACGGCGTGAAGCAGCGCGGACATCACCCGCCACGAGCGAACCGCCTCGGCGGCCGCCGGCGAAGCAAGAATCATGCTGTCGTCCGCCGTTGTGACGGAGCCGATGATCGACGCGTCGGTCAGATTGCGGTCCGCCTCCAGATCGACGAGGTCCGACATCAACGGGTTCCTGGCCTCGCCGGACAGGGCGGTCTCCTCGGTGGAGTCCCAGATCATCAGTGTTGAGCCGAGCCGGATCTGATCGCCGTGCTTGAGCCGCGTCGGGCGCTCCAGTCGTTTTCCGTTGAGATAGGTTCCGTTCGCGCTGCGGCTGTCCTCGATGGTCCAGCCGCGACCGGCGGGCCGGACTTCGGCGTGCTTGCGGGAAACGGTGTAGTCGGTCAGCGGCATCTCCGGGCTGGCCCGGCCCAGTTGCAGCGGCTGAGGCTCAACCAGGTTTTGCCGCAGCCCCTTGTCGGGGCCCTGAAGAACAAGCAGATGGGGCACAATTCTCCCTCTTCGCCGCAACCCATGGGGCGCGATTCGGCGGCGTATCGAAGACATAAACAGCAGCATCGACGCCGATCCGGGGTGTTCGGCGACACACTGGCGGCACTTGAGCCTCGTCGGCGCGATCGTGAATCTCAAAACGGCGCTTGAGGGCGTTTTAGTCTACGCATTCGGTGATTTGCCGTCAAACGCCGGCTCGTGCAAGTCGCGTCAAAATCGAGGCTTGCGCCTGATCGCCCTCGCCGAGTCGGTTGCTCGGTCGCACCAAATGACCTATCATAGTTCTCTTGAAGGCGGCCCTTATCGGCCTTCCACGGCACGATGTTATTCGCCGCGACGTAACACCCAATCGAGTTTTCGGCACATGCCCCGAATTGACAAAAAAGAACAGGCCCGGCTCCTTGAGTCGATTCATGCGCACGACTTTCTACATCGGATCGTGCGGGCCATTGAGCATCTTCATCGCGTGGTCTTTCATGCGGAGAAGCTGGACCCGATGTTTGTTCGCGCTTCGGCGGAGGAAATCCTCTCGGCTGACATCTATACGCGCCACCACGGCCAGATCGACGGCGTGTATTTCGCCCTACGCAAGGCCGAGGACGGCGGCCGCACATGGGCCCAGGCGATCGCGGAGTACGCAGCCTATATCCACAACTACTACACCATGCCGCTGGGCGTCGTGATGCGCCGCGACCTGTTCGGCGAGGATTGTCATTTCGTCACGCCCGCCGCCGGCAAGGATTCGGCCCTCAACAAGCCGCGGCCGGCTGTCGCCGCCAAGTAGTCTCGCAAAAAAAAATGCCCGACGCGAAGTTACGCGCCGGGCATCGTCGTTGGTTTCGGGGGAGCAATTTCGTTCCAAGCGGCTCCGGATTGAGCGCCGCCGAATCCGGGATTATCCAAACTTAGGACTGATTCCCAGGCTCTTGCGGATGACGGTCAACTGCCCGGCGTGCAATCCTTCGTGCCATGCCATTGTCGAAAGAAGCGTCGCCCTGTTCGGTGCGAAGGTCTTCAGATCCTCAGGTAGCGCCATGAGCGCGTCGGCCTCCTTCATCGAATCGACCCACTGGAGAAATCGCTGGCGGTTCTCGTCCAGCACCTGCTTGACTTCCGACACCGGCGGATAGTCCGACACATTGGGCGTTGGGGTCGACTTCATGAAGAAGATGCCGTTCCACTTTTCGAATCGATTGAACGGCTTGCCTCCGACCTTGTTCATGAAGAATTCGTCGGTGCAGGCCAGGTGGCCCAGGACCCATAGGGCGTGATTGGCCCCGGGCACCGGCTGGTGGCAAATCTTGTTATCAGGAATGTCTTCGAAGAGACCCTGTGTGGCCTTTCGTGCGAATCCAAGCGCGGCAATACCTGACTCAAAAAGTGCGTGGGCCATATCGTGCGGGTCCTTTCCGGCTCGCTAAATCGCAGCCTTGAGTGAATGAAGTCGCCGATCCGCTGATCGAAACCGTTTTCGACCAGCGGGGCAAAACGGCGGGTGAGTATAGGCGAGGGTCCCGCACGGCCGCCGGGCGTTGCCGCGACACCGTCCCGGCCGGATAATTCCGGCCCGATGAGCGGGGTCAAAATACGCGAGGCCGAGGAAACCGATCTGCCGGAGGTGCTTCGGCTGTATGCCCTGCCGGACTTCGACGACGGTCATGCCCTGCCCCTTCAGGACGCCGTGGAGCGGTTGCGGCGGATGCGGAGCTATCCGGATTACCGCTTGTTTGTCGCGCTCCTGGATAACCGAATCGTCGGCACCTTCACATTGCTCATCGCCGAGAAAATCCTGCACATGGGGGCAAAGGCGGCGATTGTGGATGACGTGATCGTGGACACACAATGCCGGGGCCGCGCGATCGGAAAAGCCATGATGGCGGCGGCGATGGACATGGCCCGGGGCCGGGGCTGTTACAAGCTCGCCCTGTCGACGAATGCCAAGCGGATTGAGGCGCACAAATTCTACGAGTCTTTGGGTTTCGCCCGGCACGGCTACAGCTACGTCATAGAACTCGCGAACGGTTCGTGACGTAATGATGGCAAGCGGTCCGCCGGCGAATCAGGCAATTTGAGGTAGTGCGATGCCAGTAACAAGGGCGTTCTCAAAAGCGGTTTGGGAAGGCAGGGTCGGCTACTGCAGGGCCATCCGCGCCGACAATCATATTTACGTCACCGGCACGGCGCCGATTGGTCCCGATGGCGCCGTCATCGCGCCGGGCAATGCGTACGCTCAGGCTGCGCGATGTTTTGAGATCAT
>CAZCGF010000001.1:25613-38161 GCA_964498115.1 uncultured Planctomycetaceae bacterium | reverse complement strand
CGGACGCCTGGCTGGCGGCCGGCTGCGCGATTCTTATTTCCTCCATTGTCGCCGCGATTACCTTGCTTCAATTCCGAACGCTGAAGCAGTGCCGCCGCCGGCTGGACGAGCTGGAGGAGCGAGACGCGATGCGCGCCGCCCGCGACACCGGGCCGACGATTCAGGAGTTCTGCCGCCAGATCATGTGCGCACTCGGCACGGAGACGCCGGAGGCCGTATCTGACCGGCTTTCCGAGGCCGACCCGGCGCGGTTTGCCCGTGTGCTCGCAGTCTATACCCGGGCCCAGCGAAGGCGGCTTGTGACGCTTTACCAGCAGGCCGAAAACCTGCGCGAAGCCCTGAGCGCGGAGGAGTCCCGCCACACGGAAGAGCGGGGCGACAAGCTGCGCGACCTGGACCGGAGGATCGAGCGCGCGGCGCGTCAATCCGCGGAATTGGATGCGGCGTGCGGCCGCGCGACCAGGCTGCTGGACCAATTCGAAATGATCCCTACCGCAGTCGCGAAGAACAAGAAGCCAGGGGTGGCAGGCAGCCTCGCCCCGGCCCACCCTGAGTGCGCCGCCTCAGCCGACTAGCCGCGCGTCCTGCCCTTGTGGACCTACTTTCCTTTTACGGGGCTTCGTTTGTATAATCCGTGCATGGGCCATGCTTCGTCCGGAGCCTGCCGAAGCGCCGCCCCACTTTGAGGCCGTCATCGAAAAGGAGTATGGGCGTATGCGAAGACACCTAGTGATGTTATCGATCCTCGCCGCCGGGCTGACCGCTCCGGTTATGGCGGGCGTGCAGATCGGCGACAAATCGCCGGCGATCTCCGCAGGGTCGTGGTACAACCTGCCAAAAGGAATTAAGAGCCTGACCCCTGCCCACCTCAAGGGGCAGATTGTCATGGTCGAATTCTGGGCCACGTGGTGAGGGCCTTGCCGATCAGGCATTCCGCATCTGGTTCAGATGCAAAAGAAATTCGAAGACAAGGGTGTCATACTGGTCGCCCTTTCCTATGAGGCCTCAAGCGCCGTAGCGCCTTACGTCTCTCAGCACAAGATCCCTTACATCGTCGGCGGCGACGCCAAAACCACACGCGACGCTTTCGGCATTCAGGGATACCCCACTGCCTTTCTTGTTGACCCCGACGGCAAAGTCGCATGGACCGGACATCCAATGGAGGCTGATCAGGCGATCGAAGATTTGCTCAAGAAGAAGAAGCCGCGCGGAGCGGGCCTGCTGGCCGAAGAGGCGGGCAAATTGGCCCTCGCCAAGGCGGGCAAGCTTTACAAGCAGAAGAAATACGCCAAGGCCCTGAAGGCGTACCAGAAGATCGTCAAGGATTATAGAGGCACAAAGGTCGCCAAGGCCGCGAAGGCCAAAGTCAAGTCGATCAAGGGCAGCACCGACGTCATGGCGAGCATCCGCGCAGAAGAAGCGGATCGGAATGCGAGTCGCTGGCTGGACATGGCTCGCGTGTTGGCCAAGAACGGCGCGGAAAACGACGCCATTCGGTACTACGAAAAAATCGTCGCAAAGTACCCGGAATCCGAGCACGCCGAGACGGCGCGACGGGAAATGGAAAAGCTCCGCGGTGGTTGAAAACGGATTGCCGGCTTAGGACGGCTTTCGCGCCATACGACACATGCGGATCAGTTCGCGTGTCGTCTTCGCCATGGAGGCCGGGGGCGTGTCGGTCGCGAGGAGCGATTCAACATCCTGGGCCAGCTTTGAGATCGGCTCGAACCCGTAGCTGCCGGCCTGGCCCTTGAGGCTTCGCGCGATTCGTTTCATCGCGTCAGTCTCACCCTTCGCCGTCGCCTTTTCCAGTTCAGATACCATGGCTGCCAGGCCGTCCACGAACTGATTGATCAGCTCAAACATCTCTTCGTCTTCGGCCATCGTGCTGAAGAGCGGCTCATCCTCGATCTCCACCAGCGCCTGAGTCAGCGACTCGCGCGTCACAGGCTTGGGCAGATAACGATCGAATCCCGCCTGGAGCAGGCGTTCCCGGTCGCCCTCGGCACTGAGGGCGGTCAGCGCGATGGTATTTCCGCCGTATCCGCTCTCCCGCAGTTGCTTGATGGCTTCGACGCCGTCGAGCTTCGGCATTTCGATATCCATGAGAATCACGTCGAAGGCGCCGGCCCCGACCGCCGCGATCGCTTCTTCGCCGTTCTCCGCCTCGGTGATTTCGACATTCAGTTGCTTGAGGTGCACGCCCAACAGTTTTCGCATGCCTGCGTCGTCGTCCACCAGCAGGATTCGCTTGGGGGTGGTATTGCAGCAGAAACTGGAAATGTCGATCGCATGTTTGAACTGCATGCAGACCATGTGAATGCCGTTCTCAACGTACTCGCAGCGAACGACGGTTCCATCGACAAATTGCCAACTGTTGCGCGTCGTGACGAGTTGCACCCGACCCTTGGTCCCCACGTGAATGAATCCGTGGTAGAGAAACGCCATTCCACCGCGGCTCAGATCTCCCACGGGTGCCTTCACCGCCATCACGGTTCCACTGGGCTGGGTCAGCTCGATCAGGCAGGTCTTGTGAAATGAGAATCGCTCATGGGCGCGGCGGTCCGCGTCGGCGCTGTTGGCCCGAAGATCATCCAGCTTGCTCAGGATGCGCTTCGCGGTCGCGTCGTCGATTCTGACGTTGACGGGCTTCGATGCAGCTTGTTGGCTCGACATATCGTTGCTCAGCTCCCGGCCCTGGCGATTTTCTTACGTCGCCGCAGCGGCAGTCACCTTGGACAGGGTTTGTTTGATTTTCTCCGCGAGCGTATCCGCGGTGAACGGTTTGACGACGTAGTTGTTCACGCCCGCCTTCACGGCCTCGATGACCCGCGACTTCTCCGCTTCCGTGGTCACCATGATGATGGGCAGGGCCTTGTCGGTTTCGCGTACTTTCTTGATCAGGGTGATGCCGTCCATGTTGGACATGTTCCAATCCATCAGAATCAACCCTGGCCGCTCCTTCGAAATAAAGTTGAGCGCTTCCAGGCCGTCCGAGGCTTCCAGAATGTCGACGTAGCCAAGGGACTTGAGCGTGTTCTTCTGGATGTTCCGAATGGTCCGCGAATCGTCGACCAGTAGGATTTTCATGCGTCGGCTCCTGCTCTGGCCCGGACGGCAGAACCGGCCGGGGATGAGACGGTGGCCAAGGCGATCTCAACTTCGAATCGGCCGAACTCCGTCTCACAAGGGATAATGATGAATGGCGACGCCTTCGGTTGAGGCTCCGCGTGGTTGTTGCCGACGACGACGCTCGGCAGCGAGATTTTTGTGTTGTAACCCACGAAGCCCTTCCTGGCGTTGCCCGCGACCATGTTTGCCAACTCGCCGATCGCATCGGTGAAATCGGGATGCTGCGTCGTCAAGTCAGCCCCCGCGAATTTCGACGCCGCCTGCTCGGCGACGGAGCCGGGAAAGCTCAGAACAACACACCCTTGCACATCGCCGGTCAGTCCGATGATGCCAGACACCTCCGCCGATGGGCTGCCATTCTGCTTTAGAACGGGCTTCCCGACCTCGACATCCGCATGAACCATCGTCTTGAAGACATTGACGATCGATCCAACGAAGGCGTTCACAAACCTGACATCCATGGGCGGCTTCCCCCTGGCACGAGCGCAGCCCGGGCATTTGCGTCGCGATGCCAAACAGGCGGAAAGGCGCTCTTCTATATGAGCTTTCGGGCTGCGGAGCCTCTCACTGAAGCTCTGGATGGCCCGAGCGTTACGGAGGGCCCAGGTGGGTAACCGCGTACCGCGCCCTTGCATCTTGGGCGAGCGTATCGGACGTACGGGATTGATTGGGACTTCGCCACAAGGCCGGAAATGCGCGGCCGAGAAAAGTGGGGACTAATGAACCGGTCTCGGAAACTGGTCGTCGAGCGGCTGAACCGGCAGATCGAAATACGCCCGCAGTCGGGCTGGAACAACTTCGCGTCGAATTCCCGTCTTCTCAAGGCCATGAAGATGGTGATATGTGTTCCAGAATAAGTGAACTTTGTGATTGAGCGCGCGATCGCGAATGAACCCCAGCATTCCCGACAGCGCCTTGGCCGCGTAGGTACCGTCAGTAATGACGCCCTCCAGCGCATGGAGTTCCGCGGCGGCCCGCGCGGCCTCCGGCGTGAACTCGCCATAGCCCTCGCCTAATGCCTGGCTGACGATCTCAACGTCTTCCGAATTCAGTCGCGCACCGGGGATCGTCGGGTCGTATCGGCGCAGCCGTCGCAGGGTCCGCCGCGCGAACCGCAGTGTTCTGCCGCGCGTGCAGTACCAACGATGTGACACAACGATCCCCACGACCCTGGCCCGCAGGCCCGCCAGTTTGCATCCCAGAATCAGCCCCGCTGCCGTACCCAGGCTTCCCATGGGCACATAAATAAAATCGGGATCGTCCGCCTCGCCGCGCTCGATCTGCCGCCGAAGTTCGAACGCCGCATTTACATGACCGATGCACGCGAGGCTGTTCGTCCCCCCCGGCGCGATGAAATACGGCGGCCGGCCCTCTCGCCGATTGAGCGATCGAAGCCGTTCGAAAACAAGTCGCGGCAATGCTGACGCGTAATTCGCGCGGACATACCGCGCGCCGGAGGAAAGCCCCAGCTCCAGATTCGCGCGAACATAGCCGGCCCGAGGCTGGTCAACGACGACCGCCGTCGTGTCGATGCCCAGTTGCTTCGCATGATACGCCGTCCGGGCAATATGATGACTTCCCACGGAACTGAGCGTCACAATGCGCGTCGCCCCGCGAGCCACCACGTCGGCCAAAAGAAACTCCAGCCCGCGCAGCTTGTTGCCGCCGACGATGGGGTGGCTAAGGTCCTCGCGCTTGATGAAAAGTTGTGAAAGCCCGTGCGCTGCGCCCAATCGCTCGGCCTTTTGTATCGGCGTCGGCCACGATGCGATTGACCGCCACGGAACCGAACCCGCCAGGCGCGGAAACACATCAAATATCGGAAGCGTCTTGTCTGTCTCGCTCTTCAGCATCTTTGAATCACGCGCTCGGCGACCCGTTCCGCGAGGGCCGCGATGGTCATAGAGGGCGGCCGCCCAATCGGCGTCGGCAACAGGCTTCCATCGGCAACAAACAAACCCGGGCAGCCGAACACCTCCCCGTGCGAATCGGTCACGCCTTGTTCGGGAGAATCCGCCATCGCCGCCCCGCCCAATGGATGCACCGTGACGGCGAACCGGTCGAGAAACCATCTCGGCGGCATAACAAGTCGCCCGCCCGTTGCCGCCGCAAGCTCGCGCAATCTCTCTTGTGCCCGATCACTGAAGACCGATTGCGCCCGCTCATGTCTGATGCAGGCGAATCCGCCGTTGAGTTTTCTGATGATCTGATGTTCCGTCTCGTCGAAGCCCATCACGCCGAAGGCCCAATGCCCATCGCGCTCGGCGCCGACCGCCGGGCCCAGCCATCCCAGGACACGATCGAACATCGGCGGCAGCGGCAATCGCCCGAGCTCCATCACATAGAGCCGATCACTGTCCCAGTGATCGATCCATGCGGTCGTCGGCGGCCCGTCGTCCGCCGGCGCGCCGTCTCGCGGATTCACGAGTACGCCGCCCAGATCGCCATTGGTGAAGAAGCGACGCCCCAGCAGATCACTCAATCCTGCCAGCGATCGCAGCTCGTCGCGGCAATTAATGAGCAACCGGATCGTCCCCAGCGTGCCGGCTGCAATGACCACTTGCCGCGCGCGAATCGCACCGGGGATTGCTCCCGCGTCATTGCGATTCAAGTACTCAATGCGATAGCCGTCGCCTTCCGAAATAACTGCGCACGCCTCATGCATCGGGCGAACTTCCGCCCCCGCCTGCTGGGCCTTTGAAAGATAAGTCGCATCGAGCGTCCGCTTCGGCGCTAATGTCCCACCGCGAAGCCAGGAAACAATTCGTTTCCTCGTGTCCGGTTCGTTGCCCCGCGCGGCAGGGGCGGCGCTTTCGCTTTGCCGGTGAATCGAGAGCGGCAGCCGCGTCACCTTCGATCCGGTCGCCGCGCCGATCCGCTCGAGTGCTGACGTGCGCGGTAGTGCGATCAGCATCGGCGCCGGGTCAATGATCCGCTGGACCTGATCGAAATAGCCCGCCATCCCAGCCGCGTTGATGTCGCTCGGCCAGCCGCGGTCGAAGATTTCATCCGGCGCGCGAACGGTTACCGCCGTATAGACATGCGACCCGCCGCCCACGGCGCATCCTGCGAGGCAAAGCAACCCGGCGATCTTAGGAATCTCGACAAGCCCGGTCCGGTGTGCCGAATGAACCAGCGGCATTCGACCGTCGGCGATCGCCGCATAGGCGTTTTCGTCCATTCGGCGGCCGCGCTCCAGCACGATCACCTGCTGCCGTGCCTCCGCCGCACGCAGCGCGCAGACCGATCCGCCGAAGCCCGAGCCGATGATCGCCAAATCGCAGTCAAACCGATTCACGATTAAACGTTATAGCCACAATTCGGCGGAGCCGGTGCAACCGCAATCCCACGCGGATTTCCGGATTGCCCATTCTCAGCCGTTGATTGCCAATTCATAATCATTGTCATGGTCATCGACGTCCATTGCCATGTCGGCCTCTCCGCGCGCCGGGTGGACCTGTCCATCCCGCGATTTTCATTCGAGGCCGACGGGGCGGAGGGCTCGCCTGGTTATGACAGCTTTCTGTCTCCCCGGCTGCTGCGTCGCCCGGCATGGTTCTTCGTCAAACGATGGATGAACATAGACCCGGCCCTGCCGCGCGGCGACGACCTCGATCAGCGGATTGAGGCGGTCAACGAAATGCATTGGTCGAACATGCCGAGCGTTGACCGGCTGGTGCTGCTCGCCTTTGATGAATATCGCACTGACGAAGGCCAGGTCCTGGGCGCCGCCGAAAAGGGGCAGCGCCGCGGCAGCGACCTGTACACTTCAAACAGTCTCGTCAGGGCGATGTGCGTTGCCCGGCCGGACCGCTACATGTTCGGCGCTTCGATCCATCCCTATCGCCCTGGAGCAATTGAGATGCTCGCGGAAGTCGCGGCAGCCGGGGCCGTTCTCATCAAGTGGCTGCCCATTCACCAGAACATCCGCGCCGAAGACCCACGCACCGTCGCGTTTCTTCGGGAGGCTGCGCGACTAGGCGTGCCGATGCTCATTCACTACGGCGGCGAGATGTCGCTCTCCCGGCAGCACATGGAGTTTGAGCATCCAGGGCCCATGCTCGACACGCTGCGCGCCCTTCGCCGCGAAGGCGCATTGCCCTGCGTGATCGTCGCTCACGCGGCGACCCCTTCCTTCCCCTGGCAAAGCTCCGCCGGGTTCCACGCACTCATGGCCGCGCTCCTGGGGGAATTCTCCGGGGTACCTATCTATGCAGATATCTCTGCCCTCGCGGCATTTGGGCGGACCGGCTGGCTACGCAGGCTTGCGGCCAGCCCCCAGACCCACCACAAGCTCGTATGGGGCAGCGACTATCCCATCCCCGTGCTCACAGGGCCATTTTGGCGCGTTCTGGACCGGGACACGCGCCGTCGCATTGCCGCGATCCCTTCGTGGGTTGAAAAAGACCTTCAGCTCAAGCGGGCCCTCGGATTCGACGATGGCGTATTTACCCGGGCAGCCAAACTCCTGGCCCGGCACTAAGGTTCCCAATGATCCCTTCCCCTCGCCAACATGTGGAATTTCGAAGAGTTGGGCAGTTGTAAGGGGCCGCAAAGACCCCTAAAAAAAAGCGTGACAAGCCCGAAGCCGCGCGATACAATACCTTCAGTAGTCGCGTTTCTTGGGGCATAATCCGCTTTTCGCACACAGTTCGCGGTCCTCAACAGACACGAAATTTCCAAGGGATATGATCATTTCGGGCTTGGGCATGTTGTTACCGCCCAGGCGATTCCTGAGCCTTTTTGTTAATCGGGCGCCCAGATGTGCCTCCGAATAAGCGTCCATCGGGACGAGAATGTGTGCCGGTTTAGGAGTTGATCGGAGATCGTCTCACGGCTCACAAGAATAGAAGATCAGGATCCGGCAAACCGATCGTCGGCTTGGCCGGTGGAATCGGCTCAGGCAAGAGCAGTGTTGCCAAAATCCTGAGCGAGCTCGGCGCGGCGGTGATCGATTCCGACGAGTTGAGTCATCGCGAGCTCAACCGTCCCGATGTTCAAGAGGCACTGGTGCAATGGTGGGGCGGTCAGATTCTGGCCGCGGATGGTACCGTAGATCGAAAAAAGATTGGGGCCATCGTCTTTGCTGATCCGACTCAGCGCCACAGATTAGAAGCGCTGATCCACCCTCGCATCGACGTTCGGCGTCAATGCCTCATCGAGGCCTACGAGGCGCAGCCGCGCATCAATATGATTGTCCTGGACAGTCCGCTGCTTTACGAATCCGACCTTGACCTCACCTGCGACGCGGTGATATTTGTGGACACCCCACTGGAAGATCGCATCGCCCGGGCCATGGAGACTCGGCAGTGGCCCGACGGAGAGTTGCAAAGAAGAGAAAAACTTCACCAACCCCTGGACATGAAGCGAGCCAGGGCCGATTATATTTGTAAGAACAACTCCAACCTCGCGGACCTGCGGTTGCAGGTCGAACGCATTCACGATCAAATCGTATCGGAGTCGAGCCCCAATCAGCCATAGGCCGTCAACCGGCAGGTCGGATACACATTCGCCCCGCGATCAGTCGGCCCCAAAACCATCAGTTAGTTTTTCAATAGTCTGTTTTTCAAGAGACACACGCTCAATAGGTACACAACACATGCTACATGACCATTCTCGAATCGGAGGCCACGATCATGCCTAAGCCACAAGGCAAACGACCCTATCAACAGAAGGCCCGGCGACCGGCGCCCGCGGCAGCGGCAAGGCGGCCCCGAGTAGATGATAATGACGATGACGAAGTCATTGTCGTTTCCCCCGATACCGATGATTTCGGCGCAGGCGTCGAGGACGAAGCCCCGGCTTCCGCTCCGGTTGCGGCCCCCGTCGCGGCAGCCGCCCCCGCCGAGCAGGAACACCGCCCGTCAGCGCCGCCGGCCGGCTTCGACAAGGAAACCCACGATCGCTACGAAAAGATCAAGCGCGGCGATCTGCATATCACCGACCTCCAGCGAATGGGTATCCCCGAGCTTCACGAAGTCGCCAAGGAAGAGGGCGTCGTTGATTATGCCGCCCTGAAGAAGCAGGAGCTGATCTTCAAGATCCTCAAGGAGCGCATCAACAAGAACGGCCTCATGTACGGTGAGGGCGTTCTCGAAATCCTCCCCGACGGCTTCGGCTTCCTGCGCAGCCCCGAATACAACTACATCCCCTGCCCGGATGACATCTACATCAGCCCTTCGCAGATTCGCCGATTCGGCCTGCGCAGCGGCCACATCATCGCCGGTCAGATTCGTCCGCCCAAGGAGTCGGAAAAGTACTTTGCCCTCCTTCGCGTCGAAGCGATCTGCTTCGAGGAGCCCGACAAGGTCACCGAGAAGGCCGTCTTCGAAGACCTGACGCCGCATCACCCGAATCGGCGCATCGTCATGGAGACGAGCCCTGACGAAGTGAACATGCGCGTCATCGACATCGCCACGCCGATCGGTTTCGGCCAGCGCATGCTCATCGTCGCACCGCCCCGCACAGGTAAGACGGTTCTTCTCCAGAAGATGGCCAACGCCATCACCACCAACCACCCCGACGCCTACGTCATCATCCTCCTGGTCGATGAGCGGCCCGAGGAAGTGACGGAAATGCAGCGGCACACGAAGGCCGAGGTCGTCTCGTCCACGTTCGACGAGCCCGCCAGCCGGCACGTACAGGTCGCCGAAATGGTCATCGAAAAAGCCAAGCGGCTCACCGAATACGGCCGCGACGTCGTGATTCTTCTCGACTCGATCACGCGACTGGCCCGCGCCTACAACACCGAAGTGCCGCACTCCGGCAAGATCCTGACCGGTGGTGTCGACGCCAACGCCCTTCAGAAGCCCAAGCGGTTTTTCGGCGCGGCCCGCAACATCGAGGAAGGCGGCAGCCTGACCATCATTGGTACTGCCCTCGTCGATACCGGCTCCAAGATGGACGAAGTCATCTTCGAAGAATTCAAGGGAACCGGTAACAGCGAATTGCACCTCGACCGCCGATTGGTGGACAAGCGCGTCTGGCCGGCTATCGACATTGCCGCCTCCGGCTCGCGCAAGGAAGAGTTGCTGCTCGACCCGAAGGAGCTGGAGCTCATCTACAAGCTCCGCCGCGTTCTCGTCGATATGAACCCCGTCGAGGCCATGGAACTGCTCACCGGACGGCTCAAGAAGGTCAAGTCGAACGCCGAGTTCCTCATGACCATGAACCTGGCGTAACCCGCCGGACAATCCATATGGCTAGTTCAACGCGCGGCCGATACGGACAACCCGTGTCGGCCGCCGTGCGTTTTACGCCTCAGTTACGCCGCACAAACGCCCGCCCACAATCGGGCTCCAAAATTGTTCAATATCGGAACCGGCGAACTTCACCGATTACAGCCCCGTGTCGGCTATAATGAGCGATTCAGGGCCGATCGTCGGACCATTGCCGGGAGAGACCGTGGCACAAGAGGGCTTCGCAAGCACAGGCGATATCACCGCCGGGCACGATCCCGCGCCGGTGACCAAACTGCTTCACGCGGTCGCCGGGGGCGAGAAGCAGGCCGCCGATCAACTGCTGCGCGCCGTTTACGATCAGCTCCTTGCCATCGCGCGAAACCGGATGAGCCGCGAGAACCCCGACCACACTCTGCAACCAACCGCCCTGGTTCACGAGGCCTATCTCAAGCTCGTCGGCAGCCAGGCGATCAACTGGTCCAGTCGGGCACATTTTTTCCACGCCTCCGCCCAGGCGATGCGCCGGATTCTGATCGACCACGCCCGAAGCTGCGGCCGCGTGAAGCGCGGCGGCAACATGCGCCGCAAATCGCTGGATGCCATAGATATGGCCCTTTCGACCGACGGCGACGACATTCTCGCGCTCGACGCGGCCGTCACGCAGTTGGCCGAGCGCGATGAACGGGCCGCGACGATTGTGCAATTTCGGTTCTACGCCGGCCTGAGCGTGGAGGACACCGCCGCCGCCATGAACCTGTCCGAGCGGACAGTCAAGCGCGAGTGGGCCTTTGCCCGGGCCTGGCTGTACAAGCAAATCGAATCAGAATAGAACTGTTTCACCTGTTTCGTTTGCGCCGGCAATAAATCACTGAGGGCCCGCATGTCTGATTGGCAGCGCGTCAAGTCTGTCTTCGAGGAAGTCATCGAGCTGCCGGAGGCGGGGCGAATGGACGCCCTGCGCCGCATCTGCGACGGCGATTCGCAGTTGCGCGTCGCCGTGCAGGACCTGCTCGCGGCACACGACGGCGCAGGGGACTTTCTCGACGCGCCGACTCTCAATCCGCTGAATCTAAGTGGCGAGAGCCCTCAGAATGTCGAGCCCGCCGCACTACCTGAGCGAATTGGCCCCTACGTTCCGCTCGACGTGACAGGCGAAGGCGGCTTCGGCATCGTCTACCGCGCGCGCCAGGAAGAGCCCGTCCGCCGAATCGTCGCCGTCATGGTCATCAAGCTCGGCATGGACTCGCGCGAGGTCATCGCCCGCTTCGAGGGCGAGCGACAGGCCCTGGCCATGATGAGCCATCCCAACATCGCCGCCGTGCTCGACGCCGGGACAACCGCCGAGGGTCGGCCGTACTTCGTCATGGAGTTCGTTTCCGGCGAGCCGATCACGACCTACTGCCGCAAGCGCCAGTCATCACTTCGCAATCGACTGCTCATGTTCATGCAGGTCTGCCACGCGGTTCAGCACGCCCATCAGAAGGGGATCATTCACCGCGACCTCAAGCCGAGCAACGTCCTTGTCGTCTCCCACGACGCCGACGCGCCATCCGACCCGCCGCAAACCGCGAGCGACACATTGAACAACGTAACCCTGGGCGCCGCCGTCAAGGTCATCGACTTCGGCGTCGCCAAGGCCATCCATCAACCTCTCACAGACCATTCACTTCACACCCGCCAGGGAATGCTCATCGGCACGCCGGCGTACATGAGCCCCGAGCAGGCGGACATGAATCAACTCGACATCGACACGCGAACGGACATCTATTCGCTCGGCGTCCTGCTCTACGAACTGCTCGCCGGTTCACCGCCCTTCGACCCCAGAAGCCTGCTGAGCCAAAGCTACAGCGAAATCCAGCGGATCATCCGCGAGGTTGAGCCGCCCCGGCCCAGCACCCGACTCGTCGAAAAATCCGCCAGGGATTCCAACACGCTTGCCTGCCAGCCGATGGCGCACCGCAGAACCCTCGCCCGGCAATTGCGCGGCGACCTCGACTGGATCGTGATGAAGTGCCTCGAGAAGGACCGGGCAAGGCGCTACGAGACCGCGAAGGACATCGCCCTTGATATTGAGCGATATCTGAACAACTGCCCGATCCTCGCGGGCCCGCCGACCCTCGCCTATCGCTTTCGCAAGTTCGCTCGGCGAAATCGCGCCGCGCTGCTGGCCTTAAGCGGCATCGCCGCCGCCCTCACCATCGGCATGGGCCTGGCTGTCGCCGGATTCATGGAGGC
>CAZCGF010000001.1:9305-25513 GCA_964498115.1 uncultured Planctomycetaceae bacterium | reverse complement strand
ACGCCGAAGCCCTTCAGCTTCGCGGCAGCATTCAGTCGCTCTCCGGCAAAGTCGAACTGGCCGAGCCGGATTTCCGCGCCGCCCTTGCCATCCAGCGGACCATTCGCGACCCCGACGACCCGGCTATCGCCGCATGCCTAAACGACCTCGCGACGACGATGACATCGCTGGAAAAGTTTGACGAGTCCATGGTGCTCCTGGCTCAAGCTGAGAAAATTGCCCGCTCACCCCGCAACACAACCCTCACGACACTCCCCGAGGTTGTTAACAACATCGGCATGGTCTACCGCAAGCTTGGTCAATGGAAGGAGGCCGGACCCCGGTTTCGCGAGGCCGCCGAACTTAACCGGGCCGCCCTCGGCCGGCTGCATCCCAACGTCGCGACGAACCTCGACAATCTCGCACAAGTCCTTCATCAGATGGGCGAGCTCGATTCGGCGAAGGCTGCATACGACGAAGCGCTCGATATTCGTCGAACCCTGTTCGGGTCCGATCACCCGGACGTCGCAATCACATTGCACAATCTCGCGACACTCCTCTGGGCCAACCGCGATCAGGATGGGTGCGAAAAGGCCCTTCGCGAATCGCATGACATTTTCCGCAGAATCCACGGCCTTACTCACCCCGACACCATCACCGTCATGCACAGCCTAGTGAGCATCCTCGGCGGTTCAGCAAAACTTGACGAAGCCGAGTCGCTTCTGATCGAGTCCTATGGGGCTGTTAAGGATTCACCGGAGGTGCCTTTTGATTCCAAGTTGACCATCGCCCAGCGGCTTGTCGATCTGAACGCCGCCCGACAGGACGAGGCCAAAATCGGGAAGTGGACAGAGGCGCTCAATCAGCTTCGCGCGACGACCCGGCCCGCCGAGGACTCCGGCGATTCAGCTTCCCCAAAGGAGTAACTGTTTTCGCGCGGCACCCTTCAAAATGATTTTCTTTGAACACGCCACACCCTGCCGGCCCGGTTCCGAGTCGATCGGCATCGGCTCCGGTTATGTTGGTGTCAATTACGAAGTGCAAATGAACACGGGCAGCACGGCCGCGAATATCGACTCACCGATCATCCGGTTCATCGGCACGCCGATTCCCGAGCCGGGCACCCTGGCACTCGTGTCCATGGGCGTCCTTGCTATCGCCCGACGCCGCAGATAACTCCGTCAATTGAGCGCGTCCGGCAACGGGCGACATGTGTTAGAATAGAACGGCCGACCCGGTCTTGCCGGGTCGGCCGTTTTTTTCTTTCAGGCCGGCGGCCATTCCGAGGCGGGGCGGCAATAAGTCTCTTCGTCTCGGCGTTTGGCCATCAGTCGATATGCGAGGGATTGGAGTATCCATGCGCGCCGGTTTTCTGACGTTCATTGTCTTAGTGTCTTTCGTCGCCGTATTGCCTGCAGTCGGGCAGAACCCGCCGACGTTCAATGATGTCGTCTTCGGCGTCGTCCCGATGGACGGCGGTGGAAACGTCACCCTGATGATGGACATCTATCTGCCGCCCGTCGGCAGACCGCCTTTTCCGCTGGTGATATGGATTCACGGGGGCGGATGGCAGGGCGGCACCTACAACGGTGTTCCCGCCTCCGCGCTGCAGCTCCGCAATGACGGTGTCGCCATTGCGTCAACGCGTTACAGGCTCTCCGGCGAAGCGATATTTCCCGCCCAGATTCACGATGTAAAGGGCGCCGTCAGATTTCTCCGCGCCAACGCGGCGACTTTCAACATCGATCCAACCCGTTTCGCTTCCTGGGGCTCATCCGCCGGCGGCCATCTCTCCGCGCTGCTCGCCACGTCTTCCGGCGTCGCCGCGCTCGAGGGCACATCCGGCGGCAATCTCGCCTTCTCCAGCGCGGTGCAAGTCTGCGTGGACTACTTCGGCCCCACCGACATCCTCAACATGGGCCTCGACGTGGCCACGCCGCCGGGCAGCGGAATCGATCACGATGCGCCCGCCTCGCCCGAGTCAAAGCTTGTCGGCTGGGATGATCCGGGCCAGGGCATCGGCGACATTCGCGCAAACATCGCGAATCCGGCGCCGCCCTATCCGGGGCTGGTGACGCTCTGCAACCAGGTGAATCCGATCACATGGGTCGATGCATCTGACCCTCGGACCTTCATTGCCCACGGAACCAACGACACGACAGTGCCGATCATGCAGAGCACGCGGCTGGATAACGCCCTGACCGCGGTCGGCGTCCCGCACCAGTACACCCAGGTCGCCGGCGCAGGCCACGGCGGCTTCCCGGCCTCCGTGGAGATCGCAGCCCAGGAATTCATCCTGTCCGGCTTCACCAGCGAAAAGCTCCCGGGCGACATGAATTGCGACAACCTTGTCGACTCAGACGATATCACCCTGTTCGTCCAGCGAATGACCTCGCCCGCCGCATATCTCTTTGTTAATCCACTCTGCCATCCGCGCAATGGCGACATCAATACCGACGGCGTCGTGAACGGCCGCGACATCGCCGGATTCGTCGACCTCCTCCTGCCCTAGCGGTCCCCTGATTGACGACCTGCCCGTCCGTCGGATTGAATAAGCCGATGCCGCAGCTTCCCCAGACAATCTCAACCCCTTCCATTAACGCGCGGCATTACAAATACTACGACCTCGTCATGGCCGTCTTCGTCACGGTCCTGCTCTGCTCCAATCTCATCGGCCCCGGCAAGACGTGCATCATGCCGCTCCCGTTCAGCCTGCCCGGCATCGGAAGCTCGCTCACCTTCGGCGCAGGCAATCTCTTCTTCCCCATCAGCTACATCTTCGGCGACATCCTTACCGAGGTGTACGGTTACGCCCGGACGCGGAAGGTCATCTGGGCCGGCTTCGGCGCGATGATATTCGCCACCATCATGGGACTCGCGGTCATCCACTTTCCGGCCGACCCCAACGAGCCCTTCAACGAGGTCATGCAGCCGGCACTGGAAACAATCTTCGGCAACACGTGGCGGATTGTGGTGGGCTCGATGATCGCCTTCTGGGCCGGCGACTTCGCCAATAGCTATGTCATGGCCAAGATGAAGATATGGACGAAGGGCAAGCTGCTCTGGACGCGCACCATCGGCTCGACCATGGTCGGCCAGCTCGTCGACAGCGCCCTCTTTTACCCGATCGCCTTCTACGCCGTCTGGCAGCCGGGCACCATGCTCAAAGTCATCGCCTTCAATTGGGTCTTCAAGGTTTCCGTCGAAGTGATCTTCACGCCGATCACGTACGCCATCGTCGGCTGGCTCAAACGCGCCGAGAACGAGGACTACTACGACCACGGCACGAACTTCACGCCGTTCTCTCTGAGTGATTAACAGCCCCTCGCCCCGGGAACCATTGATGCGGTCGCCTACGCACGCGCGACGCCCTCCACGCGGTTGTCAGCACACGCGCCGGTTATCGGCAAATGGGCCGATTAACGGCATTGCCGGTCAACTTCGACGAAAGTCGGATTGACAAATTGAATCGAACGGGCGGCACATGATATCATTTGACAATACCGTTTCGACCATGTCCAAGCAGGGGCGCCATCGAAATCGCTGTCGAGGAAAAGGTTCCTTCATGTCAGTTTCCGAGATCAGTGTGCTCAGGTCCATCAAGTCACTTCGGCCGCTTCATGTATTCGCCTGCTGCATCGCGTGCATCGCCGTGGCCGGCTCCGCCGATGCCCTCAATCCCCTGACAGGCGACTACTCGAAGGACAGTCCGCTCGACGTCCGCATCATGACCTACAACACGCATGGAAGCTTCATCGCGGATTCAGGCACTGATGCTTCCTTCAACCGCATTTTCGTCGCCATGCAACCCGACATCATCTGTTTCGAGGAAATTGCCTCTTCGGTCACCGCGAATGCCGTTGCCACGAGACTCAACACCATCATGCCGATCGGCGGCACCGGCTGGCAGATCCACTTCGGCATCCTCGGTGGAACGCGTAACGCCATTGCATCGCGCTATCCTCTGACACTGACCCGCACCGACACGATTCCTGAATCTTCCACGCGCGGCGTCACTATTGCCCTGGCTGACCTGCCGAACACCGACTATGCATTAGATGTCTACCTTCTCGGCGTCCATCTCAAATGCTGCGGCAATCCCGGCGGTTCCGAGGATGCGAGCCGCCAGCGCAGCGCCGATGCGATCGCCAACTGGCTCGGCGATGCTCGCGGCGTCGCCAGGCCCTCCGGCAACAACATCGTGCTGCCCGCCGACACACCGATCATCGTGCTGGGCGATTTCAATCTCGTCGGAGGCCCCCAGCCGGAGACGACGCTCATCACGGGTGACATACAGAACGAAGGCGCCTTCGGCCCGGACGTGAAGGGGGATTGGGACAACACCAACCTATTCAACATCAACCCACTGGACCCCTTCACCGGCAGTAACATCACATGGCAGAGCAACGGCAGTTTCCCGTCTTCGAATCTGGACCGAATGATGGTGACAGACAGCGCCTTTAACATCGCCAATAGCTTCGTGCTCAACACCAGCACGATGACCCCCGCGGCCCTGGCGGCGGCGGGGCTGCAATCCGGCGACACCCTCACCAGCAACTCGTCCGACCACCTGCCGATCATGGTTGATCTTCGCATCGCCGACCCATGCTCGACCGACAGCGACAGCGATGGAACGCCGGATTGCAGCGATGCCTGCGCAAACGATCCGCTTCGCATTGCCCCTGGAGTCTGCGGTTGCGGAGTTTCGGTGTCGCTTCAGGGAACTGGCGACGTCAATGGCGATCTGACGGTGGACGGCCAGGACATCGCCGCTTTCGCCGACGAACTTCTCTTTTCAAGCGCCCCCGGCCTCGCTGCCTGCGCAGCCGACGTCAACCTCGACGGCATGGTCGGCGACTCCGATATCGGGCCCTTTGCAAGCCTTCTGGCCGGCCCGTGATCAAGACAGCGAGCATCAAGCCCGGGCTTTGGCCGTCCGGGACAACCGTCAGACTATTCTGCATCCGTCCCGCGCGATAGGCCTACGCCACATACTCCGCATACGTCTTCGCCGTCTCCCACACCCGCACCCTGCGCAGTTTCGCCGGAGCAACCTTCGGCTCAAGGATTTCCCAGATCACTCGGGCAATGTTCTCCACTGACGGGTTGAGTTTCGCGAACTCCGCCGTGTCGCTGTTCAGGTGCCGATGGTCGAAGCGATCAATGACTTCTGATTTCACCACCGACTCGAAGCGCGGCAGCGGCAGCACCGCCCCCGTCTTCGCGTCAATCGGCCCGGCGACCGTAACTTCAATCTGGTAGTTGTGTCCGTGGCCGTTGGGGTTGTTGCATTTGCCGAAGGTGCGGCGGTTCTCTTCGTCCGAAAGGGCGGCGACGTGCAGCCGGTGCGAGGCGGAGAATTCAAAACATTGTGTGAGTTCGATCATCTCGGCGTCTCCCGGTCTCATGCGGTACGAAAGAAACGGCGTCGCGCACATCTGCAGCGACTCAAATTGACAATTCATCGGCACCAGCGGCGTGATCTTTTCGACGATGCCCGCCAGCAGTTGCTCACCGGTCAGCCGAACGCCGGCGGCAAAGAGACGCTGCGCCGCCTCGGGTATGGCGTGTCGCCGCAGAATCGCATCGAGCTCCTGAATATTGACGAGATAGCCCGTCACCGGGTCCGGCGACCCCGACACGACAATTCGCAGCACCAGATGCGGCGCAATCCCCACCGCCGAAGGCCAGCCGCCCCACGAATTCGTCACCGGCAGCGCTCCCTCAAACCCGCTCTCCCCATGTGCCGCGCGGACCCAATCACGGTCGATGGAGAATCGAATCTCGCGCATGAGCCGAACGGCCGCGCGCATCGGCGCGGCTGACTCACTCGTTACACCGCCATCAGTGCTCATCGCTGAATTGTAATTCCCCTGGGCATTCGCGTCATTTTGCCGCGCGTGATCCCCTGCAATGGGCCGACAAAATCGCAGAAAGTCCGCCCAATCCCCGCTAATCCGCTTGGATCGCCCATCCCAAACTATTACACTGACTTTTAGGTGTTCGGGCCCGGCCTAGCGCCGAGCCCAATAATTCTGGTCAGATATCTTTCACGCGGCGCATGCCCTCGCAAAATCGCCGCCGCAAACCCTCGGAGGAAGAAGATGATTCGCTCAAAAAACATTGCTGTGTTCTTGCCATTGATTGCCCTCGGCCTCTCGCTCACTGCGTCCTCAGCCTCGGCAAGCCTCTTCATCTCCAGCGACGTCTTCAACTTCGTTGGCGAATACAACGCCACGACCGGCGCATTCGGCGGACCGTTCGCCCCATCCGTCAACGGACAGGGCCAGCTCGGCGTCAAGCTCAATGCGGCCGGCGATCGCATGCTCGTCGGCCACTTCGGCGGCGGCGTCGACGAGTTCGACGCCAACACCGGCGCATTCATCAAGACCTACAACGGCGGACCGGGCATCGGCACACAATGGGCCGGCCTCTACGCCCCGACAGGCGGCGTTTACATCGGCAGTTGGGACACCGACGACGTCCGCGAATACGACGCAACGACCGGCGCATTCATTCGCGTCGTCACCACATTGCAGGACCCCTCCGACATGCGCATCGGGCCCAACGGCAATCTCTTCGTCTGCAGCTATAGCGGCAGCGGCGTCAAAGAAGTGGATGCAATTACCGGCGCGCTCGTCAACCAGTGGACCATCCCGGTCGGCGCAAGGGCGAACGATATTGAATTCCTGCCGAACGGTGAGCCGCTCGTCAGCGCCCTGGGATTTAACCAGGTCTACCACTACGACACGTCGTACAACCTCCTCGGCAGCTTCTCGGGTACCGGCTGGGGCAACACCCACGGCATCGAGATCAGCCCCTTCGACGGAAACATCTACGTCGTGGACGGCGTCACGGCGCAAGTGCACATCTTCGACCCGGTGACGTTCAACGAGATTGATTCGATGTTCCTGACGCCCGGCCCGCAGGGCAAGATCGTGGACCTGGCGTTCCGCGTCCCCGAACCTGCGACACTCGGACTGCTCGTGACGGCGCTGCTGCTCATCCGACGCAAGCGCTAAAAAGGTTGGTCACAGTCGTACGCGCCGGAAGTTGATCCACCCCATTCGCGCGATCAAGAGGTCCTGCGTATACGTATCCGCCGCGTCGCTTGCGCCCAGTCGCTGAATCGCAAACGACACACAATCCCCGGCCGCCAGCGCGCTCTTCGCCATCGTGCCGGCAACGAGAAATGCAATATCCCCCGCGCCCGTCGGCCCGGCCACGACATTTCCCGCGCTGCCCTCGATAACGCCGCTCTCGCCCGCCCGGGCAATCTCCCAGTTCACGCGAAGCGACACATCCCCGCTCGCGGCCGCCGCCGCCTGCACCGGCACGACAATTTCCGCGACATCATCCACGTCGCACCAGTCCTCGATGAGGACCGGCAGCGAGCGCCACCCGCCGTCGCTGGTACTCGCGATCTGCACTGCGGGAAAACTGCTCGACCCCTCGGCATTGGTGGAAAACTGCGTCGTTGTATAGCTCCCGACGTTGTAAGAAATCACCCCGGCCGGCCCGATGATCGGCAGTGGCCGCAAGGGCCGCGCATCCCCAACAAGAACGTACGACGCGCTCGCCACATCCAGTCGCATATAGTCCGTCGCCGTGCCGATCATGCGCGGGGCAATCGCCGGCGGCTCTGCCAGTAGCGCCTCAACAAGAAAAATCGGCCACGCCCGATAGGCCAGCTCATAAATGACGACACGATCGTCCGCATCGACGAACTTCTCGTGAATGCTCTGAAGCTGTGTGTCCCCGCCCGGCTCGTACAGGTCCAGTCGCGCGCGCACAAGATCCATCAGCTCAAACGCGCCCCGTCCGTCCGAGTCGCCGTGCCTCGCATCGTTGCTTGCGCGAAGCATCTTCGCCGCAATCATAATGACAAACTTCGCGCCGCGGCGGAGGTCCGACGTCTCTGGCGCCGTCAGCTCCTCGGTAAATGCAACATACGCGGCAGGAGCCTGTTCCCGTCGAATCGCCTCGCGCAGCTCCGGTCGATTCCCTCCGGAAAATCCGCGCACGACCGCGAACGCCGGCGAACCGGAAATCGTCGCCGTCGCCAGCCGCGAAACAATGGTGTTCTCGAGATCGCCCAGTCGTGACATCGCCGTGGCCCTCCTACAGATTCTCCATGCTCTCGCGCGTCATGACTCGGACAGGCCCCGCGGCGCGCCCCGAAATGCCCAGCGCCGAGTTTTCCATCAGCGCGCTGGCCGCCGGAAGCTGAACCAGCCCCGACGCCACGCGCGCCAGCCAGGTCACCGCGTCCTCGCGCCGACGGATAATGTCCTCCGGCACCGGCGGGCGCCGCGTGTGAAGCCGATACGCCGCAATGTCCAGTACAAACGACCTAAGTGCTGCCTGCACCTGAGGCTCGCCCGTCAAGTCCACCGGCACCGCATACCGCGCCGCAAGGTAGCTGTTCGCCTCTCCCTCAGCCCCAAGCCGCGCCTCATCCACCTTCGACGCGTCCGCCGAGCCCGTGCCCGCGTCATCCGTCAACTGAATGTACGCCGCCGGACCGATTCGAGATTGAATGTCTTCGTTGGTGATATATGCCATAAATGCGGCACTCCTTTACATGAAACGGCCCAGGAATCTGCGGTCAAAGTGGCCCACCAAAAAGGTGCTCGCCGGTGAGGCGGTGTCGTCTCCCGCGCTCACCGGCGAACAGAGCGTCAACAGCCGCACGCGTTGACGGCCCCCCTTCCCTCCGGCAAGTGTCAGATGAAGTCCGACCGAACCGCGAACTGCCAGTAGCCATAGGCCATCCGGTATCGGGCTCGAACGCCGAACAGGAACTTCTCCCTGCGGAATCCCTCGTCGGAGTCCTCCGCCAGCGCGTTGAACTCCACCGGCTCGCGATCCTGAAAAATGAACGGGCGGAGAATCCCATCCGTCTTGAGCAGATACCACTTGGACTTGTCAGTCAGCCACGGAAACGAGATCACCCGTGCGATGCCCGACAACGTGTTCGTCCCGCCGCCGGACACCGTGGCGCTAATCGCCTCGTTCGCGGTGAAGAGCATCGTCGGCGGAACGACGCAGACCAGCCCGCTGGCGGAAACCAGCATCGGCTCGCCCTGATCATCGACGAACCCCAGCATCGAACCGATCGCCTGCTTGAGCGCCTCCTTGAATTCCTCAACAGTCGGCGCATCCGTCGCGTCCGCGTCAAAGGTAAGCAGGTTGCTCTGATTGCCGGACGCGCCCGACACGTGGGCGGCATTGAAGAAACTCACGCCGTCATAGCTGTTGTTGCCCGCCGTCTCCCCGCCGACAAGCAACTGGGAAATGAGAAAATCCTTGTGCGTCGCGGCGCGCTGAGCCAGCTCCGCGACGCGCAGCCGAATCTGGCCCGTCTGATCGTCGCTGATCTCGTCGCGATCCACCTCGATCGTCGCCTCATACTTGAGGTTCTCAATCGAGTAACTTTCCACCCGCAGACCCTGGGCCAGCCGGCCCTGTCCCCACTCTCGCACCTTCGGCACCGTACCAAGCCACCGATAGTCCTCGCGATCACTCGTCGACACGACACGCGTCGATAGATCGCCAAAGTGAACGGGCGTCCCGTCAAACCGATTGAAGAACTCGCTTCTCAGGCCCTTCGTCAAGAGCCCTGTGTTGATCACTGACATGGATAACCTCCTTCATCTTCACGCGCCGCGCACCTCGCGCGCCCGGCGATCAATGTCTCTCTTGAAAAGGCGGCTCAACGCGACCCGCCTTCCGGCAACTACGGCAATTCGATGTATCGAAGCGAGAGCAATCCACCGACGCCCGCCGTCGATGACGCCTGCCCAACTTTGGCCCACAAACGCAGCCCCTTGGCCACGTTCGGAAAGTTGATGGTCAACGTGGCCGGCGTATTCGCGCTGAGTGACGCGAGATTGAAACCCGAGACGACTTCGTTCGGCGTGGAGCTTCCGGTCCCCACATCCAGGGTGCCGGAATTCGGAACGGTGTTGAATGAGACCTGGGCGTGCAGCACCTTGATCGCCCGCTGAGTAATCAGCACCGGGTTCGTCGTCGCGGCGCTCAGCGAGCTGTCGAGCCGAACATTGGACTCCTGCTCAACCTGCGGAGCAGCCATCGGCATGATCCGCACGATCCCGACGTTGGCGCCGGCGATGGCCATCAAAACACCACAAGAGCTGCCGCCGACCACCGGCGCGACCGTGGCCAGCTCATTGTCCAGCGCATACACCGGCCCGCCGACCAGCGCCTGCGTTGCCCCGGAGACGGTGAGAATAAAATCTCCCTGCGTGTACAGTCGAACAGTGGCATCGCCGTTCTGCCCCGCGCTGTTGTCGATCTCCTCATAGGCGATTCCCGCGAAGACGTCGCCGGCAACGAGATTGCGAACATAGCCGCTCGCCCGATCAACGCCGACGATGGCGCCCTTGTAAACGCGCGTCGATGCGGCGACCGCAAAGCTGCGCAACTCCTGATCCACATACCTGCTCAATTCACGATTGGCCGAGATAGCCATTTCCATCATCCTCCTTCTTGATCCTTTTCATCCTTCCCATGTCCGGCATTCACGCGAGGTCGCCGCCGCCGGTTAGCTGCTCGCCGACTCCGCTCTTACGGCCTGCGCGACATAGGCCTCCTCGTTACAGAGCTTCTCAAGAAACGCCCGGTTGTTGCGGTACTCCGCCCGGGCCGCCGACTCCACCGCCCGATGGGTCGAAGTTGAGGAATCACCTGACACAACAGGCACAATCCGCCCCAGCGGCACCACCACGGGTGCGACTGCCGCCCAACGCTCAAACTCCGCCGGATTGCGCTCGGCCAGCGAGACAGCCCAATCCTTCTGCGCGGCTGTCAGCTTTCCGGCAGACATCGCCGCTGCCACGCGCTGGCTCGCCGCCTGATTTCGCTCACGCGACTCAAGCAACTCGATGCGCTCTGCCGCCGCAATAAGAATTGCCCCCTCCTCCGCGGAATCCGCAATGCGCAACAGCCCTCGCAATCGGTCGGCCGCGCACGCCATCGGCTGATGGCCATCCCGTGCCGCTCCGTCGGCACTCGCGATCAACGGCCTCATTCCGACAATCGCAGGCTTGTTAGTCAGGGCGACGGAATGCAGGCCGATCAGGCGTCGGTCGCTTCGGCGCACCAATGCGACTGGCGACAGATAGCGATACTGCCGCGTTCGAAGCTTCTCCGCCGCCTCATCCGTCCACTCCACGCGAGCCCACAGGCCCGGCTGAATATCGCCGCCACGAGCCGCCGCCTCATTGGGCGTGATCATCGACAGCGCCCGAATCCAACCGGCGGCGGGGGCCTGACCGCTCGGCGAGCTGTAGTTGCCCCCGAGAGTTTGGTGTTCGTAGTCGACCGGCACATCAGTGCCATGCGCGGTGAACGCCTCGATCGTGGCCGTGGCGGCCTCCTGATCCACAATGAATGATCCCGCCAGGGTCTCCACCTCACCCCACGGCGCGATGAAAATCTGATCCGGAGGATCTGCCTGCCCCACGGTGGACGACTCCATCACGAGCCTCTCCACCGCCGCCGCCTGAATCAGGCCCCCAGGCAAAGATCGCGGGGCGTTGTCACTGACGATCGCGTTTTCGTTCATTGGCCTCTCCCTTCCTGATTGGTTGTTGTCCGGGTTTTTGGCTGCAGCCCGCACTTCAAATCGCCGCACACCTTTCCCAATAACCTTGCTCCCCGTTCGCGCCTGTCGTGCCGCCTGCTGTCGGGAAACCGGGAAGCGCCGGCTCCTGCTCGCCGGCCTCCGGTATCCCCAGCGCGGCGTGCGCCCATCTCGCCGGAACTCTCGCCCCAAGTCGGTTCACGGCGATATCGAGTGTGTTGCCCAACTGCAGGGGGTCGAACCGCTGCTCCATAATGCGGCGGAAATGCGGCACCGGAGCGTCCGGGCCAAACTGCATTCGCGTCATGGGGGCCAATAGATCGCGCCGCAGCGTCACCGCCTCCTTGCGCAAGTCATCGTCGCGCAAGTCGCGCCGCACCTGATCGTGAACCTTCGCCGCCCCGGCACTGGCCAGCATGCGCGCCGTATCTGTGGTCAGCGTCTGCCCCAACCACGCCTTGCTCATCTCTCGGTCAAAGTAGAGACAGAGGTTCTCGTACAAGTTCACTTCGCCGGGCGTGCGCGACTGAACAATCTGAAGCTCCACCGCCTTGGAGAAAATCCCGGTCGCATCCGCGCCCAACTTACTCAACATCCCCAGCAGCTCGCGCTTCTCCTCGGGCGTCGCGTTCGGCGCATATCGGGCAATCCGCACCGGCATCCCGAACACCTCCGCGAAAACCAGCCAGTCCTTGACTGCAAAGTGTTTGCCGAGGTAGGCAATCGCCGTCGCCCGAAGAAGCCCGCCGCGCAGGGGATGTCCGCTCGACGAATGCGGCGCATGCATGATGAACTTGTCCGGCGGCAACTCGATCCCCTCAAAGGCTGCCGCGTCAGTCAAGACACGCACCTGCCCGATCTCGTCGAGCGTGATGCGGCTAAACGGAACCGGCTCCAGTGCCGCCAGACGATGGCCGGACTCCGACGCCTCCCAAATCAACTCAACCAGTGAAATATTGCGCCCGACGGCGAGCGAGATGTGGTCCAGCGCCGGCTCAAACCCCGGTAAGTCGCGCAGCGTGGCATCGCAGTATGCGGCCGCCTCGTCAGCAATGGCTCGGCTTGCGGAGACGCTTCGCGCCGATCCCCACCCAGGCATCTCCGCGGCCGACACAACTTCCCACGCCAACCCCGTCACCGCCAGGCGACGCGTCCTCGCAACACTGAACAGGTGAGCGTCCTTCTCCTCCATCTGCTCAAAGAGTGACAACTGTGCCGAAGGGTCGCCCGCGTCAGCCTCGCGGATAATCGAAATCAATCGCTGGGGCGTCAGGCCATCGGCAGGGTAGCCTTGCCAGACATCCTCACGGCCTCGACGCACAATCGCGCCGGGCCTCGGCAGCGCTCGCCCGCGCCCGATGATCGAATTGACAATTCGTCCAACGATATTCATTTGCGACTCCTCATTTTTTTTGCGTGTGATCTGTTACCAGGCGCCGTCTCTGGCAAACCTGGGTGGACAGGCTGTCGTGAACTCGGCTTCGCCGCTCGGTCCGGCCGTCGCTGCGTGAATCCCCAGCGCGGCCGCCCAGAACCGGTCCGCGTGTGCCCCCTCCGATCGCGCGGCGTCGAATCGCACTCCGCCCGAGGAAGTGACGGCTCGTGTCAGACTGTGCCAGTCCTCAACAATGCGATCGTCCACCGGAATACTGAGCAGCCCTCGCTCCGCACTGACCCGAAGCCGGCCCGCCAGCTCGCCTTTCAGCGCCGCCGTAAAAACAACTCGTTGAATACGATCGTCGCCGTATCGGGCAGTAAGCCGCTCCGCCAGATGCAGACCCATTCCGGTGGCGTCGATGCAGACTCGCCGAACCGATCGGTGACGAAGCAGCCGATCGAGAGCCGCCTCCTGCTCGTCGAACGGTGCATCGCGAAGCACTTCGAGGCCGCGCGTGACGAGCGACTCTCCCATGCGCTGCCACAACCAGATGGCGGTAAGGTCTCGATGCCGGCCCACGTCCACGCCGATATAAAGCTCCGCGTCGCGCGAAGTGAGCAGGTTCCAATCCACGTCAGTCTTGCACGTGTCGTCCTGACATGATCGAATCAGTTCGTAAGTGAGAAAGCTCGTGGCCTCGTCGAGAAACTCGCAGCAGAATTCCTGCCGCCATGCCCACTCGTCGCCGATGCTCCGCCTCATCAGATCCGCGTCTACCGACAATCCATGCGACACCGCATTCGCCAGCGTGATGGTCCGCTTTGTAAAATCTTTCCGATCCTTGAGCTGAAAGAACTCGTTCTTCTGCCCGCGCGGAGTCGATGCAACGTCGATCTCCCCCTCTCCGCGAAGCACCGTCGGAAAAAGCGCCGCCCAGATCTCGTCCGCGTCCCGGTGCATCGCGAACTCATCCAGGAACACGTCGCCCGAAAACCCCCGCGCGGTGGTCGGGTTCGCCGGCAGCCCAATGATCCTCACGCCCCCCGAAAGGCGAAGCTCCAATTGGCGAAACTGCGTGCCCTTGAAATAGCTCTCCTCGCACCACTCGTAATAAATGGACAGCGATCGGCAGTGATGACGGATTTTCTCCATCACCTCGCGACTCTGTCTCTCGCCCGCCGACAAAATGACCTGCAATCGCTTTCGTTCGACCGCCCGCATCAGCCGCCGAAGACCAAGCGTCGTGCTCTTCCCCGTCTGCCGCGCCCAGCAGTTCCAGGTAAATCTCGCCTCATCCGAAACAAGGCTCTGTTGATAGGGCAGCAACTCAAGCAAGTGACGTGCTCCGCCGAGCCCGACCGATCGGAAGGGCGCCCGCCCCTCTCGCTCGCGTCACCCTCTACACTTGCTCCCTGTTCGCGCCCGAAGTTGCACTCCCAAGGCCCTCCCGGCCCACCCCCGCGAATGCCCGAGAAAATCGCGGACCAGCGTATATACTCCGCAATAAGCGGTGCCGGCTTCCGTTTTCGGATCGCCGAACTATAATAGGAAAAACGTTTTATCTATACTGGATCAGCATCATGGCACTGAATCGTCCCAAGCTCGCAATCATCGTCGGAGGCGGTCCCGCGCCCGGCATCAACGCCGTCATCGGCGCCGCCGCCATCGAAGCCATCAACCGCGGCCTCACAGTCGTCGGCATTTACGACGGCTTCAAACATCTCGCCTCCGACAAGTTCGTCCAGGAACGACACTGCATCGATTTGCACATCAAGGACGTCGCCCGCATCCACTTCGACGGCGGCTCCATCCTCCGCACCGCCCGCACAACCCTCCTCGATGAAAGCTCGATCGAAGTCGAAGGCCACGTCCGGCCCGACGAAAAAAAGGTGGGCCGCGTCATCCAGCACCTCACCGAGCTCGGCGTGACATGCATCATCACCATCGGCGGCGATGACACAGCCTTGTCAGCGCGCTTCGTCGCCGAGCGCACCGGCGGCCGCATTCGCGTCGTCCATGTGCCCAAGACCATCGATAACGACCTGCCCCTCGCCGGCGACATCCCCACTTTCGGCTACAACACCGCCCGGCACCTCGGCAGCGAGCTTGTCGCCAACCTCATGGAAGACGCCAAGACCACCGGCCGCTGGTACGTCGTCGTCGCCATGGGACGTCACGCCGGCTTCCTCGCCATGGGCATGGGAAAAGCCGCCGGCGCAACCGTCACCCTCATCCCCGAGGAATTCGGCGAGACCACCACCATCCAGGGCATCGCCGATGTTCTAGAGGGCTCCATCCTCAAGCGCAAAGCAATGGGCCGCTCGGACGGCGTTGCCATCGTCGCCGAAGGCCTCGCCTACAGGCTCGGTGATTGTGAAGAACTGGAGCGCCTGCTCCACAAGAAAGTGCCCGTCGACGCCGCCGGCCACATGCGCCTCGCCGAAGTGCCCCTCGCCCGAATGCTGACCGAGGAGCTCATGCGCCGCGCCGAGGAGCGCGACGAGAAAATCACCGTCATGCCGCAGACCATCGGCTACATGCTCCGCTGCGCCCCGCCCACCCCGCTCGACATGGCCTACTGCCGCGACCTCGGCAACGGAGCCGTCACCCTCCTCCTCGACGAAACCCGCGACCTCACCGGCGGCATCATGGTCACCATCCAGGGCAGCAACCTCTTCCCCGTCACCTTCGCCGAAATGGTTGACCCTAAGACCAACCGCACACGCATTCGCCAGGTCGACGTCCACAGCGACAGCTACAAAGTCGCCCGCGCCTACATGATCCGCCTGGAAGCCACCGACTTCAAAGACCCCGTCATGCTCGCCAAGCTCGCCGCCGCCGCCAAAACCACCGAGCAGGAATTCATCAAACGCTACACCCGCGCCGCCACCCGCCTCTTCGAACAACCCGGCTTCACCCCGGTCGTTTGATGTCGCCGCCTCGCAGCGCACTCGCCGGACCCCACTCTTCCGGCATTCCGTCCTGCCGCAGTTCAAAAAACCGATAACGATCCGAACTGAGTTGCTCATCAAACCGAAGCTCAACCCCGCGCAGCCCACCGCCCGCCTTGACCACCTTCGCCTCAAATCCGAGCCCGCGCATCGTTTCGCCCTCCGCCCGCGCGTGCCCGCGCGTCGTCCCCATCCGCCCCAAAAAGCCGCTCAACATCGGATCGCCCGCCCGCGCGGATAGCAGAAGCGTGCGATCGTCCACCATCATCACATCCGTATCCCCGCTGTCCGA
>CAZCGF010000001.1:4681-9205 GCA_964498115.1 uncultured Planctomycetaceae bacterium | reverse complement strand
CATCCGACGCCGCGCTGCCCCCGATGTCGGGCAACAAACAAGAACGCAATCCCCACAATCGCCGCAGCCCCGATCGCCGCATACATCCATCGATAGGCCATCAGCCCCGGCGTCAACTCAAAAAGAAACGGATTGACCGGAATGACCCACGACGAAATCAGCAGCAGCGCCCGCAGCGGCGCCGCCGCCAGATACTCGCCGCTCGCCCGCACCGGATCGAGCATCACCGACGTGTTCGAGCCGTAGCCGCCCTTCGAGTAATACACGAGCCACGCCAGCGCCATCACCGCCGAAACCGCCAGCGCGGCCCAAGCCCTCCTGCCCGCGGCCGCCTCGCCCCTTCGAATGCGCCACACCAACAACGGCGCCGCTGCCAGCGGCAACATCGCCTCCTTCATCCCCAACCCGATCGCCAGGCTCAGCGCAAACAAAGCGAGCCCCCCCGCGCTGCCCGTCCCGACAAACCGATCGACCGCAATCACAACCCCCGCCGCGCAGACCAGCGCGATCACATCCCCCTGAGCGGATATGAACAGCACCGGCACCGCATGGCTCGCCGCCGCCGCAAAGATCAGCGCTCCCCATCGTGCCACACGTTCGTCACCGCCGACGATCCTCAGTAACCGCAGCACCAGCAGCACGCCCGCCGCGTAAAGCGCCAGGCCGACCACCCGATACCCCATCGGCCGATCGCCGAAGACCAGGTACTGCCCGTACAGCGCCCACTCCGCCAACGGCCGCATATGCTGATACTTGAGGTCGTCATCCATCCACCACGGGTACCACCCCGCGTCACGCTCCGCCCGGTTCCGTTCCGCGTCGCCGGAGAGGAATCGATAAACGTCCGGCGAAGGTCGCTCCCCGGCGTGATACTCGCGCAAAACGCGCATCGCCCGATGATCGTCAAGAATGAAACCATCCCCCAGCGATGGTGCGTACAAGGCAATAACAAGGAAAATGAGCGGAATGCCCGGCCGCCGCGTCGTTTCAAACCACACCGCGACTCGATTGCGTTGACGAAGTGCCTTCATGTGCGAAGGAGAGTGTATCGCCGAATGACATATTCACGAGTGGAAGGAGGGGGAAATCGAATCCGCGCGTCAGACGTCCAGATCCTTCACATGAATCGCGTTCGTCTCAATGAACCCGCGACGAACTTCCACATCGTCGCCCATCAGAATTGAGAAGATTCGATCCGCCGCGCGCCAGTCCATCTCCATCTGCTCCAGATCGTCTTTGCCGGCCTCACTGATCACCACCTGTAACAGTTGCCGCTTGGCCGGGTCGAGCGTCGTCTCCCAAAGCTCGTCGGGGTTCATTTCGCCCAGACCCTTGAAGCGCTTGATCGTCGCGCCCTGCTGGCCGATCTTTCGCACCCCGTCCGCAACACCGCCCAGACCTTCCAGTTCTTCCGGCTCACGATCATCCGGCACGAGAAGATATTTCGCCGGGGTCAGCTCGCCCGTCACCAGCTCTTCGCGCACCATGAAGTAGTCGTCGAGGTCGATCCCCTGCTCGTCGAGCCAGCCGATCGCCTTCTCCAGCCGTCGGCACTCCGTAAGCTCATATCGAACCAACTGCGCCGGCGCGCCATCCTCATCCGTCGCCGCCGGAAGGCTCACGCCGCCCTCCACAACCTCAACCGCCCCGAGCTTCTCCTGCATCTCGCGCCGAAACCGGTTGAATCCGTCCTCGTCCGCGAAATAATGCTCCTCGCCGCCCAGCACGGCACGAATACGCGGCAGGGCGCTCTTCCCCTTGCCGTGGTGCTGTGCCAGAAAACTGCGAAAGTCGATGCTGCGCCGCTGAAAGACACGCCGAATGTACGCGATGTCGTCGAGCACCTTCACGAGCGATCGCAGTTCCTCGCCGGAAAGCGATTTCTCCTTGCCCGTCGCGGAGCCGTTGCCGCCGCCCTGGCGAATCACCAGCTTCGTCCCCTCAAGGCCCCAGTCGGTCAGGTTTCCGTCGAGGATCGTGTCGTTGAGTACGAACTCGGACTTCTTCCCGCGCTTCAGCAGATAAAGCGGCGGCTGAGCAACGAACATATTTCCGCTCTCGATCAACTGTCGCATATGCCGGAAGAAGAACGTCAGCAGAAGCGTGCGAATGTGGCTGCCGTCCACGTCGGCGTCGGTCATGATGATGATCTTGCCGTAGCGGCACTTCGTGACGTCGAAGTCCTCCGAACCCGGCACGCCGCAGCCCAGCGCCCCGATGATCGTCTTGATTTCCTCGTGCGAAAGGATCTTGTCCATCCGCGACTTCTCGACGTTCAGAATCTTTCCCTTAAGCGGCAAAATCGCCTGCGCCAGCGAGTCGCGCCCCTGCTTGGCCGATCCACCTGCCGAATCGCCCTCTACCAGGAACAACTCCGACTCGGTCGGGTCCTTGCTACGACAATCCCACAGTTTGCCGGGCAGATTTCCACTGGATAGCGCGCTCTTACGTGTCGCCTCGCGGGCCTTCCGCGCCGCCTCCCGCGCCGCCGCCGCCGCGATCCCCTTGTTCACCACCTTCTTCGCGTCGCCGGGATTCTCCTCCAGCCAGTTCCCGAGCTGCTCGTTCACCACCGTCTGCACGTACGACTCGACTTCCGAGTTCATCAGACGATCCTTCGTCTGACCCTGGAAATCCGGCTCCCGCACCTGCGCCGACACAACAGCCGTAAGCCCCTCGCGCCAATCCTCGCCTTTGATCTGCAAATCGCCCTTGAGAATATTGCTCTTGCGCGCGTAGGCATTGAGCGTGCGCGTCAAAGCCGTCTGGAAGCCGGACAGGTGGGTTCCGCCGTCGCGGTTCTTGATGTTGTTGGCGAATGCGAGAATGTTCTCGTTGTAGCTATTGTTGAATTGAAAGGCGATCTTGCAGCCGAGCCCCTGCTCCTCGTCCTTCGCCGCGAGGATCTGCACCTTGTGCAGCCCCTCCTTGCCCTCGTTCATGTGATCGACGAAGGCCTTGAGCCCGTCGGCGTAGGCAAACTCCTCTTCCTTGCCCACTCGCTCGTCGACAAACTTGATCCGCAGCCCCTCGTTCAGATAGGCCAGTTCGCGCAGCCGCGTAATCAGCGTCTCAGTGCGAAACTTGGTGTCTTCAAAGATCTCCGGGTCCGGCTGAAACTCGACGCGCGTCCCCGTCCGCGTCGTCTCGCCGATCATCTCGAGTTCCTTCACGGCCTTGCCGCGCTCGAAACGCATCGTATAGATCTTCCCGTCGCGCTGGACTTCGACGACCAGCCACTCGGAAAGCGCGTTCACCACGCTCACGCCGACGCCGTGCAAACCACCGCTCATCGCGTACGAATCGCGATCGAACTTGCCGCCCGCGTGCAAAACCGTGAGCACGATCTCCAGCGAGCTCTTGCCGTCGAGCTGAGGATTCCCCGGCAGTCGCTTGACTTCAACCGGAATGCCGCGGCCGTCGTCGGTAACTGTGCAGCTGCCGTCCGCATTGATCTTCACCAGGATGTTCTTGCAGTACCCACCCAGCGCCTCATCGACGGCGTTGTCGACGACTTCCCACACCAGGTGGTGCAGACCGTGAAGCTGCGTGTCGCCGATGTACATCGACGGCCGCTTGCGAACAGCCTCCATCCCCTCAAGGACGCGAATGCTCTCGGCGCCGTATTCCTTCACAGGCTTGGTTGCCTGCTTATCGCTGGGAATTGTTTCCACGGTCGACCCTGATTGACTATCCGTCGGCGGCGCGCTCATTTACTGGCGTTCCTTGCTGATCTTCTTCTTGTTGCTGTCGTTCGACTTCCGCCGACCCGACATCCGTCCCACTTGATACTCGATCCGGCCGACGTCGGAAGCGCCCATCGCCTCGTTCACCGCCGCAACCAGGGACCCGCCAAGCTGCCGCTCCAGGACAAACCGCGTCGCCGCGCTGTCCACCAATATCCGAAGCCGCCCGCCCGTCAGCCCCTCAACCTTCGTCAAATCCGCGTATTCGGCGGGTAGCGCCCTGAGCCACGCCGCCTCAACCCGATCCAGAAGTCCGCTCTTCTGACCCGCTGACTCCGGCCACGCCTTCGCCAATAGGTCCCCCAGTGCAGCCGGCAATCGCCGCCGCCACGGAACGAAATTATAGCGCCGCCAGAACTCCTCCTGAACCCCCGGAGGAGCCGAAGACAACCCCTCACGCTGCAATATCGCCGTCCGACGCGGCAATCCCTTCGCCACGGACTTCCTCCCTGAAGCCGTCATGACAGGTTGACTGGCATCACCACATACAAAAACACAGGACCGCTGCGGATCACACCGGGCCGAGAGGGCTCCTTCAACTCAAAACTCACGGTTTCTCCACAGACTTTCAACGCATCCACAAGGAACTCAGGATTGAACCCGATATCCAGGGCCGGGCCGCCGTACTCAATCCCCGACAGCTTCACAGTCGCCTCGCCCTGTTCCTGGGCCCGGCCGGAAAGCACCAGCCCCTCGCTGCTCACGTTGATGCGGATCCCCTTGGACTCAACTCCCGACAGCAGGGAGGCCCGCTTCACCGCACTCATGAATTCATCGG
>CAZCGF010000001.1:0-4671 GCA_964498115.1 uncultured Planctomycetaceae bacterium | reverse complement strand
CCCGGCGCACGGCGCTGCGAAACGCCTCGGTCTGCAGCGGAATCTTCTTGTCGTTGTCGCGCGGAATCACGTCCTGGTACTTCGGGAAATGCCCTTCGACCAGCACGCTGCTGATCGTCGCCCGATCGCTGCGGAGAATGATCTGATTCGTCGAAAGCTTGACCTGAATGACCTCGTCAGCCGCAAAATGCAGCTTCGAGAGGAGGTTCAACGCCTTGGCCGGCACAATCGCGCTGACCTCTTCGCCGACAGACTTCTCGAGCGAGACGCTCGACATCGCCAGTCGCCGCCCGTCCGTGGCGATCAGTTGCAGGTTCTTGCCCTTCTTCTGCCAGAGTACGCCGTTGATCGCGTAGCGCGTGTTCTCCCGCGCCGCAGCGAAGAGCGTCTGGCCGACCGCCTCGCGCAGCACACCGACTTTCACACTGAAGTCCGCGTCGCCCTCCATGTCAGGTACCGGCGGAAATTCGCGAGCGCTCTGACCGATCACCTGAAAATGACTGTCCGCGCCGCGAATATGAAGAATGTCGTCCTTGGTCTCAAAGGCCAGCGTCTCATCGGCCGACTCGCGCACAATAGCCAGGAGCCGCTCGCAATTGACAAGCGACTCGCCGGTCTTGGTGACATCGATCTGCCGAACGTGTTGTCGAAGGCCGACTTCCTGATCGTAAGCCGTGACCGTCAGGGCATCCTTCGCGGCGGTCAGGCGGACACACTGGAGAATCGGCTTCGGAGTCCGTGCCGCGGCGACCGAAGAGGTCGCGGAGAGTGCTTCAAGCAGTGCAACACGATCACAAATACACTTCATGGCTTGCTTCCGGAGAACCGTCCGATCGAATCGTGACGGTTCTATTACTTTCTTAGAAACAATATATGTAGACCGCAGTAATCAACCGTATACCCTGTCAAAAACGAGCGCATCTACCGTCTCGCTGCTTAGGCTTTGATGTACGCTAATGATACAGCCGAACGGTCCAATCGTCTATCTGCACAAGCTGTATAAAGCCCTGTCAATCCGCCCCTCTTTGCGTCGTTTGGAAACACCCGGCGACCAATCTGAACATCGCGCCGCCGCTGCGCGGTCGTTTGAGAGCAGCTTATCCACGCGTTGTCACAGATCGACCCGTGGAAGACTCCTCGGAGAATCCGCCCTTCAGCAGCGTCTCCTCAACCTCGCTGATCCGCCTGTTGAATTCAGGCTCCTCCTCGCAGCGCCGCGTGATCAACTTGTTAGCGTGGAGGACCGTGGTGTGATCCCTCCCGCCGAAGAACCCGCCAATCTCCTCAAGGCTGTGATTCGTCAACCGCCTTCCCAGGTACATGCAAACCTGACGCGGCAGCGCGATCGAACGACTCCGCCGCCGCCCCTGAAGATCCGACAATTTCACATCGAATCGCTCAGTAACCAAGGCCATGATGTCCTGTATGCGAACTCGCCGGGGACGCCGCTCGTCCTCGTCGCCAAGCACCGCGCGCGAAAGCTCGAGGTCGATCGCCCGCGATTCCGTGAGCGCTCGACTCTGAAGATTGATTAACGCCCCCTCAATCTCCCGCGGGTTCGACTTGATCGTCGAAGCCAGGTGCGCCACAACCTCATCCGGAAGCTCCACCCCCCGCATCCGCATCTTCTTGCGAATGATCGCCTCGCGCGTCTCCATGCACGGCGGATCTATTCGCGCAACCAGCCCCCACTTGAACCGGCTCACCAGCCGCTCCTCAAGCTGTGGAATCTCCGAAGGCGGCGAATCCGCCGAAAGCACAATCTGCTTTTGGAGTTGATAAAGTGTGTTAAACGTGTGGAAAAACTCTTCCTGCGTTCGATCGCGACCGGCCAAAAACTGAATATCGTCAATCATCAGCACATCGGCGTGGCGATACCGATACCGAAAGCTATTCAGCGCCCCACGCTCCACGGCGTCGATAAAGTGATTGACGAAGGTCTCACAGGACATATAGACCACCTGCGTCCCCGGCGCAAGGTCCAGAACGCGATGGCAAATGGCCTGAATCAAATGCGTCTTACCGAGGCCCGCAGCCCCGTGAAGAAAGAGCGGGTTGTAAGTCGTCCCGGGCGACTGACTGACGGACAGACAACTGGCATGCGCCATCCGGTTGCAGGGACCAACCACGTAGTTTTCGAAGACATTGTCCGCGTTCAGTCGCAGGCCCAGATCGCCGGCAGCACTGTACTGATCCGCCGCCCTCGGCCGAAGCAACCCGGCCGACTCCAGCGTCTCCCCGTTTGCCGCCTCGAATTCGACCGAAACCAGCCTGCCCGTCGCCGCTTGCGAGGCCTCGATAAATGGCCGGACACAGTGCTCGACCAGATAACTGAGCTGCGCGGCATTTGCCGCCATGATTTTCAGAATCCCGCCGTGAAGAGTCCCCGGCGAAAGCTGGCTAAACCATCCCCTCGCAATCGCAGCGTGATGAGTCCGCACGTGGCCGAGGATGTCGGCCCAAACCACCTCACTAAGCTCGTCCATGGGACTGATTCTCACAGAAATAGGCAAAGCGACCGGGGACCGGTCGATTTTAGACGCAAATCACCTAACTCGTTTCCCTGAAAATACTTATGGATAGGAACCTATCCAGCCTCCGTGCGCCCGAATCATAACATCTTCGCCGATTCTGAACAACGAGAAATGCGGTCGATATTGTTGTCGAAGCCGTCGTGATCGCAAGCTCATATTCGTATGTGGGATACGCGCACAAATACGCGTCGCGCACTCGGTCTTCACCTCTGATCTTCGCGCGTCGTCCGAACCGCCAGCCCTCTCCGAAAGCGAAGTTTGTGGATAAGTTCTCGCACGACCCAGGAGGCCGATCGACTCCCGCTTGCAGGGCGGTCGATCTTGGTTAAAATACATGGTTCGGCTTGTATGGGCATTTGCAACACGACGACTTTGGACTCTCAAAACCCGCGCGCGACTTTCCTTCAGGCACCGTCCGCGCTTTTCATCTCACGAATCTGCTCTTGGAGAAGAATCACTCGATGATTGAAACTAATATGGACCTCGGCACACTTCTGAAACTCCCCGAACTCGACGCCGCCGGCTACACCGCCCTCAAAGAGGCCGCCTTCGGATCACCCGACGATGTCGATCGCTTCGCCGGCATGCTCAGTGGTGTTATGCGCGCCGCGGAGGCCGGCGGAGAAAACGCCGCAGCCAACGCCCTCAAAGCAGGCCTGTGCCTGCTGCTCGTTGGAGATACCGCCGTCGCTGCCGATTGGCTCGAGAAGGCCAAGCCCTCCGCCCTTCGCAGCTACCACCTCGGCGTCGCCCATCGCGACCTCCGACGATTCTCATCCGCCGTTGAGCACTTCGCCGCCGCGGCCAACCAGGGCTGGGACAAACTCGAATGCGAATGCGCCAAGGCAGAGTGCCTCCTTCTCTCCGGCGACGCCGCCGGCGCCACCGCCATCCTCGACGCCAACAAGTCAAACGGCACAGCTTCAGCAGACTGGAATTACCTCAAGGGCCGCATCCGTCAGGAACAGGGCGCGCTCACCGAGGCCATCGAATCCTACGAAGCCGCCCTCGCCATCAACTGCGACCACGCTCATGCAATGTTCTGTCTCGCTTACCTCCTCGACTTGCATGGAAGCGATCAAAACGCCAGAGAGCTCTACTTCCGCTGCAGCGAGCTTCCCTTCGTCTATAGCCACGCCCTGATTAATCTCGCCGTGATCCTCGAAGACGAATGCAAATACGACAAGGCCGCCGACTGCCTGCGGCGCGTCCTGGCCGTCAACCCCAACAACGCTCGGGCACAGCTCTACTACAAGGACGTCCTCGCCTCGCGCAACATGTACATTGACGAGCACCAGCTCAAGGTTCAGGAGAAGCGCGACGCAGTCCTCGACATCCCCGTCAGCGACTTCGAGCTCTCCGTCCGCAGCCGAAACTGCCTCAAGAAGATGAACATCAACACCCTCGGAGACCTGCTCCGCACCTCCGAAGCCGATCTCCTCTCATATAAAAACTTCGGCGAAACTTCCCTTCGAGAAATCAAGGCCATGCTCGCCCAGAAGGGCCTCAGCCTCGGCCAAAACGCCGACCAGAAACCCGGCGCCGCCCCGGCGATGCCCACCGCCGACCCCGCGATGTTCCCCGATGCGAACCCCGAAGTTCTCTCCCGATCCGTCAACACCCTCGAACTTTCCGTCCGCTCGCGCAAGTGTCTTCAGCGCCTCGGGATCAACACCATCGGCGAACTCGCCTCCCGTTCCGAGCAGGAACTTCTCGAGTCCAGAAACTTCGGCCAGACCTCTCTCAAGGAACTTCACAACAGGCTTACCGAAATGGGTCTCGGCTTCCGCGTCGATTCCTGATCATTGGCCGATTCTCCTGTTGCGGCCGACGTCCATCGCCGATCCTATTATCCGGTCGACACGCGGCCCTCCGTGAGCCGCTCTTCTGTAACGATTCGCCCCCGATAAGGAGTCTCCCGCTTGTCACCTCCTTCCGGTTCACGACGCACCTTCGGGCGAGTTGCCCGCGTCATGAAGGGCGCCGGCCCCGCAGCCACCCTGGGCATCTTCCTCGCCTCATTCACCCTGCTGTTCGTTGGCTGCCTGAGTTTCACTGAGTCCCCGTTCTGGCACAGCCCCGCTCGCGAGGAAAAGCCGATCGAGCCGGTCGTCATGGACCGGCTCATCCGCGTCCG